>DASXFW010000391.1:0-14954 GCA_036489395.1 Acetobacteraceae bacterium | reverse complement strand
ATGAAACGCTGACCTTCTGTCATTGCGAGGCCGCTTGGCCGAAGCAATCTCCCGCGGGAGATTGCTTCGGCCAAGCGGCCTCGCAATGACAGGGGGCCGGTTTCCTGTTGGCTGTCCCATAGCGCGACCTTTCGACACATTGGCGCACCATCGACGTGGTATCGCGGCAAAAGGGAACGCGTTACACTCCTCCCAATCAAGGGGTCGGACATGGCAAACCGGACAAAGGCCAGGGGCGTAACCGCGGCGTTGGCAGCAGCCGTGGTGGTGGCTGGCCTTTGGGCGGGACGCGCGGAGGCTGGAACCGTGACGGTGACCGGGACTCTCACCGGAAACGCCGGAAGCACGCTGTTCGCCGCGGCGCCGTTTACCGCCGTCGCGACATTCAGTTTGAACGACGATCTGCTCCCGGTTTTCGGACCGCCGGACGCGGCCTATCCGAGCAGCCTCAGCTTTGCGATCGGCGGCAATAGCTACACGAGCGTCGCAGCCGACGACATCATTACGGTCCTTTGGAAGGCCGGGGAGGCTCCCGATAGCGCCAATTACGGATTCGAGATCGATGCCACGTCCCCATCCGATTCGTCAGGCAATATCACCGAATTTTTCGACAGCCTGAGCATCTCGGGGCCCCCTCAGGTGGATGTTCTGTCCGACCCGGTGTACCAGAACGGCACTCCTTTCACCATGCTGCTGACCAACAGCCAGACACTGAACATCGCATCCTTCGACACCCTGGATCCGACCGTCTCGATCAACGTCCCCGAACCCGCGTCTCTGGGTTTGCTCTGCGCAGGGCTGGCGGGGATTTGCGGGTTGCGCCGCCGCCGGGACAAGCCCGGGAATCGCTAGAAAAGCTGCATGGATGCCCAGCGACCATTCCTGGCCACGCGGGTGCAAATCCCCAATCCCGAATGGGACGCCGTGGCTGGCACCACCAGGCGGGCCATGCGGTTGACGGCAGAGCTGAACAAGCTTTCCTTCGACGATGTTGCCAGAGTACGAGAAATCTTCAGCGAATTGACGGGTCGAATGGTGGATGACACGTTCGTGCTCATGCCACCTTTCTATTCATCGTACAGGCTGGATATTCGCATTGGACATCGGGTGTTCATCAACCAGTGCTGCACGATTTATGACATGAGTGGTGTTGACATAGCCGATCGGGTCATGATCGGACCAAACGTGAACATCATCACGACAGGCCGTGCGCTGAATCCTTCGCAGCGACGGGCTTATATCAGGGGCCGAAAGTCCTGACTCTTGTGTCATGGTCGGGCTTGGCCCGGCCACCCACGGCTTTACCGCCGACACGCTCCGTAGTCGTGGGTGCCCGGGCCAAGCCCGGGCATGACACAACAGAGTCAGCGTCCACCACGCCCGTCCATCACACCGAAGCCTCAGAACGCCGCACCCAGATACGCGCGATGCAGGTCCGGGTTGTCGGCGATTTCGCGTGCCGTGCCGGACAGCACCGTGTGGCCGGTTTGCAGCACGGTCGCCGTGTCGGCGATCTCCAGCGCCAGCTCCATCGATTGTTCCGCGAGCAGCAGCGTGAGTCCCTCCCCCCGCAGCGCGGTCAGCGTGTCGTACATCGAATCCACCACGGCCGGCGCCAGGCCGAGGCTCGGCTCGTCCAGCATCAGCAGCTTCGGATCGCTCATCAGCGCGCGCCCCACCGCGAGCATCTGGCGCTCGCCGCCCGACAGCGTCCCGGCGTTTTGCCGCCGCCGTTCCGCCAGGCGGGGGAACAGCGTGAAGACGCGATCGAGCAACGCGCCCATGCGGCTTCGGTCGGTCAGCGTGGTGGCGCCGAGACGCAGGTTTTGCTCCACCGTCTGCATGACGAACAAGCGCCAGCCTTCGGGCGACAGCGCGATGCCCCGCGAAACGATCGCGTGCGCCGGCAGGCCGTCGATCCGCGCGCCGCGCCATGTCACGGTGCCACCCGCCGGCGGCACCAGGCCGGCGAGCGCATTCAGCGTGGTGGTCTTGCCGGCGCCGTTGGAGCCGAGCAACGCGACGATCTGGCCTTCCGCCACTTCGAACGACACATCCGCCACGCCCACCAGATCGCCGTAGCGCACGGCGAGGTTGGACACGCGCAGCAGCACCGCGCTCATGCGCGGCGCCGTCCGGCGTGGCGGCCGAGATAGGCCTGGATCACCGCCGGGTCCGCCGTGACCTCCGCGGGCGATCCTTGCGCGAGCACGCGGCCCTGGTGGAACACGATCACCCGCTGGGTGAGCCGATGGATTACCTCCATGATGTGCTCCACCACGATCAGCGTGACGCCGGTGGCATGGATGCGGCGCACCAGCTCGATCGCGAGGTCCACCTCGGCCGTCGGCAGGCCGGCCAGCGCCTCGTCGAGCAGCAGCACGGTGGGTTCGGTCGCCAGCGCGCGGGCGATCTCCAGCCGCTTGCGCCCCGGCGTGCCCAGCGATGTGACCTGCTGGTCCGCATGGTCGGCGAGGCCGGTGAACGCGAGCACCTCGTCCGCCTTGTCCGCCGCGGCGTGGCGATGCGGCCGGCGCAGGAACGCGCCGACCATGACGTTTTCCCGCACCGTCATGCCCTCGAACACGATGGGCACCTGGAACGTCCGTGCGAGGCCAAGGCGGGCGCGATCGTGCGGCGGGGTGGTTGTGATGTCGGCGCCGCGGAAACGGATGGTACCCGCGGTGGGCAGGGTGTCGCCGGCGAGGCAGTTGAAGAACGTGCTCTTGCCGGCGCCGTTCGGGCCGATCAGGCCAATCAGCTCGTTCTCCTGCAAGGCGAGGTCGGCGCCGTCCACGGCGTGGAAGCTGCCGAAGGTCTTCACGATGCCGGTCGCCTCAAGCAGCACGGCGCGGGCCCTTCCCGGTCAGCGGCGCCCACCACTGCGCGAGGCCGCCGGGACTGAAGCGGGCGAGCAGCATGATGATGATCCCGTAGGCGACATAGGCGGCCCCGGTGCCGCCGCCGCCCAGCACGACGTTGGTGGTCTCCGCCAGGGGAACCAGGATGAGCGCGCCCAGCATCGGGCCGAACAAGGTGCCGGCGCCGCCGAGGGCGCTCATGACCACCATGTTCACCGAGACCAGAATCCCGAAGCCGCTGTCGGGGTCGATGAAGCCGATCATCACGGCGTAGAGCGATCCGGCGAGCGAGGTGAACGCACCGGACAGCAGCAGCGCGTAAAGCTTGTAACGCCGGATCGGCACGCCGAGGCTTTCGGCGGCGCGTTCGCCCGAACCGAGGGCGCGCAGGTAGAAGCCCATGCGGCCGCGCTGCATCAGGTAAGTCAGTGCCAATAACACGGCGAGCACGAAAACGAACAACACATAATAGGGCAGCGCGCTGCGGAACAGCAGGTCGGCGACGGTGCGGGGGCTTGCCGGCCCCATCAGGCCGATTGCGCCGCCGGCGAAGTTCCAGTTGGTGACAAGACCTTCGGCCAGTGCGGCGATCGCGATCGTCGCCATGGAAAAGTAATGGCCGCGCAGGCGGAAGCTGGGCAGGCCGATGAGCATCGACAGCACCAGGCTCGCGAGCATTCCCAGCGGCGCGCCGGCGATCGGCGGCAGACCGAGCTTGTCGAACGCCAGCAGTGCCGCATAGGCGCCGGTGCCGAAATAGACCGAATGCCCGAAGGAGACCTGGCCGCCATAGCCGCCGATCAGGTTCCAGGCGGAGGCGGAGATCGCCGCCAGCGCGGTGAGTGCGGCGATGCGCTGATAGAACGGGTTGTCGCTAAGGCACGGCGCGACGATCAGCACGGCGAGGAGCACCAACAGCAGCGTGCGCGGCAGGGCCTTCATGCGCGCCCGAGCAATCCCTGCGGCCGCACCCACAGCAGCACGACGAACAAGCCGAACACCGCGACGTCCTTGGTTGCCGGCCCCAGCCAGTAGGCCGAAAGCGACTCGATCACGCCGATCGCCAGCCCGGCCAGCAGCGCGCCCGGCACGCTGCCGAAGCCGCCCAGGCAGACGGTGACGAAGGCGAGCAGGGTGAAGGCGTTGCCGACCTCGGGCGAGATGTAGAAAAACAGCGCGATCAGCGCGCCGGCGACGCCGGTGGACGCGGCGCCGATCCCCCAGGCGAGTGCCTGCATCGGATCCGGGCGGATGCCGACCAGCGCGGCGGCGACGCGGTCCTCGGACACGGCGAGCATGCGGCTGCCGAGGTCGGTACGCGTCAGCAGCAAATGCAGCCCGAGGGTGAGCACCAGCGCCGTCGCGCCGGCGAGCAAGTGGGAGGCGGACAGCCGGAGGCCGTGCAGGTCGTACACGCCGCCCACCAGGCTGTCCGGCAGGGAGACGAAGTTCGCCGAGAACGCCCACAGCGCCGTGTAGCGCAGGAACAATGCGAGGCCGAAGGTCGAGATGATCTGCGCCAGCATCGGCCCGCGCATGACGTGGCGCACCAGCGCATAATAGACCAGCACGCCGAGGCCGAACAATGCGGCGGCCGTTAGCGGTACGAACAGGATCGGGCCGATCTTGAGCAGGGTGAAGGCGAAGAACGCGACGTACATCGCGACCATGACGAAGTCGCCGTGCGCGAAATTGACGACGTTCATCATGCCCCAGATCAGGGTCAGTCCGGACGAGAACAACGCGTACACGGCGCCGAGCAGCAGCCCATCGACGCAGAGTTGCAGCAGGATCATTCGGTGCGTCGAACCGGGAGGCTCATGCCCAGCCCTTGAACGGCAGCGTGAGCCTGGCGGTCGCTTGCCCGGTGGGCCATACCGGCACGTAGTCGTCGCCCTGAAGCTGGATGATCAGCGAGTACGCGAGGGTGTTCTGGCCACTGGCGTCGAACTTCACGCCCTTGTAGCCGATGATCAGCTTGTCCGCGGGAAGGTCGGTGGCTGCAAGCGCCGCGCGGATCGCGTCGGGTTTGGTGGAGCCGGCGCGATCGATCGCGTCGCACAGCACCAGGAAGCCCTGCATCGAGCGGGCGGTGGTATCGTCCAGGTCGCGGCCTGTGCGCTGCTTGAACAACGCATTGACCTTGTACGACAGGCCATCCGGCTTGCCGGGCACGAAGGCGCTGCGGTTCAGCACGCCCTGCGCGATATCGCCGACGGCCTTGACGAAGGACGGGTCGGAGAAGCCGGAATCGTCGCCGATCACGATCGGCGGCCGATAGCCGAGCGTGTGGAACGTCTTCATGTAAAGGATCGCGTCCGACGTATAGCTGATGAAGATCACCACATCGGGGCTGCTGTTTTTGAGCTCAAGCACCTGCGGCGACACGTCGGTGCCATTGGCGCTGTAGGAGATGCGCTGGGCGATCTTGATGCCGCGGGCCGCGGCAGTCTGGACAATCGAATCCGCGACCGACGTGCCGTAATCGGTGTTCTCGTGCACGATCGCGATCTTGCCGGTGGCCTTGCCGGTTTTCGCCACGTCGGCGAGGAAGTCGAGATAGAGCTTGGCGAAATCGGGGCCGAACGGCGTGGTGCGGAAGAAATACTTGTAGCCGCGCCCGGTCAGGTTGGCGGCGACCGACTCGCCGGTGACGAACGGGATGCCATAGCGTTCGGCGGCCGCGCTTGCCGTCAGTGTGACGCTGGACTGGTAGGCGCCGCACAGCGCGACCACGTGGTCTTGCGTGATCAGGCGCACCGCGTCGCTCTGGCCGACCGCGGGGCTGCCCTGGTTGTCGGCCCACACGACATCGACCTTCGCGCCGCCGAGTTTCGGCAGGCCGGCCGCGGCGGCGAGCGGCAGTGGCGCGAGGTCCGGATGCGCGGTGTTGATAATGTCGAGCGCCAGCGCGATGCCTTGTTTGATCGACTGGCCGGCGGCGGCGGCGTTGCCGGTCAGCGGCTCGATATAGCCGATGCGGATTGTTTCAGCCGCCGCCGCTGCGGTGGGCAGGGCAGCGGCGGGCAGGACCGCCAGTGCCGGAATTGATAGTACGCTACGCCTCGTGATCGTCATCGCTGCAGCCTTCCGCGCCGATTTTATCTTGGGTATCCTTGATACAGTTGGGAATCGTAGCGCGTTGCTCATGGTTGGGCAACCGATCCGGGGTGGATGAAACGCCGAATTCCTGTCATTGCGAGGCCGCCTGGCCGAAGCAATCTCGTTGGTGACAAGCAGCGGCTCATCGCCAACGAGATTGCTTCGGCCAAGCGGCCTCGCAATGACAGAATGGCCCGGGCCGTTTTCGGATACAGTCGGAAATCCACTCAACCAGACCGCGTCCGGGCTTCGGCGGTCTGCTTGGCCGAGCCGCGTTGTCGATCTCCACGCTGCCCGGATCCCTATGTCGAACCCGCGGCGAGATTGTTAGCGGCTGAGTCAACCGGGATTCAGCCTGGCGAGGGGACCTCCGTCACAGAGCTCGCCGCGCAAATCCGCACCCGCGCGCTCTCCCCCGTGGAGCTGATGCGCGCCACCCTCGACCGCATCGAGCGCAGCCAGCCCGTCCTCAACGCCTTCATCACCATCGCCGCCGACCAGGCGATGGACGCCGCCCGCGCCGCCGAAGCCGACATCATGTGCGGCGATCGGATAGGCCCGCTGCACGGTCTGCCGCTCGCGGTGAAGGACCTGGCGCCCACCGCAGGCATCCGCACCACGTGGGTTCGCTGATCTTCAAGGACCACATCCCCGACACCGACGCGGTCGCCGTCCGATGTCTGATTTCGTTCGTGCACTGAGCGGGAACGAGATGAACCAGGCTCACTGAGGGGGCGGGGGCCGGGCAAGCGGCGATCAGGAGGAAGCCCCCTGACATTGCGAGTCGACCACCGGCCAATGGCGGGCAGTGGTCACCTCGCAATGACAGTCTATGTCGAGTTTCTCTGCTCGTGGCGGAGACGTTCCGATCACGCCGAGGCGGCCGCCGTCTGGCGATACATCAGCACAGGCGTGTCCGGCCGGAACCGCAGCAGCAGGTCCATATCGGTGACGTTGGCGCTGAGCAAGATGGCGCCGTGCTCGCGGGCGGTCAGGAATGTCAGGGCGTCGTTCAGCAGCTTGCGACGGTTGCCAAGCTGGCAGCATGTCTCGGCGGCTGACAAACCACGCTTCGGGCGCGCGAGACCGAGTTGCGTGCGCGCCAGGATGCCGGACAGCATGCCGGCCTCCGACCAGGCGGCGGGGCTTGGTGCACGGCAATCGGCGAGGCGGATTTCATCGAGCAGGCGGAGCAACGGGCTGCGTACCGCCTCGGTTCCCGGATGCGCAGGATCGAGGAGACCGGCGGTGATGGAAATCTCCGACAGGGAGATCGCCGAATGCAGGACTTCGCGACCATCCACGAAGGCAAGGATCGCCGCGGGGAGCCTGCGCCGCAGGCGGAGGATGTAGAAGTTGGTGTCCGGCATGACCGGCAGGCCGCGGGGCATCGCGGCCGGGTCGAAGGGCAGGGCGGTGTCGGGCCGCCGCAGGTAGGGCCGTCCGTGGGCTTCCGGATCGTGCGTCAGCGCGGCGTCGCGGGCCGTCACCGCTTGGGTGGCGCGAGGCTGCGCTCGCGGCGGCCGGGGCACGCGTCAGATCGCCAGTTCGAAATCGTCCGGCAGTGTGTCCTCGGTCGTCCTGAGCCAGGTCTTGAAGCGGTCGGGGGCGGCGGCCACGGCGAGCGCCGCGTTCACGACGGCGGATACGTCGTCCCGCCGCAGGCCGAGGCGCGCGGCCGCTGCCTGCATCACGCCGGGATCGACGCGCGCGCTGATCTTTTCCGAGCGCTGCCCGGTTAGTTTGCCGGCGGCGGCGAGCTCGGCCAGCGCTCGGCTGACCGTGGCGTTGCCGCGGGGCGGGTTGGGGGTGGTTCTGGCTATGGACTTGGTCCCGGCGGCGGAGGGCCGGTTCGCCAACGTGCGATTCGGCGCGGTGGGCGAGGGATGGCGCTTTACCGCCGCTGCCGTGTGTCCGGGCACCGCGGCTTGCCTGGTCGATCGCGTGGTTCCGATATTCGCCATCATGTCGCTCCATGTCGGACAAGCGTAGTATATGCGTCGGACAATGGAAAGCTCAATCGACCGGTAGCGGTGGCTGCGTGTTAGGGTGCCGACGGCGGCATAAGTCGTCGAGTGGTCGGTCCGCGCTCCGGCAAGTGAGGTCGGCTGCCGGTGCTCACTGCCATCGCTCCGACGAGCGGTTGAATTGGTCTCCTGTCCCGGTGGGGGCAAATGTGGTGTTGCGTGGTTGTACCTGAAAACAGATGGTTCTGGATACGGTCGGCAGACCGGCGAAAACCACGGTTGAAAGCCAGCTTTCAGTCACGGCCAGCAAGGGGGGATTTTCTGAACGGGTCGGATGGTCGCCATCGGGAGTGAATGGGCGACCACCCTGACCGCAGGCATGGTCGGGGTGGTCTCGGTGGTCGGCATGATCAGCGTGGTCAGCCCGGTCGGAGCGCAGTTGAACGCAGGATATTTGAACAAGGAAATGGACGGTGCTACGATGATGACATGGTTGCAGGGCGACTACGGGCGATTCGACCATACGCCGCCGGTTGAACGCGCCGAGGGCGAAGAATTTGCTCCAAAATTGATGGAGGGGTGCCATGGTTTGGCCGTTTAACAAAAAGCGGCCAACGACCACGAACCTAATATTCCGGAATGGAGTGGCATTCTTTGAATATCAGTGCAAGTTCGGACATACTGACATCAAGAAGAACACAGCGACAGTGGCTATTGTCCTAGACTCCAAGGAAGAATTTGGGACACCCTCGGCGATCACTGTCAAACAAGATGGCTCGCAACTCGCCGCCCTACGCGTGGCGTCAGACGACGGCGGCTTTATAGTTTTTGCTGCTACTCCCATCGTCAAAAGGAGAGAAACTTCGCCCCGGTGATGTGGTCCTCTGGGCACCTTCTGTCTACGCGAAAGAGGCTGGCGATAAAATGCCCGATTCTCGATCAGGATGGGTAGGATTCATTCGGGCGAAGGTCAAACCGGAATTGAACCCGGCGAATGATTCGTTTGTAATTGAATGTCGATATGACTGACGAATATGACGCGGAGAGAATCGCAACACAATTTGTCAAGAAATGTCATGAGCGAGATGACCGACCGACCGAAAATGCAACAGCTTGGTGAGCTTGATCCGAACGCTACGATTTGGCGATATCTAACGTTTCAAAAGTTCGTCTCGCTTATTGCAACGGGAGCCTTGTGGTTCTCAAAACTGCAAGTCTTTGAAGACGCATTTGAAGGTACAATCCCTGAGCCAGCGAGACGTGGACAGGAGGTGTTAAATCGCTCTATGGAAGATTGGTTTCAGGACGATGAGGTAAAGAGGCAGATTCGGCGGTTCACTGAGGAAAATGAAGAAAACGGTCGTGAGATGATCGTCGCAAGCTGCTGGTTCATTAGCAAACATGAGTCAGTGAAGATGTGGGGCGAATATGCCATAGATGATGAAGGTGTAGTCATAAAAAGTACCATAGGAGACCTCGCACAATCGCTTGCACTTTCACACGACCAATGGTGGATCGGAAAGGTCAGCTACATCGACTTCACGCAGCATGACAGCATGGATGTCTATCAGGGCAGTCAGGCACATCTGCGGGCGTCTTTGAAGAGCAAGGAATACACCGACGAAAGTGAACTGCGAGTAGCCACGGTGAATTGGGTGACCCTTGGTTGCCTCAATCCAGACGGATCACCACCAGACGAGAAGCAACGTGCTGGATTCGTGTATTCAGAGGGCAGGTCAGGAATATTTGTAAAGGCGAACCTTCCGGTAATGATAGGAGAACTTCGGACAGCCCCAGGCGCTACCGACTGGCACCGCAGCCGAGTCGATCTTCTGAGAAGCACAGCAGGAATTCGAGTCCCGGTATCAAGCTCCGCATTAAGCATGCCATGACACCGTTCATGCGCATAAAATCATTCGGCAAAAAGTCGACAATAGAGATTGTCCGGCCAATCAGGTAGACGCTTTCCTCGCAGCATTGGATTATTGTCATCTCTTCCGTTGCGGGATGGGATTTCTGAAACGCCCGTCACAAACAGATAGCGGCAATTCTTGAAAATGATACCCTCTCTGATAAAGCTCTCAGTGCCGATATAGATACCGTGATCAAGGCCATAAACCGCGATGGCCACCACAAATAGGAGAGCAAATGTCAAAGATAGTTTCATATTTTTGAGTCAGCGCGGGTTCGAGACATTAGGAGGCCGAGTCCGACCTGAGAAACCTTCGTTGCTCATTATAACCGTCCCGTTCTGGCTCACGGCAGGCTCCATTTCGCTGACGATCACCGGCTGAACCATGTCATCATCGTAGCACCGTCCATTTCCTTGTTCAAATATCCTGCATTCAACTGCGCTCCGACCAGGCTGACCATGCCGACCACCGAGACTACCCCGACCATGCCTGCGGTCAGAGTGGTCGCCCATTCACTCCCGATGGCGACCATCCGACCCCATTCAGAAATCCCCCTCGCTGGCCGTCACTGAAAGCGGGCTTTCAACCGTGGTTTTCACCGGTCTGCCGACCGTATCCAGAACCATCTGTTTTCGGGTACGGTCGTAAATCACTCAAGCAGACTGCGTCTGGGCTTCGGAGGTCTGCTGGCCGAGCCGCCTTGTCGATCTCCACCACCCAGCCGGGATCCCCATGCCGAACCTGCGGCGATAGTGTCTGCTAGCCGACCCGCCTTGTCGATCTCCACCCTGCCGGGAGCCCATGCCGAACCCGCGGCGAGATTGTTAGCGGCGGAGTCAACCGGGATTCAGCCTGGCGAGGGGGCCTCCGTCACCCGTCTGGCCACCCCCGCCGCACCGGTGTACCCCCACCACGCGCCCCCCAACCGCCAAGCCACACCCATGCCCACCGACCTCGCCTTCACCTCCGCCACCGAGCTCGCCGCGAGAATCCGCGCCCGTGCCCTCTCACCCGTCGAACTGATGCGCGCCACGCTCGACCGCATCGAGCGCAGCCAGCCCGTCCTCAACGCCTTCATCACCGTCGCCGCCGACCAAGCGATGCACGCCGCCCGCGCCGCCGAGGCCGCCATCCTGTGCGGCGACGCCATCGGCCCACTGCACGGCCTGCCGTTCGCGGTGAAGGACCTGATCCCGACCGCCGGCATCCGCACCACCTGGGGTTCGCTGATCTTCCGCGACCACGTGCCCGACACCGACGCCACCGCCGTGGCGCGGCTGAAGGCGGCCGGCGCGATCGTCGTCGGCAAGACCACCACCCCGGAATTCGGCCAGCAATGCCTCACCCAATCCCCCCTGTTCGGCCGCACGCGCAACGCCTGGCGAGCCGACCGCTCGTCCGGCGGATCGTCCGGCGGCTCGGCGGTGGCTGTGGCAGCGGGGCTGGTGCCGCTCGCGGTGGCGACCGACGGCGGCGGCTCCACCCGCATCCCGGCGGCGTGCAACGGCGTGGCCGGCTTCAAGCAGGGCCTGGGCGTGGTACCGCAGGAATACGCGCAGGACGGGTTCGGCAACATCTCCTACATCACGCCGATGACGCGCACCGTCGCGGACACCGCGCTGATGCTGGATGCGATGGCGGGGCCGGAGCTGCGCGATCCGCTGACCACCGCTCGGCCGCAGCCGGATTTCAGTGCCGCGGTGCGGCGGGGCGGCGACCTGGCGGGCCTGCGCATCGGCTGGCGCGCGCGGCTGGGCAACGCGGCGGTGGCGAGTGCCGTGGTCTCGGCGTGCGAGGCCGCATTGGAAGCGCTGGCCGAACTCGGCGCGACGGTGCAGGACCACGATGCACCGTTCGAGAACCCCGAGGCGGTGTGGTTCGTCAACAACGGCGCGTATCGCATGGCGCAGTTCGGCCACCATTTGCGCGAGCACCGCGCGATCATGGACCCCACCTTCGTGCGGCAGATGGACCGCGTGGCGAACTACTCGGCCGCCGAGCTGTACGCGGCGATCTTCCAGCGCACCCGGCTCTATCGCCAGGTGCAGGCGTGGTTCGACACCTGCGACATCGTGGCGATGCCGACGCTGTCGCGCACCGCAGTGCCGATCGACCAGGATTTCTTCGGACCGATCGAGATCGACAACCAGTCCGTCGAGAACATCCGCGCGTCCTGGTACCCCTACACCATGCCGTTCAACCTGACCGGCAATCCGGCGATCAGCCTGCCCTGCGGCTTCGATTCCGCCGGAATGCCGCTGGCGATCCAGTTGGTCGCCCGCCCCGGCGAGGACGCCGCCCTCCTGCGCGTTGCGGCACTGCTGGAACAAGCGCGCCCATGGGCGGCAACGCGGCCGGAATTACCGGAGTTGGACTAGGCGTGGGAGTGGAGAGGGAGACGAAGACGAAGACGAAGACTACCCCCCCTCCCCTTGAGGGAGGGGGTTGGGGGGAGGGGTCGGTACACCCACGGACCTCGGCTGTACCGACCCCTCCCCCCAACCCCCTCCCTCAAGGGGAGGGGGGGACTTGCTCATCACGCGCTTCCTGGACAACGCCCGTACTCCTTCTGATCCTCCTCGCCGCCGCCGTCCGACTGATCTTCGCCGCCTCGCTCGGCCTCGGCGTGGACGAGAGCTACATGGTCACCGCAGGCCGCGTGCTTTCCCTCGGCTATTTCGACCATCCCCCCGCCGCCTGGTGGCTGTCCTGGGCCGCCGCCCACCTCGCCGGCACCGAGGCCCCTATCGTCGTCCGCCTCCCCTTCATCCTCCTGTTCGCACTGTCCACCTGGCTGATGGCCCGCCTCGGCGCTGTCATCGCCAACCCCCGTGCCGGCTTCTACGCCGCGCTGCTGCTGAACCTGTCCCCCGTCTTCGGCATCACCACCGGCACCTGGGTGCTGCCGGACGGCCCGCTCGACTGCGCGCTGCTCGCCGCCGCGCTGTACCTGGTGCACGCGCTGTCCGACGGACGCTGGCGCTGGTGGCTCGGCACCGGCCTTGCCGCCGGCCTGGCGCTGTTCTCCAAATACTCGGCCGTGCTGATCATCGCCGGCGCGTTCGTCTATCTGCTGACCAGCCCGCAGCACCGAGTCTGGCTGCGCCGCCCACAGCCCTACGTCGCCGGCATTCTGGCGCTGCTGGTTTTTTCCCCCGTCGTCATCTGGAACGCGACGCACCACTGGGCGTCGTTCGCCTTCCAGGGCGACCGCGCGAGCGGCCTGCGCTTCCATCCTCTCGGGCCGTTCATCGTGCTGGGCGGCGAGGCTTTGTTCGTCCTGCCGTGGATCTGGGCGCCCATGATGGCTGCCTTCGCCGCCGCGCTGCGCCGAGGCCCCCGCACGTGGCAAGCCTGGCTGCTGGTATGCCTCGGCGCCCCGCCGATCGTGTTGTTCGTTGTGGTCGCCGCGTGGTCCAGCCAACGCGTGTTGTTCCACTGGGCCGCGCCCGGATACCTGATGTTGTTCCCGTTGCTCGGCGACGCCGTCGCGCAACGGACGCGGGTCGCGCACGTCCGGCGCACGATCGCCGGCACGGTGGCATTCACCCTGGTGGCGCTGGCGGTGGTGTGCACGCAGGTGCGGCTCGACTGGCTGCACCCGGTGATCGCTGTTGTCGCCCGCCACGATCCGGACATCGAGGCGTTTGACTGGACGTCCCTGCGCACCGAACTTGCGTCGCGCGGGCTGCTGCAACCCGGCACGATTGTTGGCATTCCGAACTGGCGCGACGCGGGAAAGATCGGTCACGCTCTCGGCCCGGACGTCGCCGTGCTGTGCCTCAGCACCGACGCGCGGCAGTTCGGATTTGCCAACTCGCCGGGACACTTTCTTGGTCGTAACGTCCTGCTGCTCGCCCTGGATCACCCGGAACGCGCGGAGCGTAATCTGTCACCCGCCTTCGCCCGCATCGATGCCCTGCCCCCCGTGCCGATCCGCCACGCCGGCCGCGTGCTGGCGCAGGTCACCGTGATGCGCGGCGAAGATTTGCGCGCCTGGCCGCCGCCGCCCGCTTTGTCATTGCGGCGTGATACCGACCGGAAATGAAACGTTCTGCCCCCCCCGCTGTCATTGCGAGGCCGTTTGGCTGAAGCAATCTCCCGCGGGAGATTGCTTCGGCCAAACGGCCTCGCAATGACAGGAAGGCCGGCACCTCCGGCCGCTGGCAATACGCAACGACAGGAGCCGCATGTTTCTTGTCAGGACCATTGGGCCGAAGCAATCCCCCGCAAGAGCCAGCTTCGACAAGCGGATACGATCAGAGTGTGTATGGCACTCGCACGCCCGGATCGTTGCGCGGAAAATCCTTCGTATCGCGCGTCACCAGCAACGCCGAATGAACCTGCGCCGACGCCCAAACGATCGCGTCGGGCAGCTTCATGCGATGCCGCCGGCGCAGCGCCACCGCGCGTTCTGCCACGGCCGTGTCGAGTTCCATCACCGCGAACCCGTCGAGGAAGTTCCGTGTCGCTTGCTCGGCTTCCGGCGGCGCGCCAGCAAGCACTTCCATCCAGGAGATCACGCTGATCGCCTTGTCGGACCGGTAGCGGCGCAGCTCGGTCCTGGCCGCCGGAATGCCGCGCAGGTAGTCGATCAGGATGTTCGTGTCGAGCAGGGCCTTTACCACTCGGAACGGGCCTTTCGCTGATAGGCGATGCCGTCGGCTGAGTCCTTGCCCCACAGGCCGAATGCGTCCTTCTCCTGTGCGCGGCTGTGATGCGCCAGATATTCGCTGATCGCCTCACGGATCAGCGCCGCACGTGGCTGGTGGACGCGTTTGCACAGCTCCCCGAGAGCGCGGATTTGGCTATCGGAGATGTCAACCAGGATGCGCATCGGCAGTGTTCTGTATATATGATATATGAGCCTGATATACCAACAGGTTTTGACACGTCAAGCCCGCCGCCTCCCCCTTGTCATTGCGAGTTCCCCACCAGCCTGACGGCTGACGCGCACTGGATGAAAGGCAGCCCCCTGTCATTGCGAGGCCGCTTGGCCGAAGCAATCCCCCCGGTGGATTGCTTCGGCCGAGACGGCCTAACAAGAAACTCAAGGTTCCCCCCTCCCCTTGAGGGAGGGGTTGGGGGAGGGGTGCGTACATCCGCGGTCG
>DASXFW010000382.1:0-13854 GCA_036489395.1 Acetobacteraceae bacterium | reverse complement strand
TTGAGCTGCTCACGCTCTTCGGCGCTGAGCCTCACGACGTACCTTTTCACGGCAGGTTGTTTCGCGGTCACGATGCATCTCCCCGGTTACCGGAGCATCGATTCGGAGATTCACCACAAAATCAAGGACGCGAGGCACTAGACGCGCTGGAAAAGCGCCACACCAATTGAGGAGGGAACGACAATGGCGACATTGAACGACATCCTGGAAACCACGCACTTCGAAAAGCTGGCCGACGGTTTCGTCTTTACCGAAGGCCCGCTGTGGCATCCGGCCGGCTTCTACTATTTCGTCGATGTTCGTGCCAGCAAGCTCTACCGCATCACACTCGGGCAGCAGCCCGAACTCATTCGGCAGACCGACGGCGGCAATGGCACAACCTTCGACATGCAGGGACGGCTGATCAACTGCGAGGGCGACGGCCGGCGCCTTACCGTCACCGATACTAACGGAAACGTCGCCACGCTGATCGATCGCCACGACGGCAATCGCCTGAACCGCCCCAACGACGTGATCTGCCGCTCCGACGGCACTCTGTTCTTTACCGACCCGTCGCTCCGCCGGCCGGTATCCGAGCGCGACGTGGGCGAGGGCGCCGTCTATCGCATCGCCCCAGACGGCGGCAGCCATCTTGTCGCGTGGTGCGAATATCCCAACGGCCTCGCGTTGTCGCCCGACGAACGCACGCTCTATGTCGCCAACACGCGCTGGACCGCCTACATCCACGCGATCGAACTCGACGCCGCTGGCAACATGGTGCGACGGCGCGTGTTCGCGGACATGTCATCCGACGTGAAGCAGGGCGTGCCGGACGGCATGAAAGTCGATACCGCCGGTCGTGTGTTCTGCACTGGCCCGTCCGGCGTCTGGGTGTTCGAACCAGACGGCAAACTCATCGGCATCATTGAAACACCGGAGGTCACCGCGAACCTCGCGTTTGGAGGCTCCGACCTGCGCACAATGTTCCTCACCTCCAGCACGTCGATCCACACGCTGCGAGTGAAGACGCCGGGCCTGCCGGTTCCCTGGTGTGCGAAGCGGTAGCGGTCGTCCGTCATGGTCCGGCCATGACGGACGATTCGTCACCCATAGGCCACCGCCGGCATCACCCGGCCGCGACATTCGCCGAACCCGATCGATGCAAATCCTGTGCGGTGGCCATGCGCGCGAAAGATCACTTCGTTGCCGTCCTGCAGATAGCGACGCGTCTCGCCATTCGGCAGCGTGAACGCATCGCGGCCGCCAAACGTGCTTTCCAGCAGGCAGCCCGCTGTTCCTGGCTCCGTACCGGATAACGTGCCGCTGCCGAACACGTCGCCCGCTTGCAGGTTGCAGCCGTTGGACGTGTGATGCGCGACCATCTGCGCGACGGTCCAGTACAGCACGTCGCCGCCGGCGCGCGACAGCCGGTGCGCCGCGGCCCCCGCTTCACGCATCGCAGACGTCAGCAGCAACACTTCGAACTCCAGATCGAGCGCGCCGCTCGCCTGATCCGCCGCGCCGAGCAAATGCGGCAGTGGCGCCGGATCGCCGGCGGGCCGAGGCGGTTGGGCGGTGCGGAACGGAGCCAGCGCCTCCGGGGTGATGATCCACGGCGACACGAACGTGCAGAAGCTCTTGCCCAGGAATGGTCCCAGCGGCGCGGATTCCCAGCTTTGGATGTCACGCGCCGACCAGTCGTTCAGCAGGCAGAAACCGGCGATGTGCTGCGCTGCGTCCGCAATACGGATCGGCTCGCCAAGCGCGTTCCCGGGCCCAATCCACACACCAAGTTCCAGTTCGTAATCGAGGTTGCGGCACGGCCCAAACGTTGGTGCCGCCTGGTTCGGCAGTTTTCGCTGGCCGTTCGGCCGCAGCGCGCCGCCACCGGATGGGCACACCGACGACGCGCGGCTGTTATACGCCACCGGCACATATTTATAGTTTGGCATCAGCGGATTTTCCGGCCGGTTGATCCGTCCGCCGGCGGTGGCGTGGTGGATGCCGGCAAAGAAATCCGTGTAAGCACCAACCGATGCAGGCAGGTGCATCGAACAATCCGCCGCCTTGTGCAACATCCGCGCCGAGACCTTCGCGCGATCCGCGCTGTTTGCGTCCAGCAGGCCGGACACGCGCGCCCGCAACGCCGAGCGTGCATCCGCGCCCAGCGCCAGCAACGGATTCAGCGTCGCACCGGCCGCAGCTTCCGCCGCGTCGCGCGCGGCGCCGGCGAACACGCCGCCTTCCAACGCTGCGGCTATGTCGAAGATCGCATCGCCGATCGCCACGCCGCCACGTGGCGGTCCGCCGGCCGGCGAGAACACGCCCAGCGGCAAATTCTGGATCGCGAATTCGGAATGCCAATTCGCCGATTCTACCCAGCTCCGCCGGCCAACGTCATGCGTTGTATCGATCATGCGTGTTCCCCCTGTGAAGTGCCGGTGCAATTCATGCCGTGTCGATCTTCCGCGGCATCCGCGTGCTCATCGTCTTACTCCGCATCCGGCTGCCGGTCCGGTGCACTGTCGCGGAACGCCGGAAGAGCGAGCGCCGCGGCCTCGGCGCGCAGCAGCGTCGGATAATCGTCAATCGGACACTTGAGCCGACGTGCATTCGCCATCTGCGGTACCAGGCAAACATCCGCCATGCCCGGTGTCGCGCCGAAACAGAACGGCCCCGGCCCGGCGTCCTTCACCAGCGCCTCCAACGCCGTCAGCCCCTCGGCAATCCAATGCCGATACCACGTATCGCGCGCCGCATCGCTCTGCCCCATCGCGTTCTTCAGATACCGCAGCACACGCAGATTGTTCAGCGGATGAATCTCGCACGCCACCGCCAGCGCGAAAGCCCTAACCCACGCACGCTCCACCGGATCGTCCGGCAACAGCGGCGGCTCCGGATGGGTCTCCTCCAGGTACTCCATGATGGCGATCGACTGCGTCAGCACCGCGCCATCATCGAGCCGCAGCGCCGGCACCACCTGCAGCGGATTGACCGCGCGATACGCCGCGGTGTTCTGCTGCCCGCCATCCTTCAGCAGATGCACGAATGCCGGTTCGATCGTGATCCCCTTCAGCGCCAGCGCGATGCGCACGCGCCAGGCGGCGGACGAGCGGAAATAGGTGTACAGCTTCATCGGCGTCCTCCCGCAGTGCAGCAAAAAAATCAGCCCGTTCCCTTGCAGCAAGATATCGGCATTATAGGAGCGGCTGCGCCCGGGGAGGTAGTTGTCGATGAAAGCAAAGCCACGGCCGATGGTGCCGCCCGATACGGCGCCTGCCAACTTTCGCCTGGAAGAATTCCTGCCGTATCGGCTGTCGGTTGCCGCCAATCGGGTCTCCCGGTTGTTCCAGCGCCGCTATTCCTCGGCTTACGGTTTGACAATTCCCGAATGGCGCGTCCTGGCAACGATCGGTCGTTTCGGTACGATATCGCCCAGTGCCGTCGGCGAGTGGTCCGCCATGGACAAGGTGAAGGTCAGCCGCGCCGCGGCCAGCCTGGTGGCGCGTGGTCTGGCCCGCCAATCCCCCGACCCGAACGACGGGCGCGGCCGCCGGCTGCAACTCACCCGCAAAGGCGCGTTGGTGCATGACGGTGTGGTGCCGTTGGCGCAGGAGCTGGAAACGACACTGGCCGTTGGCCTGAGCCGCGCGGAATGGATCGTACTCAACAAGGCGCTGACGCGTCTCAATGCGCATGTGCAATCCATCGATGGTCCGAACCACGGCGATGCCAATGACTGACCCCCATGCCGGAGCTTCCCCCGGGACTCGCCTGTCACAAAAACTTCGCTAGGATCGGCGGCGTCAGGGCGGCCCTGGTGCGCAATCAGATCGCGGCGGGCGCCCATACCAAGAACAGGAGGCGCGGCCATGTCAGGAAACCAGAACGGCAGAAGTCCCCGCTCGGTGGCGTTGGTGGGCCCGTACAGCGCCGGCAAGTCCACGTTGTTCGAGGCCATGATGGATGCGGCCGGCGCCCCTGTGAAGCGCCCCGCCGATCCGCGCAACCGCCCGATGACCACCGAGATCCGCTTGGGCCATTGCTCCTATCTGGGGGACCAGTGGTCGGTGCTGGACTGTCCCGGTTCGATCGAGTTCGCCTACGAAGTATCCGCCGCGCTGGCGATGGTCGATATCGCCGTGGTGGTGTGTGAGGCGGTGCCGGCGCGCGCGCTGACCGTTGCCCCCGTGCTCAAGCTGCTGGCCGATTTGCAGCTTCCCCACATGGTGTTCATCAACAAGATCGATACGCTGGACGGCAGCATTCGCGATACGCTGGCGGCGCTGCAAGGCTATTCGAAATGCCCGCTCGTGCTGCGGCAGATGCCGATCACCGATGGCCAGACGGTCAGCGGCTATGTCGATGTGGTCAGCGAGCGTGCGTATCGCTATCGCAAGGGACAGCCGTCGGAATTGGTGCAGATTCCGTCCGAAATGCAGGACGAAGAGCAGGAGGCGCTGGGCAAACTGGTGGAGACGCTGGCAGACCACGACGACGCGCTGCTGGAAAAGGTGCTGGAAGATATCAAGCCCGGCTCGGACGAAATCTATCGCGACCTGCGCAAGGATCTTTCGGCAGGTGCTGTTGTTGAAGTGCTGCTGGGCTCGGCGGAAAACGCCAGTGGCGTGCGGCGGCTGTGGAAGGCGCTGCGCCACGATGCGCCGTTCGCGGCCGAGACCGCGGCGCGCAGGAACATCTCTGTGGAGGGTCCGCCGCTGGCGCAGATCTTCAAGACGCAGCATGCGGGGCATACCGGCAAACTGTCCTACGGGCGGATTTGGCGCGGCTCAATCAAGGACGGCGCCACGCTAGGCGGATCGCGGCTAGGCGGCATCTATCACTTCCAGGGCGGTGACCTCGCGAAGCGGCCCGAGGCGGTGGAAGGCGAAATCGTCGCGTTCAGCCGCCTGGAAGGTGTGGCCACTGGCGCCACGGTCTCGCCGGGCGCCACGCCCGCGCAGTTGCCGTTCCCCGAGGCTCCGTCCGCCGTGTATTCGCTGGCGATCGCCACGACCGATCATAAGGACGACGTGAAGCTGAACGGCGCGCTGCAAAAACTGCGCGAGGAAGATCCGACGCTGACCGTGCACCAGGAGCAAGACACCAGCGAGACCGTGCTGCATGGGCAGGGGGAAATGCACCTGAACGCGACGGTCGATCGGCTGTTGCGCAACTACGCGCTGAAGGTCAGCACGCACAAGCCGCAGGTCGCTTTCAAGGAGACGATCCGCAAGGCAGTGCACGAGCATGGCCGCCTGAAGAAGCAAAGCGGCGGGCACGGTCAGTTCGCCGACGTGAAGATCGACATCGCGCCGCGCGACCGTGGGGCCGGCTTCGAATTCATCGACAAGGTCGTCGGCGGGGCAGTCCCGCGCAACTTCATTCCGGCGGTGGGCGAAGCCGCGGAGGAAGCCGCGAAGAAGGGACCGTTCGGTTTCCCGGTGGTGGACATTTCCGTCACGCTGACGGACGGACAGTTCCACAGCGTCGATAGCTCCGACATGGCGTTCAAGACCGCGACCAGTCTGGCGATGAAGGAAGGCCTGGCGAAGGCCGATCCGGTGCTGCTGGAGCCAATCTACCGCGTGACGATCAGCGTGCCGAACGATTATACCGCGCGTGCGCAGCGTCTGGTGACGGGGCGGCGCGGGCAGATCCTCGGCTTCGCGGAACGCGACGGCTGGTCCGGCTGGGACGATGTCGAGGCGCTGGTGCCGGAGGCCGAGCTGCACGATCTGATCATCGAGCTGCGGTCGCAGACGCTGGGTCTGGGAACGTATCGCAAGCAGTTCGATCACCTGGCGGAATCGCGCGGCGTCGAACTAAAGCGCGGGGCGGCGTAGCACAGTCGCCGGCGAAGCCCGTCGTTGCGCGTTGCCACCGGCCGCAGCTTCTCCCCTCCCCTTGAGGGAGGGGTTGGGGGAGGGGTCGAAACGTAAGCATCGACCCCTCCCCCTAACCCCCTCCCGCAAGGGGAGGGGGAACTCTTGCGCGAGCCGTTGCTACCCGCGGGTATGACTCGCGTTTGACACCTGCCAGCCCCCTGCATATGGTCCGCCCGCTCTATTGCAGGTGCGAACAGGTGGGAGGCTGCGCGCCCGGCCTGCGTAACATCATGGTTCCCTGGAAGCGGCACGGTCCCACATGAAGGTTCTGGTCCCCGTCAAGCGGGTGGTTGACTACAACGTCAAGGTTCGCGTGAAGGCGGACGGCTCCGGCATCGAGACCGCCGGCGTCAAGATGTCGATGAACCCGTTCGACGAGATCGGCATCGAGGAAGCCGTGCGCCTGAAGGAAAAGGGCGTGGCGACCGAGGTGATCGCCGTATCCATGGGCGTTCCGCAATGCGCCGAGACGATCCGTACCGCGCTGGCCATGGGTGCCGACCGCGGCATCCTGGTGGAAACGGATGTAGAACTGCAGCCGCTGGCCGTCGCCAAGCTGCTGAAGGCGATCGCCGACAAGGAGCAGCCGAAGCTGATCATCCTGGGCAAGCAGGCGATCGACGACGACATGAGCGCGACCGGCCAGATGCTGGCCGCGCTGCTCGGCTGGCCGCAGGGCACGTTCGCGTCGCAGATCACCATCGAGGGCGACGGCATCACCGTGAAGCGCGAGGTTGATGGCGGCCTGGAGACGGTCGCGCTGACGCTGCCAGCGATCGTCACCACGGATCTTCGGCTGAACGAGCCGCGCTATGCCTCGCTGCCGAACATCATGAAGGCGCGGAAGAAGCCGATCGATAATGTGAAGCCGGCCGACCTGGGCGTCGATCCGGCACCGCGGCTGACCACGCTGAAGGTGTCGGAGCCGCCGAAGCGCAAGGCGGGGGTGAAGGTCGGCTCGGTGGCCGAGCTGGTGAGCAAGCTGCGCACCGAAGCGAAGGTGATCTGACTCCGTCCCGCCCCTCACATGTCATTGCGAGGAGCGTAGCGACGAAGCAACCTCGTTCGTGACGAGCGGTAGGCTTATCACGAACGAGGTTGCTTCGGCCCTGCGGGCCTCGCAATGACAGAGAGGGGTGGTGGTGGCGTGCTGAAAACGAAGGTGATCTGACCAATGACTGCACTGGTTCTGCTGGAATTCGACGCCTCGGGGATCAAGCAACCGTCGCGCAGCGCCGTCGCCGCGGCGGAAAAGCTGGGCGAGGTGCACGCGCTGGTCGCCGGCGCCGGCCTGGATGCCGCCGCTGCCGCCGCCGCGAAGCTGCCCGGTGTCGCCAAGGTGCTGGTCGCCGATGCACCGGCGCTGGATCACCTGCTCGCCGAACCTACCGCCGCCCTGCTGGTGGCGCTGGCGCCGTCGTATGATCACCTGCTGGCGGCCACCACCGCGGTGGGGAAGAACGTCATGCCGCGCGTCGCCGCTCTGCTGGACGTGCAGCCGATCAGCGACATCGCCGAGGTGATCGACGCCGACACCTTCGTGCGCCCGATCTACGCCGGCAACGGCATGGCCACGGTGAAATCCGCCGACGCGAAGAAGGTCATCACCGTGCGCGCCGCGTCGTTCGACCCGGTGGCGGCCGAGGGCGGCAGCGCGCCGATCGAGCCGGTGTCCATCCCCGACATGCCGTCTATGTCGAAATTCGTCTCGGCGGAATTGTCAAAAAGCGAACGGCCGGAGCTGACCGCCGCCCGCGTGGTGATTTCCGGCGGACGTGGCATGCAGAACGGCGATAATTTTAAGCTTTTGGAACCGATTGCTGATAAACTGAACGCCGCGGTCGGGGCCTCCCGCGCCGCGGTGGATGCCGGGTTCGTGCCGAACGACTACCAGGTCGGCCAGACCGGAAAGATCGTCGCGCCTGAGCTGTACGTCGCTGTCGGGATCTCCGGTGCCATCCAGCACCTGGCCGGCATGAAGGACAGCAAGGTCATCGTGGCGATCAATAAGGATGAGGAAGCGCCCATCTTCCAGGTCGCCGACTATGGCCTGGTGGCTGATCTGTTTGTCGCGCTGCCGGAACTGGCGGCCGAACTGGAGCGCTCCTGAATGAACGTCGAAGTCAAGCCGTCCCCTGCCGCCGCCTCGATGCTGGTCGAACCGCCGCACATCGCCCGGGTGGGCGTGATCGGCGCCGGCCAGATGGGCAACGGCATCGCCCATGTGTGCGCGCTGGCCGGGCTCGAGGTGCGGATGCTGGATGCGCGGGCGGATGCGCTCGATCGCGCGATAGCAACGATCGGCCGCAACATGGACCGGCAGGTGAACCGCACGCTGATCTCGGCCGAGGACAAGGTCGATGCGCTGTCCCGCATCAAGCGGGGCACCGACTACGCAATGTTCGACGACGCCGACCTGGTGATCGAGGCGGCGACCGAGAAAGAGGACGTGAAGCGCGCGATCTTCAAGCAGTTGGTGCCGCATCTGGCGCCGGCGTGTCTGCTCGCGTCCAACACGTCGTCGATCTCGATCACTCGGCTGGGTGCCGCGACCGACCGGCCGGAAAAGTTCATCGGCATGCACTTCATGAACCCGGTGCCGGTCATGAAGCTGGTGGAGATCATCCGCGGGATTGCGACGGATGAGCCAACGTTCCAGGCAGTGCAGTCGCTGGCGATGAAGCTGGGGAAGATCCCTGCGGTGGCGGAGGATTTTCCCGCGTTCATCGTCAACCGCATCCTGGTGCCGATGATCAACGAGGCGGTTTACGCGCTGTATGAGGGCGTGGGGTCGGTGTCGGGGATCGATACGTCGATGCGGCTGGGCGCGAACCATCCGATGGGGCCGCTGGAGCTGGCGGACTTCATCGGGCTGGATACGTGTTTGTCGATCATGCAGGTGTTGTATGAGGGGCTGTCGGATTCGAAGTACCGGCCTTGCCCGCTTCTGGTGAAGTATGTCGAGGCGGGGTGGCTGGGAAGGAAGACGAACCGGGGATTCTACGATTACACGCAGACGCCGCCTCGGCCGACAAGGTGATGTGTTGGGTCGCCGTCACGGCGGAGGCGCGACGCAACGCGTCATGGTTGCGCGTGGACCGGCCATCCACGGATTCCTTCCAGGCAACGGCATTGCTCCAAGTCGTGCGCGGTAGACGCCACACAGACGTTGCCGTGCAGCGACTTGTCCCCCATATTGCCACGCGGAGGTTCATGACATGGGCACCAGGACGTCCGACCGCGCTCCTGCGAAACCCAAGAGGCGAGCAAAGGCCGCAGCATCATCGCGGGATGCAACACCGGGTCCGGCAGCGCATATCAAGCCCGCACCAAAGGGACCTCGGACCGTGTCGCATCGTCGTATTGTAGAAGCGGTCGAAAAGGTCTTTCGTGAGCGAAACATGACGCATGCCTAAAGGCATGGCATGGAAAGTTCCGGCCGATTACGATCAGAGCGTCTTCATCAACTGCCCCTTCGACGAAACCTATCTGCCGCTGTTCCGTGCGCTGACCTTCGCGGTGTTCGAGTGCGGGTTGATCCCACGATGCTCGCAAGAAGCGTACGACGCAGGCGAAGTGCGCATCGAAAAGATTGCCCGGATCATCCGGGATTGCCGGTGGGGCATTCACGACATTTCCCGCACGGATCTTACCGCCCGCGGATTGCCGCGCTTCAACATGCCGCTGGAGCTAGGGTTGTTTTTGGGCGCGAAGCGGTTCGGACCAGACCCCCACGACCGGAAATCATGCCTGGTGCTCGACCGCGAGACCTATCGGTACCAGGAGTTCATCAGCGACATCTCAGGCCAGGATATCGCGGCGCATGGCAATGATCCTGGCAAGGCGATCAAAGCGGTCCGCGACTGGCTGTCGATCTCGAAGGCGGGCATTCGGCGACCGCCAGGCGCGGCAGCGATCAGCGCTCGCTACGGCCGATTCACGAGCGAACTGCCCAGGATCTGCGCCGATGCGGAACTGGATGTTGGGGAGCTGACCTTCGTCGAATACGCTGACATCGCCTCCACGTGGTTGGCGCGCGAACTCGCGGGTGCATCGTAGCGCGCGGTGCGACCAGCACGCCGGGCGCGGATGGGAGCCAGGAGAGCTGAGTGCCATGCGGGGAGCCACGATCGTCGTTGCTCATGGCTATCGCCGTTGAACGCGGGCGTTCGGGGTCCGGACGCCGGACAGCCACCGGACAACACGGCGAACCGAGGATCGCACGCTTCCTGCAATCGAAGGCTGCCTGATCTGGAGACCCGGCAGAGTCCGCAGCGGCGTCACGTCGCTGACCTTCGTGCCCATCAAATCGAGGCTTTGCAGCGCGGTCAGGCCCGCCAGCGGCGCCACGTCGCTGAGCGTCGCGAATGGTTCCCTTGAACGGGAAGTGAGGAACGGATTTGGAGAGAAGTCCAGCTCGGTGATGAAGGGCCGCCAGGCCGACGGCGCCGCCTTTCCCGCCAGGATCATGCGGTGCACTTCGTCAACATCGAAGTCTGGCGGCTTGCGCGAAGCGTGGTCCGGAAGCCTCGTGTTCGCATCGGTGACCATCTGATCAAGCCCAGTTGCGCGCGTCATATCGGCGCCTCTGAGGTCGGCACCCGAGAAGTCGAAGTTCCCGAGATCATCGGTGCCAAAATCGACGCCATCGAGCACCGCGCCACGGAAGTCGCACGCCGGGTCGAGGCCGGCGACGCGCACCAGCGCAACGAATCCGTTGGTCGGTGCATCGAGCACGGTGACCACGCGGCGCAGCGCGACTTGCGACAATCTCATCCGGGGCAGGATCATGATTCGGGATCGGCGCCGTTCGGCGGACGCCGCATTGTCGCATGGGCGAGCAGCGGGCGGCCAAGCGTGTCCTTTGTGGCGTGCTTGTAGATCAGCGCGTTGAGTATGGCGGCCTTGTTGCCGGATTGCCGGTTGGCGCCCGAGTGCGGCGCCGGCGCTTCGGCGTCGCTGACGACGAAGCTGCCCCAGTTCGCCACGACCGTCACGGCGAACGGCTCGTCGCCGGCCTGTGTACCGGCGATCACCGCGAGGTGCTGATCGCCGATCGGGTTCCCCTCCAGCGTGCCGTCCCGCGCCGGACCGATGATCTCCACCCCGCCGGCGACGCGGCGATAGTGCTCGGATTCGGTGCGCTCGCCGATCATGCTGCCCTTGAGCGGGGTGTAGCTGTCCGAGCCGATCGCCAGCGGCGCCTTCCGCAGCGCTATGGCGACCGTGCGCGGATCCTCGCCGTCTTCGGGCTGGTAATCATGCGCGGCGGTGCCGAACAGCAGGGTGGCATCGGCGTAGTAGGAGTCGGGCAGTACGACCAGCCGTGCAATCGAATTGGTGCTTCGCTGGTGGCGGCGCCAGCATTGAACTGCGCCGTCGTCACGCGATCTGTTCGTCGCAAGGTCAAAACTTAGTGGAAGCGCTCAAGCGACGTCAGGGAACCAATCCCCCATCACCTGCTCTGCCGTATAGCGCAGGTTCCGTAAATCCACCCGCGGTTGCTCGCCATAACCAGCCAGCGCAAGCTCAGCCGACCGCTTGGCCTTATCCAACTCCCTGTCGATCACGGAGGAAATCGTCGGCCGCAGGCTCGGCGAGTCCGCCAACACTGCCTCGATCTCACTACGCTGCTCCTGAATCGTTTCGCGCCAGCCGGCACCCGGCTCGACTGCCGGCGATCCCTGCAACTTCATCAGGTGAAGCAGGATAGTTCGAATGCGACTCGCCAGCTCGCGTCCCTGAGACCTGCCCAAGCTTTCGATCTCCTCGGCGACGTTGTCCCAGTCGATCGGCAGGTTGGTACCCGCGTGGCCCGCGTCGCGCAGCGCGCGCGCCTGGCTCTCGGCCCAGACCGCCAGATCATCGTCATATCCTCGATCCATCGTGCCACCGCCTCCGCGAGGTCGCGCGTCGCAAAACGGCGCGGGTAGGACCAATAGCATAGCATGGTGCCGCGCCGCGCGTCATGCCGACACGCGATCCACGCGACAGACGTCATGGCGTGGTCAGCCCGCGTCACCACTTTGGCGTCCGGCTGAAACACCACCAGGGCGCAGGATAGCTGCCTGAAACACCCCCCATTGATGGCTTGACGGAGGAGGTGTGACGCAGCCCGGTTAGTATCGTGTCAACGCATCATTGGCGTCATCAGAAACCGATTGCCCCGCTATCATGCGATGCGTATGTCGGTCTTGCTGAAGTCGGTGCCTTTGAACAATAGCGCCGCCCGGTTCACCTTCGCACAGGCATAGGCAAAGCAATCGCCCATGTTCAGTGAAGCGGCGTGCCGTCCCTTGCCGAACTCCGCACACGCTTGCGCGGCAAGATCGAACTCCTGCTCGCCGATGCTGACGTATCGGACATTGTTCAACTCGATGAAGCTTCGCACCGCGGCCCGGGCCGACGGCACGGAGAACGTATAGGTCCGGCACAGGCCAGCGACGGTTTCCCATATCGAGACCGCAGAACACAGGCGCATCCGCTCCGCGCCGAGCCGGTCGGCCAGTTCGTCGGCGTCGCGCTCGCCTGCCATCATGGCAATCATCGCCGACGCATCGACGAAGATCGTCACAGGCCGCCTGACAGATCGTCAAAGAACGCCTTGTCCGCCTTCTTGCCCGTGCGCGGCGGCATCTTGTGTTCCTTTCGCCAGGCGGCGATCCGCTCACGCAACGGGATTGCTTCGGCAATCCGTTCCAACTCAGCCTGAACCGCGAGGCGAACGGCCTCCTGTTTGGAGATGCCGCGCTTGCAGGCAAGCTCTGCCACCAATGCTGCGGTCGTATCATCTTTGATGTAGAGCGGCATCCGGCGCTCCGTGGATATTCACTACTGATGGCAGAATATTCGAATATCCTCTGCAAGGAGAGTCACGCGCGGTCACAGCGTTGGGCATGCGGCCACACGCACCGACCCCACGTGACCGCCTCACCCCATATAAGCGCCGCCATTGATGTGGTGCACCTGCCCGGTGATGTAGGCCGCCGCGTCGGACGCCAGGAACACCCCCAGCGCCGCGATCTCCGCCGGCGCCGCCATCCGCCCCAGCGGCACGGCCTTCGCCATCTCGGCCAGCTCCGCCTCGGTATTCCCATACCGAGGCTGCGCCGTATCGGTCAGCCCCGGCGCGATCGCGTTCACCCTTATGCGGTGCGGCGCCAGCGCCAGGGCCATCGCGCGCGTCATCCCGACCACGCCCGCCTTGGTCGCCGAGTAGTGTACGCCCAGCACCGCCCCCGCCAGCGATCGCGAGCTGAGATTGACGATCGACCCGCCGCGTCCGGCCGCCACCATGGCCCGCGCCGCTGCCTGCGCCGCAAACGCGCTGCCCTTCAGGTTGATATCGACCACGAGATCCCAGTCCGCCTCGGTCATCTCCAGGAACTGCACCCGAGGGAACACGCCGGCGTTGTTCACCAGCACGTCCAGGCGGCCCAGGCCGCTGACCGTGGCATCGACCATGCCGGCGATCTCCTGCTGCCGCGCGACATCGGCCCGCACCGTCAGCGCCCGCTGGCCGAGCGCCCGCACCTGGCCGGCGACCGCGTCGGCCGCCGCTTCGTTGTCCAGCCAATTGATCGCCACGTCGTAGCCGGCCGCGGCGAACGCGACCGCCATCGCCTCACCGATGCCCTGCTGCGCACCGGTCACCAATGCCACACGGCCGCCGTCCGCCATTTGCCGCCTCCTGCCGAGGCAACAAGGCTAGGCGCGACCGCGGCCAGGTCGCAATGCGCGCTCGGTCATCGCGCAAAACCGGGCCGAGATTGCGTCGGTCAGGCGGCCTAACAAGAAACTCAAGGTTCCCCCTCCCCTTGAGGGCTTGGGCCGCGAAGCGGACCAAGGTTAGGGGGAGGGGTCGATGCTTACGTTTCGACCCCTCCCCCTAACCTTGGTCCGCTTCGCGGCCCAAGCCCTCAAGGGGAGGGGGAACCTTGAGTTTCTTGTTAGGCCGCCTGACCGACGCAATCTCGGCCCGGTTTTG
>DASXFW010000360.1:0-7125 GCA_036489395.1 Acetobacteraceae bacterium | reverse complement strand
CTCCCTCAAGGGGAGGGGGAACCTACGTCAAGCCGCCGACGCCGTTTCATGCATGGCGAGTCGGCCGACAGGCCCGTGGTCAACTCGCAATCACAGAGGTGGCCGGGCTTGATCCCGCCGCCAACGTGGCCAACCCTTCCGCCCCCACAAGGAGACGCCCGGATGTTGCTTGCCCCGCCGCGACCTGCCGCCTCGCTGCCCCCGGTCCGGGTGAATCTATATTCCGACACGCAGACGAAACCCTCGCCGGCGATGCGCGAGGCCATGCTGCGCGCCGAGGTCGGCGACGAGCAGCATGGGGACGATCCGACCATCGAGGCGCTGTGCGAGCGGATGGCGGCGCTGCTGGGCAAGCCGGCGGCGATGTTTTTGCCGTCCGGCACCATGTGCAATCAGATCTCGCTGCTGACGCATTGCCGCCGCGGCGACGAAGTGATCGCGCACGAAAGCGCGCACATCTTCAGCAACGAAGGCGGCGCGGCCACCGCGCTGGCCGGCGCGTCGCTGCTGGGGCTGCGCGGCGCCCGCGGCCAGTTCGATGCGAACACGCTGCGCGAGGCGGTGCGCGAGAAGCGCCGCAACATCCCGACGCAGGTCCTGGTCGCGGTCGAGCAAACGGCGAATTTCGGCGGTGGCTCGGTATGGCCGCTGGCCAGGCTGAACGCCGTGATGGACACGGCGCACGAGCTCGGCTTTGCCACGCATATGGACGGCGCGCGGCTGATGAACGCCGCCGTCGCCGCCGGCGTCGCGGCACAGGACATGGCGGCGGGCTGCGATTCCGTGTGGCTCGATTTTACCAAGGGGCTCGGCGCCCCGCTTGGCGCGGTGCTGTGCGGTTCGGCTGCCTTCATCGATGCTGCGTGGCGCTGGAAGCAGTGCCTGGGCGGCGGGCTGCGCCAGGCCGGCATCTGCGCCGCGGCGTGCCTCTATGCGCTGGACCACAACATCGAGCGGTTGGCGCAGGATCACGCCAATGCGAAGACTCTGGCGCGCGGTCTGGCGCAAATTCCCGGACTGGCAGTGGAAGACCCGGAGACCAATCTGGTGTTCTTCGATACCGCCGGCACGGGCCTGACCGCAGACGAACTGGCTGACCGCATCAGGGAGGAGGGCGTGATGGTCTCGACCATGGGCCGCTATCGGGTGCGTGCCTGCACGCATCTGGACGTCGATGCGGCCGGCATCGCGCTGGCGATCGACGCGATCCGCCACGCGGTCGGGAGCTGAGCGCCATGCCGCTTGATCTCGCACACACCGCGCAGAAACTGTTACCCGACGATGCCGCCAATGCGATGCTCGCCGGCCGTGTGTGGCGTCCCGATGTGAACGGACCCGCGGTCGTCGCCATCCGGCACGGCGCCGTGTTGGACATCACGTATGCGTTTCCAACGATGCGCGATCTCACCGAGGACGCGGAACCCGCGGCGACGCTGCACTCGATCGAGGGTGAGAACCTCGGCAGCCTCATCTCCGTCATCGCCAACACGCCGCCCGAAGCGCGCAATCCGTCGCAACCGCATCTGCTGGCGCCGATCGATCTGCACGCGGTGAAGGCAGCCGGCGTCACGTTTGCGATCTCCATGCTGGAGCGGGTCATCGAGGAACGCGCGCGCGGCGATCTAACAGCGGCGGCGGCGATCCGTGCCGAGGTCACACGATTGGTCGGCGACGACCTTGCGAAGCTGAAGCCGGGATCGGAAGCGGCGATGCATCTGAAGCAGGTGCTGATCGCGCAGGGCGCGTGGAGCCAGTATCTGGAAGTCGGCATCGGCCCGGATGCGGAGATTTTCACCAAGTGCCAGCCGATGGCATCGGTCGGCACCGCGTCGGATGCGGGCATCCATCCGGCCTCTGCCTGGAACAATCCGGAACCGGAGGTCGTTCTCGTGGCGTCGTCGCGCGGCCGCATCGTCGCCGCGACGCTGGGCAACGACGTGAACCTGCGTGACGTGGAAGGGCGCTCCGCACTGTTGCTCGGCAAGGCGAAGGACAACAACGCATCCTGCGCCGTGGGACCGTTCCTGCGCTTCTTCGACGACGGGTTCACGCTGGACGATATCCGCAGCACCACGGTAACGCTGCGCGTCGAGGGCGAGGACGGGTTCGTGCTGGAAGGCTCGTCATCCATTGCGCGCATCAGCCGCGATCCGGCCGATCTCGTGGCGGCGATGGTAAACCACCATCACCGCTATCCGGATGGCGCCGTGTTGTTCCTGGGCACCATGTTCGCACCGGTGGAGGACCGCGACACGCCGGGCCAGGGCTTCACCCACAAGACCGGCGACATCGTCACGATCGCCGCGCCGAAGCTCGGCCGGCTGGTCAACCGGATGCGCCCGACCGACCAGTGCGAAGCGTGGTCGTTCGGCGCCGGCGCGTTGATGCGCAACCTCGCGGCACGAGGGCTGCTGCGCTGAACGCTCCCGACATGCCGGAGGGTGAGGATGCCGCGCTCGCCGCGCTGATCCCGCGCATTGGCCGGCTGCATCTGCGCCAGCGGCTGGGGATGGAGCGCGACCACGAAGCGCGCCGCATGCGCCGCACTGCCGATGTGCACAGCCAGGACATGGCGGCGACACTGCAGATTGTGGTTAGGCTGGGGCTGCGCGTGACCGGGCTGCATGCGCGCGGCCGACGCAACGCGCGCCGCATCGTGGTGCGCCGGCATGAGGTGGCGCTCGCGCATCTGCCCCACGCGTTCGATGGCTTCACGCTGCTGCAATTGTCCGATCTGCACATCGACGCAGCGCTGGGATTCACCGCGGCATTGATCGATGCGCTGCAGAATCTGGACTACGACTTATGCGTGCTGACCGGCGATTACCGCGCGCGCACGTTCGGGCCGCATGATGCCGCGCTGGCGGAACTGACCGAGCTACGACCGCATCTGAAGGGGCCGGCGTACGCCGTGCTCGGCAATCACGACACGATCCGCTTGGTGCCGCCCATGGAAGCGATGGGCTACCGCTTCCTGCTGAATGAGAACATCGCGATCGAACGCGCTGACGCCTCGATCTACCTGGCCGGCATCGAGGACGCGCATTACTACCATCTGGACGATTTCAGTCGCGCCACGGAAGGCATTCCGGAAGGCGCGGCGTCGATCCTGCTATCGCATACGCCGGAGGCCTATCGTCACGCGGCGCATGCGGATTTCGACCTGATGCTGTCGGGCCACACGCATGGCGGCCAGATCTGCCTGCCGGGCGGCACGCCGCTGCTGACGGCGCGCGCGCCGCGCCGCATCGTGCGCGGTTCGTGGCGGCATCACGGCATGATCGGCTATACCGCGAGCGGCAGCGGCACGTCGATTGTCGATGCGCGGCTGAACTGCCCGCCGGAAGTGACGCTGCACGTGCTGCGGCGCGGCTAGCCGCGTGCGTGTCATTGCGAGTTGGCCACCGGCCTCACGGCCGACCCGCACTGGATGAAACGGCGTCGGCGCCACCCCCACGTCATGCCGACGAAGGTCGGCATCCACGACTCGCTGTGCTGGCTGCGGCACAGGCGTGGATGCCGACCTTCGTCGGCATGACGAGAGGGCGATCGTGCCCGATCTATCGCCTGAAAGGCCCAGTTTCTTGTTAGTTGCATTAGGCGAGGCAGACCCGCCATGAGTGAAACGCGGTCTTGCTGTCATTGCGAGTTGCCACCGGCCTGCGTGCCGACCCACCCTGGATGAAACGGTGACGGCGGCTCGACGTAGGTTCCCCCTCCCCTTGAGGGCTTGATCCGCGAAGCGGACCAAGCCCTCAAGGGGGGGGAACCTTGTTTCCTGTAGGCCGCCTGGGGAAGCAATCTCGTTCGTGATAAGCGTACGGCGGCTCATCACGAACGGGATTGCTTCGGCCAAGCGGCCTCGCAATGACAGAATGTGTCTGGTTCTCGCCAGCCAAGAGCGCAGCGACGAAGCAATCCGCTCATGACAGGCCGCCGCACGTATGCGCGGATTGCGGTGCCGGTCCTGACTCTTCCGGATCACCGCCCGCGGAACTTCGGCTTGCGCCGATCCCGCCATGCCTGGTGGCTTTCCGCCTTGTCCTCGGTCAGCTCCAGCATCGCGAACCGGTACAGATCCGCCAGCGCGGCATCCGACTGCGGAATGTTCATCCCGAAATTCAGCGACTCCTTGGTCAGCCGCGCCGCCAGCGGCGGCAGGCCGGCGATGCGCTCCGCCACCTCCATCGCCTGTGCCATCAGCCGCTCGTGCGGCACCAGCCACTGCGCGAGGCCGATGCGCAACGCCTCCTCCGCGGTCAGCGGGAAGCCGAACGCGGCGCGCATCGCCATGCCCTTGCCGACCCACCGCGCCAGCCGCACCGCGCCGCCCTGCGCCGGAATGATCCCCAGGCCCGATTGCGGCAGCCGCCACTCCGCGCGGTCCGACGCCACGATCATGTCGCAGCAATACGTCACGATGCAGCCGATACCGATGGCATACCCGTTCACCGCCGCGATGATCGGCTTGGCGAAATCGGCGATCCGGTTGATCGCATGGTCGCGCCGCCGGTGCGGCAGGTCCTCGATGAACGCGCCGACCGAGTTCATCGTGTGCGTCTTCGGATTCTTCAGATCCGCCCCGGCCGAGAACGCCCCGCCTTCATCGTCTCCGGTCAGGATGACGCAGCGCACTTCGCGGTCGTCCTCGAATTCCGCCAGACGCTGTGGGATGCCGAGCTGGAACTCCTCGCACCAGGCATTGCGCGCCTCTGGCCGGCTGAGCGTCAGGATCGCGACCGCGCCGCGGCGTTCCACTTTCAGGGGCATCGTGCGTCTCCTCGTTCGTGCTTCACCGCCGCACGCTTGCCCGCGCCGCGGCTTCCTGCAAGCTTGCGCCGCATGAATGGCCCCGCCTTCGTCCGGGTGCTCGGCTGCCTTCTGTTGGCAGGCTGCGCGCTGGTGGACCAGAACACGTTCGCACCAGCGCCCGAGGCAAGGGCGCAGTCCGCTGCTCCGGCCCCGCCGGTTGCGGTGCGTGTCGATTCGCGCACGCCACTGGTCACCATCGATTTCGGTGGTCCGCTGCCCGACTATACCGGGCTGCTGCGCTATGCCGTGCACGAGGCACAGAACCGAGACCGCGACGTGCAGTTCGATGTCGTCGTCATGCTGCCCGATGCCACGCAGGCCCCGCGCGGCCAGGATGACGCGCTCGGCGTGATGCGCACGATGATGCAGTCCGGCGTGGCCGCCTCGCATATCCATCTCGGCCTACAGGCCGATCCGACGCTGAAATCCCGCGAGGTCCGTGTTTACGTCCGCTGAGTCAGCCCCGCGGCATCGCCTGATCGGAACGCGCGCGGAAGGTCTCGCGCTGCTGGTGACGACGGCGACGATCTGGGGCTGCACCTGGCCGCAGAACAAATACCTGCTGTCGCTGCTGCCGCCGTTCACCGCGCGCGCGATTCCCAACATGCTCGGCGCCGGCTTCGCCTTCGCCGTGGCGCTGGCGTCGCGCCAGCACCTGCGCCCGCCGCGCGGTGAATGGCGCTGGCTGCTGATCTACGGCGTGCTCAACTACGGCGCGTTCACGGTGTTCACCACGCTGTCGCTGGTGTGGCTGAACGCGTCGCAGGCGGTGGTGATCACCTACACGCTGCCTGTCTGGGCCTCGCTGCTCGCGTGGCCGATGCTGGGCGAGCGTCCGACGCCGCGGCGTTTGCTCGCGATCGTGCTGGCGCTGGGTGGCGTGGCGCTGCTGGTCGGCAGCGGATCGATGCAGGCCGACCTGACGAAACTGCCAGGCGTGCTGAGCGGATTTGCCGCGGCGGTGTTGTTCGGGCTGGGTACGGTGGTGGCGAAGAAGCGGCCTCTCGCCATGCCGCCTGTCACCGGCGTCGCCTGGCAGGGATTGTTCGGCGCGCTGCTGGTCCTGGTCTTGGCGTTGTTCGAACATCCGCACTGGAATCGCCTGAACGCCGCGGGCATCGCGATCTTCTGCTGGATCGCGGTGATGCCGCTGACGGTCGCGTATCTCGCGTGGTTCCGTGCGCTGCGCTTCGTGCCGGCATCGTTGGCCGCGACGACGGTGCTGCTGTCGCCGACGATCGGCGTGGTTGCATCTGCGCTGGTGCTGGGCGACCCATTTGGGCCGCGCCAAGTCGTGGCGCTGGTGCTGACGCTGACAGGCGTGGCGCTGGCGGCACTGAAGTAGCTGTCATTGCGAGGCCCCTGGCCGAAGCAATCTCCCGGGGGGGATTGCTTCGGCCGGTGGCCTCGCAATGACGGGATGGCGAACTACCGGATCGGCGAGAACGCCGCCGGCATGACCAGCGCGTTCTCCTGCCTCACCACCACACCGGGCGGATTGCGTGCCGGCCAGGCACCGGTGGCCGCGGCCTCGGTGCGCACGCGGGCGCGGTCGTTCAGGTCCTTGTAGGCCCAGATATGCACCCACTTGTTCAGCGCGCCGAACTCCGAATACATGCCGGCGACCAGCGGCGAGAACTTCTGCCGGCCTTCGATCTTCTCTGACCAGCGCTCGATCAATCCGGGGATCGACCCGGGCGTCAGGGTGTACTGGCGGATTTCGAACAACGGCCCGATGGCGCGGGGCTCCAGCGGCGGCGAGAACGGCGCGGGGTGGAACACCTCGCTGTATTGCGACACGACGAATTCGCGGATCGGCGGCGGCCAGCCTTCCTCCTTCTGCGAGGCGGCACGCACCGAGGCGCGATGCTCGAAGCTGTCATAGGCCCAGACGTGGATGATCTGGTTCAATTGGCCGACTTCGCTGTGCCAGAACGCCGCCAGCTTCGAATGCTTCTCGCGATTCGGCAGCGCGGCGCCGAAGCGCTTCTCGACCTCGGCCAGCGTACCGGGCTGCAGCGTGTAGGTGCGCATCTCGACGATCATCGGTGGTCCTCCCCTCCTTGCGTGGTACGGCGACGCTAGAGCATCCGCGCGGTTCCGACAAAGGCCGCGGGGAAAGGCGTCGCCGCGGGACCCCTGTCATTGCGAGCGCAGCGAAGCAATTCCGGTCGGGCAATGGCACTCATCCCGACCGGGATTGCTTCGCTGCGCTAACAAGAAACAAGGTTCCCCCCTCCCCTTGAGGGAGGGGTTGGGGGAGGGGTGCGTTCATCCACCGACCGCGGATGTACGCCCCCCTCCCCCTGGCCC
>DASXFW010000352.1:0-21895 GCA_036489395.1 Acetobacteraceae bacterium | reverse complement strand
GGTAGAAGCCTGCCTGATCAACTTCCAGCGCCCGACAGATATGCTCTGAAATGCGGTTCAGCCAGCGGTGCCGAACTGTGCGCATAGTGATTATGTATTCGTAACAACATAGCGGCCGGCTCGTACGGTGAATAAGATGGGGTAGAGGGCGTGTGAGCCAGGCGATCGCAGGTCGCCTGGTCAGCCGCATGCTCCAGCCAGCAAGCCGGGAACGGCTGGTCGAGGTGATGGATGCGATTTCCGCCGAAGCCGGGCGGCGCGGCCTCACTGACGAAATCCTGGAAGCGGAACTCGCTGCCCACAATGCCGAACGCCGGGATACGCCGCCGGGGTGATCGTCTTCGATGCGTCCACTTTGGTGAGCGCCGCGTTCCGCCGGAGTGGCATACCATCCCGGGCCGTGCGCCGCGCGCTCGGAGCACATCGGATCGCCGTGTCCGAGGCGGTCATGGCGGAACTGCTCGACGTGCTGCACCGGCCACGCCTGGCGCGTTTCGTCGATGCTGACCTGCGGATCGAACCGATCGGCCAGCTCCTTGCGCTCGGAGCGGTTTTCGCGCCGGCCATGCGCGTGACAGATTGCCGTGACCCGAAGGACAACAAATACCTGGAGCTCGCTCTTGCCTCCGGCGCGGCGGCGATCGTCAGCAGCGACGCCGATCTGCTGGTGCCGCATCCGTGGCGCCGGGTTCGCATCCTGCGCCCGGCGGATTACCTGGCCGAGGCTGGCGATGGATCATGACCTGAACGTCCTTGCTCTGGCCGCGCCTATCCAGCGTTGATTGAGCGTCTGTCGTGGCAGATGTTCGTGACGTACCCCAGAGAGGCCGCGTCTGTGTCCCAGTCCAACCCTGCCCCGCGCCATGTTCGATTGTTCCGCGCCGACGGGAACCAGGTCGCCCACATCCCGACGGAGTTCGAGTTGCCGGGCAGCGAGGCCATCATCAGCCGTGACGGCGACCGCCTGATCATCGAGCCGGCGCACGGGAGGGGGCTGGTCGCGCTGCTGGATAGCTGGGAGCCGCTGGCGGAAGAGCTGCCGGAGATCGCCGACCCGCCACCCCGGGCGGTCAGCGCGTCAGTGAGAACGTGACGCCTTCGTTTTGTAGTGTAGTCAGGTAGCGGAACGGGCTTTCTCGCGCTGTCCTCATTGTTTCTCCCCACGTACGCAATGCACGAAAAACAACTGCGACGACGAATCCGGCAGCGGCGCCAGTTGCGGGTGCGAGCGTTAAGCTTCCAAGATGAGCCCCGCCGACCACCGCTGCGCCTGCAGCGCTGGCAACCAGATTCTCTGGCCTAACCGCATTTTCCACAATCTTTTGAACCAACTTCTCAGGTTCAGTAAGGACACCTTCACCGAACAGTCTTCTAGCGTAGCTGCTGAGATTGGCTTGCTCTGATTGCCATTGATGAAAGATATCATTCATCAGATCATTGAGGCGAACTTCCAAGACCTTCTTATTTTGGATCGTGGGCGGAAGAGTGGATGCCAAATTCTCTATTTTCGTTCGGAACTCCGCAAGGGCATCCCGTTCGCTCTTCAAAGCAGCAATCCTGTCCGCCGTTAGGGCATCAACATTGCAACGGCGATAGACTAGGAATTCTGCGACCACTTGCCCCGATGTCCGACCTGCACTACGTGAATCGCTCAAGCATGCCTTTAAAATAGAATCGCGTGGCGTTCCTATTAGTTGACCATGAAGCTCCGGAAATTCAGTAACAACTTGGAGTCCTTCACTTTCTGCACAGGCGGTCGCAAGTGTTGCCATTATGGCCTCACCCAACCTCGGATTCATCTCGAGATACTCGGGACCGTCCGAAAAGCTAGCGCTGGGCTCCCAAGCCAAATCTCTTCTGCGCAGGTACTCAACGAGTCCTTCAAAAAGTTTATAGCGATGAATTTGGAATGAGGGATGATCAGAAAGTCGGCGTTCCCAGACAGTGCGATTATTGGCTGTTTGCCCTCTGTCTCGCGTCTCGGCATTATGCTTCTGAAATCGCCTCAACAAACGATCGTGAGATGAATTGAAGAAGGTGTCCAGATCACGAATTAACTCCTGCTGAGCACGACGAACGTGCCCTGTCCAAAGATCTACCGGCCGAAGCAAAGGACCTCGACGACCCTCCGTGTAGCAGAATTCGGTTATCTCCGGATCGTCCGCGGGCGCATTGATGGTCGGGGTCATACGTGCAACATGTGGAAAAATCAGTAGCGTACGTTTGAGCCAGTCCGCGTTACGTATCCGAATGTATGGATAGTTAAGTGCATCGCTATCAGTGGGCATTTTCTTCGCTTTCCTGGCAATCGCTGTGTCTAGGAGGTGCCGAGCGGGTCATTCGGCCAATCATCGGGTACCAGAGCAGGCGGCTTGGTCCAGGGACCTTCAACGAGCGCAGCCTGGAACCATTCTTCACGCAGGTTGGCGTGTTCAGTAACGATAATTTGGAAATTTGCTGCATCTTGAACTGTGAACCGGCGAAGAAGCTCGAACAGCCGGCGCACCGCAGCGAGATCAGCATCAACCTCTGTTCTTTCTATCGAACCGCCAGCCTCTCGGTAACTTGCCTCCGAGGGAAAATAGACTTGCGTCGGTTGATCGATCAATAGGAAGCGTGGTAGCGGCTGTTTGTTGTTGGTCGCAAATCTGTGCAGAGCTAAGAGTGCCGATAGGTGATAGGCAAGGTGATTCTCGCCTCCACCTGTGCGCGGCATGTAGATCGGCCGGCCTGGGCGATCTATGACGACGGTTAGGTTCTGCAGGTCCAGGCGGGCAGGGAATTCGCCAAACTCTCCTCCGAGAGCCGAGATGTAAGCCGACATATGGGCCGAGATATTGTTCATCGTTGACGCCAGCCTCTCGCCCGAGTCGTCAAGGCCGATCTTGCGCTCAAGATCCTCGACCTTGGCCGTCAGTCGCTTCGACTCCGCTTCGAGACGCGCCAACTCGTCGTTAGGGACGAGGTTTTCTAGGAAAAGGCTGATTCGGCCTACAACCCGCGATGCTGCATTGTTTCGGTTTCCCATTACGGCGATCATTTCGCTAGAAGATATGGCAGCGGACAGCTCGATCTCTTTGTTCCTTATTGTGCTGACCAGGGTCTGAATCTGCTCCCGCTGAACCACAATATAGGCGTCCAAGCGCGGGCGCTCGCCAATCACGAGCGTCATTTCACGGTCCAGTGATTCAAGCTCGGCCAGCAATGCAGTCGCGACCGGACTTTCCATCCCCAGGTTCGCCGCCGAGAACGGCCATTGCCACTCACCTGTCCCCTTGTTTACAGGGAGAGCCCTGATCGAGGCTAGGCGGTCACGCTGTTCCGTGGCCTCGCTCTCGAATCCCTGTGCGCGTTTCGCATACTGAAGCGCCGCGTCAATTCTATTCTGAATGTCGCGCCGCTGATCCCTCAGCGCTACGAGGTCACTCTCGATCGCCGAAACTCTTTGACCATCGTCCTCTGGGATAGGCGTTGGCTTCCAGCCAATTGTGCTGCGAAGCAAATCCACGATGGAGCGTTCACCGATAGCTTCGGGGGGTAGAATTCCAACCGCGCGGGCTTCCGAGAGCAGTCCGAGACCCCTGGCCTCTGAGGTTTCAATCGCGGCTCTTGCCTGCTCCAGTATCTTTGCATTGAGCCTGAGCTCCCTTTGGGCGACCCTAAGATCGGCCTCAAGCTCGAATCTTTGGTGTGACAACACACCGAGCAGGATTGGCAATGTGTCCCTGATGGCCTGCGGTTGAAATGACTCGTTCTGTCTATAGAATAACTGGTCCTTGTTGGCGACAATCGTCTGCTTCTGAAAGAGGTAATAATAGGTGTGTTTGACGTTCACGTCGTAGCTTGCACGGCTGCTATCGATAGGGACATCAGTCCTGTTTTCGGGTATGCCAAGCAGACTCGATAGAAGGGTCTCGACCCCATCGTTGTCATCGTTGACGGCAAGATCATCAAACTCAGGGATGGGAATGTCGCTACCTCGCCGAACCATCGCGGTGCTGCCACTGCTATGCCCCGGGCTCGGCGACGGTTTGGCGACGAGCACTTGCTCGCCATCAAACTGATAGACGACAGCGAACCAGGAAACGCGATCTCGGATTACGCCCTCTGGAACGTTAAAGGTTGAGCGGCCCATGCAGTATTCTATGATTTCTGAGAGCGCCGACTTCCCCGTCGAGGAACGGCCGGTAATGATATTAAGGCCATTTACCTTGAAGATGAGATCTCTCCGCCGGCCATCGTGGCTGTAGATATGTATCGACTTTATTTTCATGGTCTGACGCCGAAAGATGTGTAAATGGTCATCCGGTCGGAAACTCTGGCAAACTCCTTCCCGACGAGCCTTGCGACCCGCTGGCAGGCTATCGATTCCGCAGTTCCGCTTATCGATTTCCGCACGCGTGCAGGCAGAGTCCGCAATCGGCCTCCGTCGGTCACCTCAAAACATCCGAAATGCATGAGCAGTCCGAGAGATTCGAAAGTAAAGGGGAGCAAGTCGGCTGTGCGTCGGGCGAAGCCGACTAGCATCTGCGGGTTGGTCCCGATGACCTTCAAAAGGTAACTGCGGCTTGCCTTCGAAAGTATCTCTCTGGAATCTTTATGAAGGCACAGCGGCAGGACAAGGAGGGACAGCGAAAAGGGCATTCCCTCGTTGTCCTCTTCCTCGAAACCGCAGAAGGCTCGGAAAAGTACTAGACCGCAAAACGCCGGATTGAACAAGTTGCGAATTTCGATCGGCCTTTCGTCCCAACGCTTCATGGGGTCACCTCGAGCAGTTTTTCAAGGCGATGAAGGAACCGCGGATGCCAATAGACCCTCGGCATCGGCCTAGAATTCGCTAACATATGGAACCCACCTCGCACCACGTAGGGCTCAGTTACCCTCTCCCTGATCCTAAATCGGTCGGTCTCGAACTCAGCCCACCGATACAGTTCCTTGCCGGCGTCTATGCAAGCCTGCTCTTCACTGCCGTTGTGCAATTTCTCGCAAACGACTTCCTTATAGCGAGTCCACTCGTCAACAAGCCGATCCTCATATTCCTCAATCTCCCCAGAGATGAGCAGATTCTCCCTTGCCCAACTCGAACGCTGCTCGAAGGCACGATAGTAATCCACGATAGCACGTTGGATCCTAATAGGAGAGATTCCGATACAGCGCAGCTGATCCACGAAAAGTCGTGGATCGTTTTCCGTATCAATCTCCCCATCCGGGAGCCTGTTCCGGAAGGTAATGGGGAGATTGTCGGACCTGTATTCTTCCGCAAAGCTTGAAAGTTTATCCGAGACCTCATAACCAAATATCGGTCCCTGTTTCTCACCCGCGAGAATCTTGATGACTAGGTCCATCCACCAGCCTTCCAGGCGTTCGAATAGATAGGAACGTGACTCACGTCTAATCGTTCTGAGGTGCTGATCTATGATCAGCTGCGGAACCTCGGTGATCCTAGGGCTGCCGTCGAATATGACGATGCGTGATAGAAAATCCTCGGACTCTCCCTCGTCAAGTCGGTTCAATTCGTCCCGGATTGGGACAATCGTCTTGGACGTGGTCGTATCAAGACCGTCGCGGGCGTGGACCGCCAAAGATTTGCCCGGAGCAGTCGCATTTTCCAAAAAGAACCGGAGAAAGGAACCTTCAGAGACCGTGCCGGTGGTAAAAAGGAAGTATCTGCTGTTCGAAGCAATCCTTCCATCACGATTGTAATATGCCAGCCAAATCCGCACCGACTTCCAGAAATCTACCGACAGGTCTGTTATCGTCTCGCCAATCGCCTTGTGTTTAAGTGAAGCTAGGGACCGCTTTCCGCCATCATCTACAAACTCGACGTCGTCATCCTTCTCGATGAACACGGAACTGCTCTCTGGGAGGCTCAACAGTTTGAGAAGCGCGAGACGAGCCTGATAGATGTAGCCCAGCCCTGACTCAGCCGCGGAGAATAGGGAGCGTGTACCGTCAGTCACGACAGTATCGCCAAAGGCGCCTCCGCCACATTGACCTCGGCACCGATTCCCCCGATGCGGCCTTGAACTGACCGATCATGAGGCGGGCTGTGTCGGAATACAACAGGGGCGGAGCCATCGTTCATCTGATCCGGCTCTGGGCCATCCGTTTCTCCCATTGACCGGCAGCCTGTGCAGTGGCCGCATGCGCGCCAAATGGGCGAAACGCGCCTCTGAGCTGCTTTGCTGCCGAATTGACCTCTCCAACCCCGCTGGTAGTCTCCACTACCCAAAAGTAGCCCCACCCCCGGAGCCCCCCACCCATGTCCGCCACCACCATCAACGCCCCCAACCTCTGGCGCCTCGACACCCCCGGCCACGCCGGCTGGACCCGCACCGCCCGCGCCGGCGAGCCCGGCGGAAAATACTTCATGGTCTCCACCGACTGCCACGCCAACGAGCCCCCCGACCTGTGGGCCACCCGCCTCCCCCCGCAATACCGCGACCGCGCGCCCCGCATCATCACCGACGACAAGGGCGTGCAGTGGCGCTACTGCGAAGGCTACCGCCCCGACCGCGTCCGCGTCATGAGCTTTGAGGGCGAGGACTGGCGCCGCGCCCAGGCCGGTGCCGATCCGCAACAACGCATCATCGACAACCGCAACGACGGCATCGACGTGGAGATCATCTTCCCCAACAAAGGCCTGGCGATGTGGGCGACGCCGGACCCGGTGTTCTCCAACGCGCAGTGCCATGTGTGGAACGACTGGGCATGGGAAGCATACGGCCCGTATCCCGACGCGATGCTGCCGGTCGCCGCGATCGCCACCGGCGACCTGGACGGCGCGATGGCGGAGATCGCACGCGTCGCGAAGCTCGGCTACCGCGCGCTGACACTGCCGTGCAAGCCGATCTGGGGCGGCCACGACGTCGATCACGTCAACTATAACCTGCCGCATTTCGACCGCATGTGGGCGCTGATCGAGGAGACCGATCTGCCGATCACCTTCCACGTCTCCACCGGCCGCGATCCGCGCGCCGCGCGCGGCAATGGCGGGGCGATCGTCAACTACGTCACGCACTCGCTGGCGCCGACCATCGAGCCGGTGGCGAATCTGTGCGCCTCGGGCGTGCTGGAGCGTTTCCCCAAACTCCGCTTCGCCACCGTCGAAGCCGGCATCGGCTGGGTCCCCTGGCTGCTCGACGCGATGGACGAGGCGTATCGCAAGCACCACATGTGGGTGCGGCCAAAGTTGCAGGGCCTGCCTTCGGATTATTACCGCGCGCACGGCTTCGCGACATTCCAGGAGGACCCGTCCGGCCTGGCGCTGGCGGAACGCTGGAACCTGACCGACAACTTCATGTGGGCCAACGACTATCCGCACCACGAAGGCACCTGGCCGCACTCGGCGGAAGCGATCGAGCGCACGATGCCGGACCTGACCGACACGGCGCGCGCCAAGATCCTGGGCCTGAACGCCGCGCGCTTGTTCAAGCTGCAAGTGCCGGCGCACCAGCGGCTGGCGGCGTAGGGCGGGTCTTCGACCCGCCGCTCAGGGCGTGCAGACCCGACCTGCGATCTCCAGACCGCATTGCCGAAAGTGACGCAGGTTCCAGGTGTAGATCGTCGCGGCGTCAGCCTTCAAAGCGCACAGCCCCAGCATGGCGTCGTAGATCGTACCTCCCGCAACACCCAAGGCAGCGAACCGTTCAAGGCCGGAGAAGTACTCCGCCCCATCCAGTGCCACCACGGTCAGCCGCTCGCGAACCGTTCCCAGGAATTGCATTGCCTGTGCCGGGCTCATGCGGTGCTCGCCAGGCATGCGCGTCAACGACGCGTAGACTTCCACCAGACTGTGGGCAGCGCATCCTGCGTCCGGTTTTGCAAAGCCCCGAAACGCCGTCATGCTCGGGGCGTGGTGCTCGTGATCGGCATAGCACACCGCCACCAGAACCGAGGTATCGAAGAACGCCTTCAGGTCGGCTCACCCTGATCCGGTACTTCGCGCCCCCGGCGAATGCGCTCCAGCGTCTCGTTGGCGATGCCAGCCGCCAGCTTCTTGCGGGTACAGAACACCCAAACGCCATTCTCCTGCACCATGGTCCCGCTCGAGTGGATAGGCCGCAGGATGATGTGCTCACCCTCGCTTTCCAGCTCCAATGCGTCGCCGGCGCCGAGATGCAGCGCATCCCGCAATTCCTGCGGGATAACAACGCGGCCATCTTCGTCCAAGGTGAGCGTGGCGTTCATGCGCCCGAACATAGTGGCGTCCAGGGCGGAGTCCAAGCAGTGGCGTCAAATCCCCTGCCAGCCGTTGCGCCTGAAGGCGCCCCGCCAGACGGACCTGATCTGCACGCCGCACTGCAGCCCGCCAGACGCGTGAATGGGCACGATTTGCATCGGTCGCTTCCCTGGGTTCACACCTGAATGATCGTCTCGCTGTAGCGCGCCACCTGCGGGTCGTGCGTGAGCAAGCACAGCGGCGTGGCCAGCGCCTGGGCGACCAGGACGCGATCGAACGGATCGGCGTGCAGCCGCGGCAGCGTCTCGACCGCCGCGGCGTGCGCCGGCGCAATGGACAGCAGTTCGAACCCGGCATCGCGGAAATAACCGAGCGCCTCCTGCCCGGAGATCGGCATGTCGTCGGGCCGCCCCCGGGCAAGGGCGTGCTTGATCGCGATCTCCCAGATGGTAGCGGCACTAACGACGATGTCGTTGTCCGGGTCTGCGATCAGCGCGCGGGCGCGGGCAGGCAGTCGCGGCGCATCGGCGATCGCCCAAAGCGCGACGTGGGTGTCCAGCAGCAGCCTCATTCTTTCGTGCCAGAGAACAGCGCCGCTATGGCGGCCGCATCGGCATCGATGTCGTCCGGCACCTGGAACCGGCCCTTGGCGATGCCGATCCGCTTGCCGGTGACGGCCGGTTTGAGTGCGACGAGGCGCGCGGCCGGACGGCCGTTGCGGGCGATGATGATCTCGGCCTCGGCGCCGGTTTCAACCGCCTGTACCAGGCGCGAGAGGTTGGACTTGGCCTCGAGGATATTGACGGTCGGCATTATGGGCGTTCCTGGCCAGACCTGGCCAGACTAATGCGTCAGCCGGCGGCATTTCAAGGCGCATGCCGATGTTCGGCGACCCATCGACGAAACGAGCGCTCCGCTCCGGTGCGCATCCCGCCGGCATCGCCTATCGTCCCCCATCAACCTGATGGAGATCACCCATGCCAGCGCGCACCGGTGCGGAATTCCTGCGCGGACTGAAGGACGACCGCGAGATCTGGATCGGCAACGGCCGTGTCGATGACGTGGTCAGCCACCCGGACCTTGCCGGCGCGGCACGCGGCCTCGCCGCGGTGTTCGACCTGCAATACCAGGCCGCCGAGGACTGTCTGTGCCAGGACCCGGAAACCGGCGAGCCGATCAACGTCAGCCACATGTTTCCGCAGTCCAAGGAAGACATCCAGCACCGCCATCGCGGCCTGCGCCGCATTGCAGAGCACACCGTCGGCGTCATGGGCCGCACGCCGGACTACATGAACGTGACCTACGCCGGTTTCGCCGCCTGTGCGCACGAATGGCAAGAACACGGCAACGAAGCAGGCGCGGCGCGGCTGGTGGATTACCAGAAGTTCCTGCGCCGGAACGACATCTCGCTGACCCACACGCTGATCCACCCGACCATCGACAAGGCGAAGGACGAGAACCCGCGCCCCGACAACGACGTCATCCTGCACAAGATCGCCGATACAGAGCACGGCATCGTGGTGCGCGGCGCGCGCATCCTGTCCACGCTGGCGCCGTTTGCCGACGAACTCGCAGTGTATCCAGGCCGTCCCCTGCCGGAGGACGGGCACAAGTTCGCGCTGTCCTTCTGCATCCCCATGGCCACGCCCGGCCTGAAATTCATCTGCCGCGACAGCGTCGCCGGCACCGCGAACCGCTTCGACTTTCCGTTATCATCCCGGTTCGACGAGCAGGATGCGTTCCTGGTCTTCGACGACGTGGAGGTGCCGCGCGATCGGGTGTTCATCGACTGCAACGTCAAAGTCTATAACCAGGTGATGACGCGAAGCTGGAATCCGAACGTCATGCAGCAAACCATGGTGCGGGCGCAGACCAAGCTGGAGTTCGCCTGGGGCCTCGCCACCGCGATGACCGAGGCGATCGGCGACACCAGCTCCACCGCGCAGCAGATGCTCGGCGAGCTCTGGAGCTATGCGAAGCTCGCCGAATGCGCGGTGCGCGCCGCCGAGGACCACCCCAACGAATGGGGCAACGGCATCATGTTCCCCGACGGCCCGCCGCTGCAGGCGTTGCGCGCGATGATGCCGGTGTGGATGCCGCGTGCCAACGAAATCATAAAATTACTCGGCTCCCACAATCTGCTCGCCACGCCGACCTGGCATATGATGCAGAATGCGGAACTGCGGCCGTTCATCGACAAGTACCTGCGCGGCGCGAAGGACATGGACGCCGAACGCCGCGTCCGTTTGTTCCGGCTCGCGTGGGACTACGCGGGCACCGCGCTGGCCTCGCGCGTGGAACTGTACGAACGCTTCTATCTCACGTCCGCCGCACGCAACCAGCAACGCGCGCATCAACTGGCGAAGCGGGACAGCGCCATGGCGATGGTCGAACGGTTCCTGGCCGAGCCGGCGGAGTAGCGTTTCACCGTAATTGCGAACCCATCCCGCCCCCCTGTCATTGCGAGGCCGCTTGGCCGAAGCAATCTCCCGGGGGATTGCTTCGGCCATGCGGCCTCGCAATGACAGGATGCCAGCGTTTCATCCAGTGCGCGCCGGCCGGTGGCAACTCGCAATGACAGCGTCCGCTCACCGCGGCCACAAATCCCGCCGCTGCCCTGCCCCGCTTCGCGCCCGCCAAAGCTGGAAGCGGAACGCGAGCCAGGCGATAACCCCCGCGAGCAGCGCCACCGGCACCAGGAACAGCGCCAGCCATAGCGCGAAGGCGGCCGCGGCCAGGCCGCCGGCGATGACGGCGACCACCGCGGCCCACAGGAAGATGCGGGTCAGGATCGGCGGACGCGACGGCGGGCGGAAGCTGCCGTCGGGGAGCATGTCGAGCTGGGGCGGGTAACGGTCACTCATGTGCAAAACGTGAGCACGCCACCGCGCAAGATCAAGCCCGGATCGCACCTAACCGAACATCTCTCCCAGCCGGCGGATCGACCCCAGCACGTGCTCTTGCGGAAGCCCCGGCCACTGCACGCGCATGATCATGTGGTTGACGCCCAGGCGTTCCTGCCAGCGGGCGATCTCCTCCTTCACCGCGACCTTGTCGCCGATGATGAAGCGGTCGCGCGCCATTTCCTCGAAGCTCATGCCGGCGGTCGGGCTTTCCATGCCCCAGGCCGCGTAGCTGCTGTATTTGTATTCCAGCGCCACGCGGCATTCCTCCATCGCCGTCTTGTGGTTGGCGCCGACATAGCATTCGCGCGCGATCGGGAATTCGGCGACCGTCCTGCCGAGTTCGCGCAGCGTGTCGCGATACACGCGCATCAGCGGCTCGGTGGCGCCCAGCGTCGTCGCATTGGCGATCAGCCAGGCGTCGCCGATGCGGGCGGCGCGCTTCACCGCGGCCTCGACCAGGCCCGCGACCCAGACCGGCGGGCCGCCGGGACGTGTCGGCTTCAGGCTGATGCCGTGGTCCTGCACCGAATAGAACCGGCCGGCGAACGTCACGCGGTCCTCGGTCCACAGCCGGCGCATCAGCGCGATGCTCTCAGAGAAGCGCGGCGCGCGTTCTTTCAGCGAGATGCCGAACGCGTCGAACTCGCCGACGCGATACCCAAGGCCGACACCGAGCACGAAATTGCCGCCGCTCAGCACGTCGAGCGTAGCGGCTTCTTCCGCGACGTGCACGGGGTTCAACAACGGCAGCAGCAGGATGTTGCCGCCGATCGTCATGCCCTTCGCCTCGGGCAGAAGATAGGCCATAAGCGGCGCGATCTGCAGCATCTGCATCGGCGCGGTCAGGTAATGGTGTGGGAACAGCAGCGAGGCGAATCCGGCGTCGCGCGCGGTGCGGACTTGTTCGACCAGCTCGGGGATGCGGGCGGCGACGGAGTCACCCTCGGGGAACTGGGTGTTGATGAACATGCCGATCTTCATGCGACGCAACCTCTCCCGCCCGCGGGTGATGTTATGGGGCGTGCGCATCCGCGGCCAGCCTTGTCGGTAGGTCTCACGGTGCGAGGCCGGCGCTGGCTTGAGGGTCGATTTGCCCTGTTATGCAAGGTGGCGTCGCGGCGTTGGCTCGCAGATTTGGCTGAGCGGATGTCCGTTGGCGGATTCCTGGCGAGTCCATCGCGGGGATCGCCTACCCAACGAGCGCACCCGCGGCCACGCATACTATTGGCCGGGACGCTGGCGGCCGGCACGCGGGGCGCTAATAGAATACGCCGTAGATCACGTCTTCGACCTCACCGGTGCCGAGGTTGATCTCCAGGATGTCGGGACCATAGCGCACCCAGGCATAGCCGGGCGGCGCCGCTGCCAGGCCGAGCGCCGCCCATCCGGCATAGAAATATGCCGGTGCAAGGAACAGCGCGGGCAGTCGCGCGCCGATGGTCCAGCGGCGGTAGGCCCAGCCGGGCGGATAACGGAAAGCCGGGCCACGGATGCGAGTGTAATACTGGCCGCGATGCCAGAACTGGTTGCCGCGTGGCGGCAACGGCTGCGCAACCATCGATGGCCGCCCCGCGGCAGGCCTGCCGACGGGCCGTCCTTGTACCTGACGAGGCGAAGCCGCGGGAGCGGGACGTTGTGGCGCGCCGGGACCAGGCCGGTTGGCCGGCGCCGCTGGACGGCCACCCTGGCGCTCCTGCCCCGCTTGGGGACCGCGCTGATCAGGCTGCGCGAACGCCAGACCCGGCAGCAGCAGGCCGAGTGCGGCGGCAACGAGGATGCGGTTCATCGAATCCGATTCTCCCGAGTTCGGTGCGGGATCATACGGGCTTTCCAGCGCGGCGCGAGCCTGCATCGTCGTGCACACTCGCAGTACGTCGATTGGTCGAATGCGGCGGCCTGATGGAATCCCGAGTGGCCGAACACGCTGGAATTTGGAGGACTGGCGGAGAGAGTGGGATTCGAACCCACGGTACGCTTGCACGTACACACGCTTTCCAAGCGTGCGCCTTAAACCGCTCGGCCATCTCTCCGCGGCGGCCCGTTCCATAGCAGCGCGGGGCGGCGGCGAAAACCCGGGGGCGCCTCGCGCGCCGCGCCGCGGTCTGGCCGGCGGCGGATACGTGGGTTACGGATTCGCCCGGACCAGGGAGGCACGGTTCCATGCAGGCCACCGAAGCCATTGCGACGCAGGCAATGTCCACACGCCAGCCGGTCGAAGGCCCGTCCGTGTGGACCGGCCCCGACATGCAGCAGCGCGAGGCGGCGTGGACATACCGCCTGACGCCGTCCGACATCGCCGAGCTTGAGGCCGCGACCCTGGAAGCGCAGTCGCGTGGCCTCGACATCGCGGAAATCCGCCGCGCCGACTTCCCGCTGCCGACGCTCGGCCCAGTGCTGGAAAGGCTGCGCGACGAGGTGGTGAACGGCCGCGGCTTCGTCCGGCTGCGCGGCATGCCGGTGGAAGGCCGGCCGATCGCGGAAAGTGCGACGATGTACTGGGGCCTCGGCACCTGGTTCGGCTCCGCCCGCTCGCAGAACGCCAAGGGGCATCTGCTCGGTCATGTTTACGACCTTGGCGGCAACAGCGCGAACGATCCGCATGTGCGCAGCTATGCCACGTCGGAAGAGCAAAACTTTCATATCGACCGCAGCGACATGGTCGCGCTGCTGTGTCTGCGGCGCGCCCGATCGGGCGGGCTGTCGCGACTTGCCAGCTCGATGGCCGTGCACAATGCGATGCTGGCGCGGCGGCCCGATCTGCTGGAACGGCTGTATCGGCCGCTGCCGGTGGACCGCCGCGGCGAGGTGCCGGAAGGTCGGGCGCCGTTCTACGAAGCGCCGGTGTTCAACGAATATGCGGGACGGCTGTCGGTGCTTTATTCGCGCTCGCATATCGGTTCGGCGCAGCGCTTCCCCACGGCGCGGCGGCTGACGCCGGAGGATATCGAGGCGCTCGACATGCTGAACGCGCTGGCCGGCGATCCGGAACTGCGGCTCGATATGGCGTTCATGCCAGGCGACGTGCAGATCCTGCACAACCACACGATCCTGCACGCGCGCACCGGGTATGAGGACTGGCCGGACGTGGAGCGCAAGCGGCACCTGCTGCGGCTCTGGCTGTCGCCGCCGAACGGCCGGCCGCTGCCGCCGGTCTTTGCGGAGTGTTATGGCTCGACGACCATTGGCGACCGGGGCGGGATCATCTGCAAGGACACGCGGCTGCACGCGCCGCTGGTGCCGGCGTAGGACATTCTGTCATTGCGAGGCGCCCAGCGCCGAAGCAATCTCCGGCAGGTGGACGCACGGTCGCGCTGCTCGCAGGCGACTGCTTCGGCCCAGCGCCGCGCAATGACACTGCCCGTCCTTATGCGCCATCCGCAGTTTCCCTCGCGGCTGGACCGTCCTAGGATATGACCATATTTCTGGTCATCGGAGGACCAATGCTGACCGTGAACCTGGCGCAGGCGAAAAGCCACCTGAGCGAATTGCTCGACCGGGTGGAAGCGGGCGAGGACATCGTCATCACCCGCCACGGCAAACCAGTCGCCCGCGTTTCCGCAGTGGCCGAGCCCAAGCGCCCCTTGCGCTCCCTGGCCGCGTTCCGTGCCAGGATGCCGCGTTGGCGCGAGCCGAGCGCTACGCTGTTGCGTGCGACCCGCGACGAAGCGCTTTGATGCGATACTTTGACACCAGCTTTCTCGCGCCGCTTGTGCTTGAAGAGGCGACCAGTGCCAGGGTGGAACGGTCCCATTGCTTTGAGGCCGGCTGAACGCCTACGGTGTTTCCATGGATACGATGATCCCTGCGGAAAAGCCGGTCGCCTCGGTTATCGTCGATTCCGAGACGCTGCGGCTTGCGATGGAGCGCACGGGGCTTGCGGACCCGGCGCGGGTTGTGGAATTCGCCTTGCGTCTGCTGAGCGAGGCGGACCCCTCGGCCGATATTGCTCGGGCGGCGCGAGGCAGCCTGCCGGGGCTTCACCTCGACATATGAACGTGGCGGACCGTGCCTGTCGATCTCGCGGCGATCAGACGGCGGTATAAACCGGATCGGCAGCTTTCTCAGTTGTCCGTGCGCCCGGAGTCCGAACTTGTCCCGGTTTCGTCCGCGACCGGAACGACACGAATTCTGCTCGATACCACGGTTTACCTTCACGAGGTCGCGGGCAGGTTGCCGAACGTGGCGACCGGCCTTCTGGACCGGGCATTGCGGTTTCATAGCTCGCTCTGCATTGCCGAAGTCGTCATAGGGCTGAGCAAGCTGCACCCGGACAGTGCCAATTTCGTTCCGGCCTGGGCGTATTTCGAGCGATTGTTCGAGGCTGTCCCGGCCAGCCGCGTCCTGCATGCGAGTCCCGCAACCCTGGCCGAGGCGGGCGCGGTCTGTGGAATCCTGGCGAGGGTCCAGAACTTCGCAAGGGATCAGCTCAATGTCTTTTTCAATGATGCGGTCGTGTACCTGACGGCAGCCAGGATGGGAGTGCCAGTACTGACGGCGAACCGAGCGGACTTCGATCTTATACAGCAAGTCGTGGGTCATGGCAATTTCATTTACTATGTCGCAATGTAATGGTTGCAACACACGCAGGGGCGGTCCCCCGAGCAAGTAAATTGGGAATACGATAAAAGCTACCCATCCATCTTCAACGCCGCCAGGAAGGCCGACTGCGGAATCTCCACCTTGCCGAACTGGCGCATCCGCTTCTTGCCTTCCTTCTGCTTCTCCAGCAGCTTCCGCTTCCGCGTGATATCGCCGCCGTAGCACTTCGCGGTCACGTCCTTCGACAGCGCGCTGATCGTTTCGCGCGCGATCACCCGCCCGCCGATCGCCGCCTGCACTGCGATCTTGAACAATTGCCGCGGGATCAGGTCCTTCAGCTTGCCGCAGATCGCCCGCCCGCGGTTCTCCGCCACGTTGCGATGCGCGACGAACGACAGAGCGTCCACCGCATCGCCGTTCACCAGGATGGAAATCCGCACCAGGTCGCCCGGCGCGTAACCGTCCATCTGGTAGTCGAAGCTGGCATAGCCGCGCGACACCGATTTCAGCCGGTCGTAGAAATCGAACACCACCTCGTTCAACGGCAGCCGGTACACCACCATCGCCCGGTTGCCGACATACGTCAGGTCCACCTGCACGCCACGCCGGTCGGTGCACAGATGCAGCACCACGCCGAGGTAATCGTCCGGCACCATGATGGTGGCGCGGATCCACGGTTCCTCGATGTGGTCGATGTGCACCGGGTCTGGCATGTCCACCGGATTATGCAGCTCCATCACCTCGCCGTTGGTGCGATGCACGTGGTACACTACGGAAGGCGCGGTCGCGATCAGGTCCAGGTCGAACTCGCGCGTCAGCCGCTCCTGGATGATCTCCAGGTGCAGCAGCCCGAGGAACCCGCAGCGAAATCCAAACCCCAGCGCGGCGGACGTCTCCGGATCGTAATGGAAGCTCGCATCGTTCAGCCGCAGCTTGCCCAGCGACTCGCGCAGCTTCTCGAAATCGTCGGCATCGACCGGATACAGCCCGCACCACACCACCGGGACCGACGGTTTGAACCCCGGCAGGGCCGCCGCCGCCGGCGCACGGTCGTCGGTGATCGTGTCGCCAACCGAGCAATCCGCCACCGTCTTGATCGACGCGGTGATGAAGCCGATTTCGCCCGGCCCCAGATCGTCGGTCGGGATCATCTTCGGCGAGAACACCCCCACTTGCTCCACCGAGTGCACCGCGCCGTTCGACATCATGCGGATGCGCGCGCCGCGCTTCAGGCGGCCGTCCTTCACCCGCACCAGGATCACCACGCCGAGGTACTGGTCGTACCAACTGTCCACCAGCAGCGCCTTCAGCGGCGCCGCGCCGTCGCCCTTGGGCGGCGGCAGGCGGTGCACCAGCGCCTCCAGCACCGCGTCGATGTTCAGCCCGGTCTTGGCGCTGATCTCCACGGCATCCGACGCATCCAGGCCGATCACGTCCTCGATCTGCTGCTTCACCCGTTCCGGCTCGGCGGCGGGAAGGTCGATCTTGTTCAGGACGGGGACGATCTCGTGGTTCGCCTCGATCGCCTGATAGACGTTGGCGAGCGTCTGCGCCTCCACCCCCTGGGACGCGTCCACCACCAGCAGGGAACCTTCGCAGGCGGCGAGGCTGCGCGACACCTCGTAGGCGAAGTCCACGTGGCCGGGGGTGTCCATCAGGTTCAGCTCGTACACTTGGCCGTTCTTCGCCTGGTAGGTGAGGCGGACGGTCTGCGCCTTGATGGTGATGCCGCGCTCGCGCTCCAGGTCCATCGAGTCGAGGACCTGGTTGGTCATCTCCCGGTCGCTGAGCGCGCCGGTGACCTGGATCAGCCGGTCGGCCAGGGTGGATTTCCCGTGGTCGATGTGGGCGATGATCGCGAAGTTGCGGATGTGGTCGATCGGGGTGTCGGTCATGTTCAGTCGTCAGTGATGATGGATCAGCGGTCAGAAGCCGGGGCCACTCCCGGGCGCACGCTGCGCCGCAGCAGCAGATAGAGGGTCCGGCGGCCGGTGTCATCCGGTGTCGGCGGCGTGGGGCGGGTGCGTCTCACGGGTATCTCACGGTCTCGCGTCCGTCTCGTTGCGCGCGGGGTGAGCCGGATGCGCGTAACGGCCGCGGCGGTGGCTTTGTGGCGGGCTGGGCGGCGCGTCTCACAGGGGCTTCTGCACATGACCTTCGCCTGGGGGCGCGGGGTCGCGTCGCCGAGGCAGTGGGGCGAGGTCCGGCGCCCCGAGGGCATCCCGGGGACGCCGCGGACACCCTCCATTCAGCCGCGAGCAAAGGCTCGTGGCATCGCCACCTGACGTCTCGCCCCTGACTCTCTGGCGCCGAACCGCCACCGATCGCGACGCCATCCGAACCCTTGCGCAACCCGCAACCGTCCCTATTGTTCCCGCTCGATGCGCCCGCGCCCCACCACGGTGTTCGGCCTGCCGCTTGTCCTGCTGGCCCTGGCCGTGCAGATCGCCGTCGGCGCCATCGTGCTGCAGCCGCAGATGATGGAGCTGATGCAGCTCAGCCAGACCAGCCCGATCTGCCACGCGAACACCCCCGCCGACGACCACTCCCCCGCCGCACCGCATCGCGCGCCGCACTGCATGTTCTGTCCGCTGTGTGCCGCGGTCGCCACGTCGGGCCACGTGCTGTCCGGCGCGCAGCCGCCGTTGCCGGTACCGCCGCAAATCGTCGCCCTCTCGCGCGAGGGCATGCCGCCGCCTGCCACCGCGCCCCCCGTCGCATCGCCGAATGCCGCGCAGCCGCGCGGTCCCCCCATCCTGGCCTGAGTTCCCGGTCCGTGCCGTGACGCGGCGCCGCGCGCGCCGTGCAACTCATGTCCAGGAGTCCAGACATGCCCAAACTTGCCACGCCGGCCGCGCTTGCCGCGGCGGCGGTGCTTATTTCCCAGCCGGCGTTCGCCCATGCCGTCGCCGGCGCCCGCATCTTCGTCAACACCGACCTGATCGACGATCCCGGCGTCGGCGACGAGGCCAATCTGCCGCTGATTTCGCTCACCAGCCCGGACGGCAAGAGCTGGACCACCGACGCCAATGTCGAATACGACAAGACCATCACGCCGCAGCTCGGCTTCGGCATCGGCACCGATTACGACTGGATCGCCAACGATTCGAACGATGGCAACAAGACGCACGGCGGCTTCGGCGATGCCTATGTGCAGTTGAAATACAACTGGATCATCCTGCCGCAGCACGAGTTCATGAGCTCGGTCGAGGTCACCCAGTTCTTCGGCCGCGCCGGCACCGCCGGGATCGACTCCGGCTACGACACCACCTCCGTGTCGGGCTTCTTCGGCAAGGGGCTGGGCGACATTCCCTGGGACCCGATCCGTCCCTTCGCCATCACCGGCGAGCTTGACTACAACATGCCGAACACCGGCCCGGCGGCCGGCGGCAACGTCACAACCTGGTCCGGCGGCCTGACGCTGCAGTACTCGATCCCGTACCTGCAGTCGCAAATCAAAAGCTACGGCCTGACCGGCATCCCAGCGAACCTGACGCCGCTCGTCGAGCTTACATGGAGCTCCGCCGCCGGATCATCCGCCGTCGCAGGCATCAGCCAGCCGACCTCATACTTGCTCGGCACCGGCGCCACCTGGACCGGCACCTACCAGGCCTTCAACGTCGAAGTTCTGTGGCCGCTCAACGGCGCGGCCGGGCACAACATCGGCGTGATCGCGCAGTACCACCTCTATTTCGACGACCTGATGCCGAACACCCTCGGCAAGCCGATTTCGCAGTGGTGACCGCCATGAATGGAACCCCCAGGCATCGAGCCTCAGGGCGCCCGATCCATGCGCGCTGGACCCACCTGCTGCTGCCGGTGCTGCTATCCACGGCAACGCCGGCCTACGCGCACGCGTTCCTGCAAAGGTCCAATCCTCCGGTCGGCAGCGACCTGCCCGCCTCGCCCTCCGCGGTGACCATCACCTACACCGAGGGCGTCGAGCCGGACTTCAGCACCATCGAGGTGCAAAACGCGCAAGGCGCCCGCGTGGACGAAGGCCACCCGCATCTGCTGAACGGCGAGCAGCGGAAACTGTCGGTCAACCTGCCGAAATTGCCGCCCGGGAAGTACACCGTGACCTGGCATGTCACCTCGGTCGATACCCACAAGACCGAGGGCCGGTTCCACTTCACCGTCGGCCCCTGAACGATGGACGCGGAAGCCATCATCCTGGCGCTGCTGCGCGGCACCCACGTGATCGCGCTGGCGTCGCTGTTCGGCACATTGGTGTCGCTGGCGCTGGTCGTGCCGACAAATACGCCGGCATCCGCGCGCCAGCGTCTGGTCGTCCTGGCGCGCCGGTCAACCACCCTCGCGCTGCTCATCGGCGTCTGCTGGCTGGTGCTGCAGTCGGTGGAGATCGCCGGTGCCACTTCGCTCGGCGACGCGCTGCACGCATTGCTGCTGGTCGTGCGCGACACGCAGTTCGGCCACCTCGTGCTGATCCGCTTCGCATTGCTGCTGGGCACCCTGCCACTGCTGAACGGCCAGGGCTGGCGATTGGCGGGGGCCTTGGTGCTGACCGGTGCGGCGCTGGCGATGCAAGGCGCCATGGGCCATGCCGGCGCCACCGGCGGCGCCGCGGGCGCCATGCTGCTGGTCTCCGAGGCGCTGCACTTGCTCGCCGCGGGTGCCTGGCTGGGCGGCCTCCTGCCGCTGTTCATCCTGGTCGGAGCGCTGCCGCCCCGCGCGGCATCAACCGCCGCGCATGCGTTTTCCCCGATCGGGCTGAGCGCCGTGCTGCTGCTCGCCGGCACCGCGCTGGTGCAGGCGTGGGAACTGATCGGCAGCCTGCCCGGGCTCTTCGGCACCGCCTATGGCCACATCGCCCTGTCAAAGCTCGGCCTGTTCTTTCTGCTGCTGGCGCTGGCCTGCATCAACCGCTTCTTCTTCACCGACCGCCTGCGCGCGGCGGACGATGGCGCCATTCGCGGACTGATGCGCACCTCTATCCTGATCGAGGCGATGCTCGGCGCCCTGGTCATCGTCGTCGCGGCGTTTCTCGCGTCCGGCACGCCGGCGACGCACGAGGCGCCGATCTGGCCATTCGCCCGCCAACCGAGCCTGGAACTGGTGTTCGATCCGTTCGGCCGCACGCTGCTGTTGCAGGCGCTGTGGCCCAGCCTGATCGCGGCGGCGGCGGTGCTGGCCGGCTGGTTCTGGCGGCCGATCCTGTGGCCGGCGATCGCCGCGCTCGTGGTATGCCTGGGCCTGGCGTGGCCGGATCTGACTCAATTGCTGAGCACCTCCGCCCATCCGACCACATTCGTCACGTCGCCCACCGAGTTCGCCGACAGCTCCATCGTGCACGGCCAGGCGGTGTTCCGCGCCAATTGCACCGTCTGCCACGGCGCCGAGGCGCAAGGGAACGGACCCGCCGCGAAGACACTGCCGATCCCGCCGTCCGATCTCACCGCACCGCATTTCTGGGGCCACACCGAGGGCGATCTCTACTGGTTCATCTCGCACGGCATCAACGCGCCGTCCGGAAAACCGGCGATGCCAGCGTTCGGCACGGTGCTGTCCAGCGATACGCGATGGGCGCTCATCGACTTTCTGAAAGCGCACAACGCCGGTTGGAGCATGCACACCACCGGACGCTGGAACCATCCGATCGAGCTGCCGCAGTTCGACGCCGACTGCGCCGACGGGTCGGCGATCGACCGCGACGATCTGCACGGGCGCCTGGTGCGCATCATCGCCGCCACCGACGGCATGCCGCATCTTGCGACACTACCGAAGAACCTGGACGTGACGACCATCGTGCTGTCGGCGCCCGGCCATCCGATCAAGCCGAGCGGCGCCGCGTGCGCCTCCGTCGAAACCGCCACCTGGGATGCGTTCGCCATCCTGCTGGGCCTGGCGCCGGATGCACTCGGCGGGACCCAGGCGGTGGCCGACGCAAACGGCTGGCTGCGCCTGCGCTGGCAGCCGGGCGACGCCGGCGACTGGAACGATCCTGCAAAGCTCGCCACCGTGTTGCAGGATGTCGCCGCAAATCCGCTTGCAGTCGCGGCAGGAGGCGGGCATGCACATCACCACTAGGAGCGCTTTTCCCCATGAGTGGAAACGCTCGGCCTCACTGTCATTGCGAGTTGGCCACCGGCCCGCGGCCGACCCGCCCTGGATGAAACGGCAGCATTCTGTCATTGCGAGGCCGCTTGGCCGAAGCAATCCCGTTCGTGACGAGCCGCCGGCAGCTCGTCACGAACGGGATTGCTTCGGCCAAGCGGCCTCGCAATGACAGGGGGCTCCAGTTTCTTGT
>DASXFW010000307.1:0-21335 GCA_036489395.1 Acetobacteraceae bacterium | reverse complement strand
GGAGGGGGCCAGGGGGAGGGGTAGAAACGTAAGCATCGACCCCTCCCCCTGGCCCCCTCCCTCAAGGGGAGGGGGAACCTTGGTTTCCTGTTAGGCCGCTTGGCCGCAGCAATCTGGACGCTGCCCACCACCCGGGCCAGTCTCCCGCCAGTACTCAACGCGGGAGGAGACCGGCATGATTCGGGGAACGCATCGATTTCCGCCGATGGAGCAGGTGGTCTATGGCGTCCCGGTCGCCGAGGCGCTAGCGCAGGAAGTCGAGCGTACCGGCGTCCACGCGGTGTATGTGCTGGCCAGTGGCACGCTGGCGCGGCAGACCGGCGTGATCGAGGCGGTGCGCGCGGTGCTCGGCAACAAGCTGGCCGGGGTCTGCACGAAAATCGGCGCGCACACGCCGCGCCCGGATGTGGTCGCGGCCGCCAATGCGGCGCGTGACGCACATGCCGACGCGCTGCTGACCGTCGGCGGCGGCTCGGTGACCGACGCGGCGAAGATGGTCGCGCTGTGCCTCGGCAACGACATCAGCGAGCCGGTGCAGCTCGACCGGCTGCGCGCGCGCACCAGCGCGGATGGGCGGACAGCGCGTCCGGAGGTGAAGCCGCCGCCGGTGCGCTCCATCGCCGTGCCCACCACGCTGTCGGCCGGCGAGTTCACCGCCTTCGCCGGCTGCACCGATCCAGAGCACCACGTGAAGGAAAGCTACGGCCATGCGCTGATGATGCCGCGCACGGTGATCCTCGATCCCGCGGTGACCGTTCACACGCCGGAATGGTTATTCCTGTCCACCGGCATCCGCGCCGTCGATCACGCGGTGGAGGACATTTGCGCGATCAACAGCCAGCCGTTCTCCGACGGCGTATCCTTGCACGCGCTGCGTCTGCTCTCGCGCGGGCTGGCGGCGGTGAAGGCGGATGCGGGGGATCTCGATGCGCGGCTGGATTGTCAGCTTGGTGCGTGGATGTCGATCACCGGCTCGCAGAACGGCGTGAGCAAAGGCGCGAGCCACGGCATCGGCCACGTGCTGGGCGGCACCGCGGACGTGCCGCACGGCTACACGTCATGCATCATGTTGCCGCATGTGCTGCGGTTCAACGCACTGGTGAACGCCGAGCGGCAGGCCTGGGTGAGCGACGCGCTGGGCCGCCCGGGCGTGGCGGCGGGCGATGCGGTGGCGGAACTGATTGCCGGCCTGGGCCTGCCGGGGCGGCTGCGCGACGTTGGCGTGGGCGCGGACATGCTGGATCGGATCGCCGAGGGATCGATGCACGACCGGTGGATTCACACCAATCCGCGCAAGATCGATGGTCCGGCGACGATCCGCATGCTGCTGGATGCGGCGTGGTAGGGGCCGTGGCGTGCCCCTCCGTCATGGCCAACCAAGCCCTGGATGCGGCTTAGGATCACGCCGCGCTGTCGTTTGATGGCCGCCCTTCGCTGGCCATGACACGGGGAAACCACATTCGGGCGGGCTGGCGGCTGCGGCTTACGCCGGCTGGTCGGCCCGTTCCACGCAGAGCTCGGTGAGCAGACGCACCAGTTCCGCGCGGCGGAACGGTTTTTTCAGCACCGATACGTTATCCGAATCGTAGAATCTGGCGACACCTTCGGCGAGGCGCAAATAGGCCTCGCTATAGCCCGACGTGAGCACGATCTTCGCTGGAATACCGGTCAGCAGAATTTCGTTCAGCACGTCGATGCCATCCTTTTCCGGCATGATCATGTCCAGGATCAGGATGTCTGGCTGATAATTGATAAATTCCTCGGTCGCCTTCAGCGGGCTGTTCACCGCGCGGAACTCCATACCGAGTTGTTTCACGATAAGACCGACGACCCGGGTGATCCCCGCTTGGTCGTCCACGATCAGAAGTTTCTTGGACATCGCGCTTGGTGATCCTCAGGTTCGTGCCGCAGGGACGCAGCGTGCCGTTTGGCGGTTACAGTATTCACTGACGATTTATTGAAGTCCACCATTGATTTCGATCCGCCAGCATGTCGGCTTTCATCCCGCAGGTCTCGTTGCATATTCCGCCGATGAATGACTGACGCCGTCACATAGTTGCGCCATTTCGCCTGCCGGCAGTCCGGGCCAGGTCCGCACAATGCCAGAGGTCACGTCAGGTTCTCCCGATTGGCCCTAAGTTTCAACGATTCTGATCAAACGTATTCCGGCCGCCTGCCCCGCGTGGCGCGATCCGCCAGATTGAAGTCAGCCACGGCTGCCGTGCCCATACTATGCATCCCGACGGCATCAGTTACGTAATTCAACCGTTAATTTCGCATTATATTGGCCTCACCCGGTTGCATGCGACATGCCGCGGGAATTGGTCCGACCAAACATCGTGATCCATCATATCGACCGCGATACCGCAGCGCCTCCACCCCGGCGTCCCAGGGTCTCGCCGAGCAGTTGTTGCGGCTGCGATGTATCTTCCCATAGCAACTCCACACGCAACACTTCCACACGCTCCTGTACGTGCCGCGGCAGCCGGACCATATCTTTCGCCGTGGTCACCGGCAGCGCGTTCAGCCGTTCCGTTTCGTTCAGCAGGTGATTCAGTTCGGCTTCGGTATAGGCGTGATGATCGGGGAACGGCCGGCGCCCGACGATTTCGGCACCGATTCCTTCCAGGGTGGCAAAGAACTTGTCCGGCAATGCGATCCCGGCAAACCCGACCACGCGCCGCCCAGCCAGCGCCGCGGCCTCCGGCGAGGGTTCCAGCCGGGCGCGCAGCACCGGCAGGCTGGGCGGCAGGCGTGCCAGCGCATTCGTTGCATCGGGGCCGATCAGCACCGCCGCCTGGCAGCGCGCGGCCGCCGCGGCGACCGGTTCGCGCAACGGCCCCGCCGGCAGCACGCGTCCGTTGCCGAAGCCGGTGGCGCCGTCGATCACCAGCAGCGACAGGTTCTTCTGCACGCCCGGATTCTGCAGCCCGTCATCCAGCAGCAGCACCTCGGCGCAGGCCGCCACCGCCGCCTGCGCGCCGAGACGGCGGTCGGCGCAGGTCCAGGTGGGCGCGACTGCGGCATGCAGCAGCGCCTCGTCGCCGGCCTCCTGCACCGGATCGCCCGGCTCGACCCAGCGTAGCCCGCGCGAACTTCGGCCATAGCCGCGCAGCAGCACGTGCACGGCCCAGCCCTGCGCCGCCAGCCGCCGCGCCAGGTCGAGCGCCACGGTGGTCTTGCCGGCGCCGCCCACGGTCGCGTTGCCGACGCAGATCACCGGGATCGGGCAGTACCAGCCCTCCCGTCGCAGCCGCAGCGCTGTCACGCCGCCGACCAGCGCGCCCACCGGGGACAGCAGCCGCGGCAGCAACCCGTCTCGCTGCCAGAAAGCCGGAGCGCGCCGCATCTCAGCCGCTCCGGTCCAGCAGCGCGAGCATGGCGGCCGCGGTGCGCTCCAGCAGGGCCGCGTCGCCCGGCACCGCCGCGAGGGCGCGGGCGCCCATGGCGTCGCGCTGTGCCGGATCGGCCAGCATGCGGCCGACGAACCCGGCCAGTGCGTCGGCGTCGCGCACCACCTCCAGCGCGTCCGCCTGGCGCAGCACCCCCACATGTTCTGCGAAGTTCGCGGTAAGCGGCCCAGTCGCGATGGCGCAGCCCAGCCGAGCCGGCTCCAGCGGGTTCTGCCCGCCGCCCGGCGGCACCAGGCTGCGGCCGACGAACACGAGCGGGGCCAGCCGGTACCACAGCCCCATTTCGCCCAGCGTGTCCGCAACCCAGATGCCCTCCGCGGGCGGCGCCTCGCCCAGCGCCCGCCGCGTGGCGGCCAGCGGCGTCGCGGCGGCAGCGATCGCCGCGCCCCGCTCCGGATGGCGCGGCGCGACAATGGTGAGCAGCCCGGGATGCCGCGGCACCAGGGCGCGGTGCACGGCGAACGCGAGCTCGTCCTCGCCCGGGTGGGTGCTGGCGGCCAGCCACGCCGGCCGGCCGGCCAACGCCTGGTGCAGCCCGGCCAGCGCCGCCGCATCCACCGGCAGCGGCGCGGCAGCGAATTTCAGGTCCCCGGCGGGCTCCAGCGGCACGGCGCACAGGCGACTCAGGCGATCGGCGTCCTCCGCACTGCGCGGCTGGATGCGAGCGAAGCTGCCCAGCAGCTCCTGCGCGAAGCCGGGCATGCGGCGCCAGCGGTCGAAGCTGCGGGAAGACAGCCGCGCGTTGCACAGCATCAGCGGCACGCCGCGCGCCCGGGCGGCACGCAGCAGGTTGGGCCACAGCTCGCTTTCCAGGAACGCCGCGGCGTCCGGACGCCAATGGTCGAGGAACCGAGCCACCCACGCCGGCACGTCCAGCGGCACGAACCGATGCAGCACGTGCTCTTGCGGCCCCAGGCGCTGCTCCAGCAGCGCGGCGGAGGTGGCGGTGCCGGTGGTGAACAACACCGTCAGCTCCTGGCGACGCAGCCGGTCCAGCACCGGCAGGATGGAAGTGGTTTCGCCGACGCTGGCCGCGTGCAGCCACAGCAGCTTGCCGGGCGGGCGCGGGGTTGGGTCGATGCCGCGGCGCTCCGGCAGCCGGCCGGGCAGCTCCTTGCCGTGCGACAGGCGCAGCCGCAGCATCATCCGCAGCGCCGGTGCGGCGAGCGTGGCGGCGCCGGCCCAGGTCGCGCCCGGCAGGCTCATGTCGCGCACAGCCGGTCGGCATGCTCTGCCGCCGCGTTCAGCGCCGCGGTGATCGCGGGCAACGCGGCCTCCCACCCGTCGCGCGGCACGTGGATCGGCGGGCCGCACACCATCACGCCGCGGCCGAAGGGCTTCGGCACCAACGTGCGGTCCCAGGTGCGCAGCACCCAGTGGCGCGAGGTCTGCGCGGCACACGGGACCACCGGCACGTCCGCCAGGCCGGCGAGTTGGGCAACGCCCGGCGCGGCCTCGCCCGCGGGGCCGAGCGGGCCGTCTGGGGTGATGACAACGAAATCGCCGCGGCGGAGCAGCCGCAGCATGCTGCGCAGGGCTCCCGCGCCGCCGCGCGAGGACGAGCCATGCACCACCTGCACGTGAAAACGGCGGAGCACGTCGCCGATGAAGCGCCCGTCCGCGTGCTGGCTGACCAGGACGTGGATGCGGCGCGTGGCGCGCACGCTCGGCTGGCGGCGGGTGTAGGTCCACAGCGTGGGCATCAGCGCCAGGCGGCGGTGCCAGAACGCGACGACCGCGGTTTCGCCGGAGAGCAGGGGCTCGATGTGATGGATTCCCTCGAAGCGCCAGCGCGTGGTCGCCAGCGCAAAGGCGAGGTACTGGCCCAGGAGCCAGGCCAGCACCGCCTGGGCGATCGGATGCCGCAGCACGCGTTTCATGGGCGGCGGCGGGTAGCATGGCGGCACGTGCCGCGAAAGGCGCCGTGCCTGGAAGGCACCGCACGCCGGGTCTATCCTGCGCGCAGCCGCCGCGGCGGAGGGGGAGAGAGACGCACCATGAAGATCACCGGGACCAAGACCGACATCCTGCGCATTCCGGAAGACGATCCGCTGGCCGACATGCCGGAGGACGTCAACCGCCTGCGCCCCGTCGTCATCCTGCGCATCCAGACCGACAACGGCATCGAGGGCATCGGCCTGACGCTGTACGGCGGTGCGATGACCGGTGCGTTGCGTACCGCGATCGACGAGCTGTGCGCGCTGATCGCCGGGGACGATCCGCTGCGCATCGAGGCGATCGTGCGGAAGCTGCGGTTGGCGGCGGATTCCGCGGGGCCGGCGGGCATCTTCACGCTGGCGCTGTCGGCGATCGACACGGCGCTGTGGGACATCAAGGGCAAGGCGCTGGAACAGCCGCTGTGGAAGCTGCTGGGCGGGACGCGGGACCGGGTGAACACGTATGCGTCCGGCTCCTTGCGCCGCGGGCTGACCGACGCGCAGGCGGCGACGGCGGCGCGGCGGCTGGTCGATAAGGGCTTCGTCGAGATGAAGACGCAGATGGCGCTGCCCGGCAATCCGTCGCCGGCCGAGGAAGTGCGCCGCGTGCGTGTGGTGCGCGATGCGATCGGGCCGGACATCAAGCTGATGTGCGACATCAACCAGCGCTGGCGGGTGGAGCAAGCGATCGATATCGGCAAGCGCGCGGAAGATGTGGGGTTGTTCTGGCTGGAGGACGTGACGACGGCCGACGACTACCAGGGCATCGCGCGCATCAACGAGGCGCTGGCGACGCCGATCGCCGGCGGGGAATATCTGTGGGGCATCGCGCCGTTCCGGCAGATGATCGAGGCGCGCTCGGTCGATTACATCATGATCGATCTGTGCCGCGTGGGCGGGCCGACGCAGTGGATGAAGGTCGCCGGAATGGCGGAGGCGTTCAACCTGCCGGTGGTCAGCCACGTGGTGCCGGAGATGCACCTGCATCTGATCGCCGCGGTGCCGAACGGGCTGACGGTGGAATACATGCCGTGGATGCTGAAGCTGTACCAGGAGACTCCGGCGATCGAGAAAGGCCAGTTGGTGCTGCCGACCAAGCCGGGGCTGGGGCTGGCATTCGACGAGAAGGTGGTGGCGGCGTACCGGGTGGGGTGAGCCGGCGGGGACGGGCGGCGGGCTGTCCTGGGACAGTTCGGGTCTCTGAGCCAGTGCTGCAGTGGGATGGCGGAACGGGTGCGCGCATCGTTCGCGCGGCGGCCAAAGCCGCCTTGATTTTCGGCGCGAGCGAGACCAAACTTAGTCTCATCTGAGATTGGCATCGGAGATCGGTGGTGGGCGCAGATTCTATCTCCCAGGTGCTTGGGCTCCGCGTTCGGGGCCCACTGATGCCGATGTCCCTCATGAGCGAGGTCGAAAAGGGACTGCCGCTCAGCGCGCTGGATCGGCTTGCCAAGGCGGTCGCGCCTGACGATGCGGCATTCGCCTTCCGCATGGTCCCGCGCGCGACGCTGGCTCGGCGCCGGAAGGTGCTGGTCACGTCCCGCAATAGCCAGGCTGCACGGTTGACGGCCGAGGAAAGCGCCCGCGTGGCCCGCCTCGCCGAGGTCTGGGCGCTGGCGCGCGAGGTCTGGGGCGGCGACGAAGCGGCCCGCGCCTTCCTGTTCCGATCGCACCCGATGTTGGAAGGCCGCCGCCCGATCGACGTGGTGCTGGCCAATGAGTTCGGCCGGCCACTGGTCGAAGGTATCCTCGGCGGGCTGCAATACGGCTCGGCGGCGTGACGGCCCCGCGGCTGGACCGCGTTCTTACCGCCTACCGCATCGGCGATCCCAACGGGGCGCATCCTATCTTCGACGCAACGGGCTCCAAACTATACCCCGGCCGCTGGAACACGGCCGTCAGCCCGATGATTTATGCGTCCCAGCACTATTCCACCGCAATGCAGGAGAAGCTGGTGCGCGGCAGCGGCAGCCTGCCGCCGAACCAGCACTTCATCGAGATCACCATCCCGAACGGCATCGACTATGAGATGGTCGATCCGGCACGCCTGCCGGGATGGGACGATCCAACCTGCGGCGTGTCAAAGGCATTCGGTGCGTCGTGGCAGGCGAGCAAGCGGTCGTTGCTGCTGATCGTGCCGAGCGTCGTCGCCCGCATGGAGCACAATTTCCTGCTCAATCCTGAGCATCCAGGGTTTCCGCAGGTGACGCACGGTCTGCATCGGCCGGTATGGTGGGACGGGCGGCTGTTCGTTGCCGGCGCGGCGATGGCTGCGCCGGTTTGAGGTGAAGGCGGGACGATGATTACCGGAACGTATCCGCTGAAACTGCCCGCCTCGCTGAAGCGGAAGGCGGAGCGGCCGGCCAAGGCGGATGGGGTGTCGCTGAACCAGTGGATCACGGTGGCCGTGGCGCAGAAGGTCACGGCGGCTGAATCGGCGGATGCGTTCTTCCGCCGTCGGGCGGGCGATGCCAGAGCAGAGGACATGAAGGCGATCCTGGCGAGGGTGCCGGTGCATCGCATGTACTTTGACGAGAACGCAGGCGACGAGCACGGGCGCTATGATCTGGGCATCGCAGGCTCTCGCCGGGATCTTGCGCCGCTGGCCGGGCAGCTCAGCGATGGCGTTCGTGTCATGCTGTATGATGGGCAGGAGATCGAGGTGGAGGCCGTCCTCGAGTTCGATGCGGCGGCGGCCCGGTGGATGGCGTCGCCGCTGTGGGACACGATCCGGCGTCCGGGCGGTCGGCAGACCTGGCGTGACATCGCGGAGTGACGGTGGCGCGACGCTCCGGAACAGACGAATCAGGGCTTGGTTGGGCGGCGCGAACTGTTGCGGATTCGAACTGTTCCGTCTCGCGCGACGCGGTAGCGAATGATGGTGCGATAGTTGGCGACCAGCTCACGCATGCTGGTCACCGGTCGCCCGCGATGCGGGAAATGTTCCAGGCCGTTGCCGGCCGAAAGCAGATGGACCGCCACTGCTTCGGCCGCTTGAGGATTGAATTGCTGGATATACAGCCGGACCGCCAGCAACTGGCCGACCGCCGTTGGCGACCAGACGACCGGGTGCACTACTCAGGCGGAAGCGGGCAGGGAAGCTCGTTCGGCTTGCCCCAGGACTCGAGCCAGGCTCGCACGCGTTCGTGCGGGATGCCCTTGCCGTCGTCGATTTCCGCGTCCGCGGCGGCGTCGACCGCGGCCGCGGCGGCTTCGTCGGGCGGGGTGTCGAAGATCGGATTGGGTTCGGGCCTGGGCATGGGGTGGGTTCCTGGCGCATCGCATCGTGGCACGGTCCCGGCTGACGTGCAGCCGGTCGGTGGGTTTGCTCCGCGTTCCGCGGCTCAGGTGCCCAGCAGTAAATGATCTATCGCCTTGATGACGACGGCCTCATCGTTCAGGAGGCTGCACACCTGATTGCTCAACCGCGAGGCGCGGACCGTGCCGATGGCCTGAGCCGCCAGAAAGCACGTTTGTCTCTCGATTTCGAAGCTCGGATTCAGCAATGGATTGAGTTTGCCGATGGTGGCCCTTGGCAGCAACGGTACGACCACACGAGTATCCAACGTCTGGTGCAGGTCGCTTTGGACCTCCAGCAGATAACCTCGGGTTCTGCTCGCACTCGCACGCCAGACGTCGAGGCGTGCCATTCAGATCGGGTGCTCCATGATGTCGTTGAACGGCAAGCCGTTGGTCGCGACGTAGCCGTTCCAGGCATCCACGGCCTCGCGGTTCTCTTCCGCGTATCGTGCGGCCCGGGCGGTCGTGACGGCACGACGGATGCCCTCGGCTGCTGCCAGGGCAACGTTCACCCCGAGCTCCTGCGCCTCGGTGAGCAGCGATGAGGGCACGGAAAGCTGCGCTTCCGGCTGTTGGTCTGGCGGCGTTCGCCCAACTTCGTTCATGCGTGCCTCCACAATGACGCGCTGTCTCGATACCACAATTGGCGATGGTTGTAGTAGGCGCAAGGGCCACAACCAGACGCTGCGGTGATGTACAAACGCCCATCCCGGACGCACGGTCTGGGCAACCCTACCACGCGCTTGCTGCAGAGGACCCGGGACTGATATCAACCGCTCATGCTGATCACCCCAGAGCAAATCCGCGCCGCGCGCGCCCTGCTGCGCCTCGACCAGGCCAGGCTGGCGCATGATGCCGGTATCTCCCTCGTCACCCTGCGCCGGCTGGAGGGCGAGAACGGCCTGTCCAAAGTCGCGCCCGCAACCGTGGACGAGGTTCGCAAGGTCCTGGAACACGCGGGTGCCGAGTTCATAGACCGCGGTGTCCGCCACGCCGCCACGCCGCCGGAAGAAATCCGCTCGATCAAGCAGGATATCGACCGGATTGTTGCGCGCAGCACGGCCCTGATCGCGCAATACCCCTATCTGACCGACGACGAACTTTACGACGAGGCCGGAATTTGACCGCGATCGTCGTGGACACGTCGGCGATCGTTGCCATCCTGCGCAACGAACCGGAAAAGGATCTGTTCATCGACGTTATCCTGGCGGCCAGTGCGCGTTTCATCTCGGCCGTGAGCCTGCAGGAATTGGGCATGGTCGTCGCGGGACGCACTGGCGGTGAACGGTCATGGGAACCGCTCGACGCACTCCTGGCCCGCCTGAACCTGGAAATCGTAGCGCACGACGCGGACCTTGCCCGAGGCGCACGTGAAGCGTTCCTTCGCTTCGGCAAGGGTCGCCACCCGGCCCGGCTGAATTTTGCCGACTGCGCCGCGTACGCTCTGGCCAATGCCAACAATCTTGCACTGCTGTTCAAGGGAAACGATTTCACCAGGACGGACATCGCGGCGGCCGCCCGGGCGGTCTGACGCTGCCGGTTCGGCGGTTAACGCGACGCGAGCCGCATCGCATGTGACGCGTTGGCCAGTATCGTCGCGGTCAGTGTCGCCGCGGTCGGTTGACATCCTATAGGGTGTTGCATACCATATCGGATGCAACGCTGGGTGTTCGACACTTCGGTGCTGGTGGCCGGTTTGCGAAGCCGGCAGGGTGCTAGCTATGCACTGCTTGTCCTCGTCGCCAATCGGATCATCCGGCCGTTGGCAACGCCCGCGTTGTTTCTGGAATATGAAGATGTGCTGAAGCGCCCGGAGCACCTCACAGCCACGCAAATGTCGGTCGCTGCGGTTGATCGATATCTGAACGGGCTCGCGGACGCGATCCAGCCTGTTGAGATCCACTACCAGTGGCGGCCCCAATTGCCGGACCCTAAAGATGAGTTGGTGCTGGAAGCCGCGATCAATGGTCGTGCCACCGCCGTGATAACGCACAATGTCCGGGATTTTCCCAAGGTCCCGACATCGTTCGGGATCGAGGTGCTGCAACCGGGTGTCGCACTCATGAGGACGAGACGATGAGTACCGGAACATATCCGCTGAAACTGCCCGCCTCGCTGAAGCGGGAGGCGGAACGCCTGGCCAAGGCGGATGGCGTGTCGCTGAACCAGTGGATCATGGTTGCCGTGGCGCAGAAGGTTTCCGCCGTTGAATCGGCGGAGGCGTTCTTCCGCCGCCGGGCGGGCGATGCCCGGGCCGAGGACATGAAGGCGATCCTGGCGAGGGTGCCGGACGTGCCGCCGATGCCGGGCGATGAGATCGCACCGTAACGGTGCGGCGCGCTTGCGCGTGCCCCGCTGCCGGTGCGACGCTGCAACCGTGTTGCCAGGCGCGTCCCGATGAACACGACGGCCGCAACGTTCGAGCACGACTTCTTCATCAGCCGCCGCGGCACGATCGCCGCGGTGGCGCAGGAGGTCGCCGACATCCTGCGGTCCGAGGGCTACCGCGTCCTGGTGCAGGACTACGACGCGGCGCTCGGCACAGCTTCCCGCTGTTCATCCACGACGCGCTGACCACGGCGCGGCACCTGCTCGTGCTGCACTCCGCCGACTACGACAGCACGCCCTGGACGCGGCAGGAGTTCGCGAACTTCCTCGCCGCCCCCAACGCGCGCGCGGCCGAACGCTGGATCGGTGTGCTGGGTTGCGATGCAGGCGAGCCGCGCGGATTGCTGGCCGGCGTGATTTATGGCGACCCGCACGGCGTCACCGATCCGGCCGAGCACCGCTGCGTCGTCGTCGCGGTGGCCAAGCGTGAGGCGCCAGCTGCGCGCCCGTTGAAGGTCATTGCTTAGGTCTAGGCATCTGGCGTCTCATGTGGCATATAGGCGAGTAACGGATTCGTACGCTGATATGGGGCGATTACGGGCGCTCAAATACGTATCTCGTCTTCTAAAGCTGAGGCAAACAATGGCAAGCCCCGACAATATGGACGCTTTGACGACGGTCATAAAGGCCCTTAAGCCTCTCAGTTCGGAGGACCGCCGCCGTATGGTTGACGCTGCAATGGTATTTCTTGGCGAGGCAGCCGAAGGGAAGCCGGCAGTTCATAAGAGGGATACGGATGGCCCGAATGAGGAGGCTGGCGATGAAGGCTATTCCGCCCCAATTGGCAAATGGATGCGTCAGTATGGGATCTCACCCAACGAGATGGATCACGTCTTTCACTTCAAGGGGATGGAACTTTCGACATTCATGGCGTCCCCGGCCGGTCTAAGAACGAGCAAACACGAAATGCTTACATTCTGACAGGGCTTGGGCACTTCCTGATGACCGGTGACAGAGGCTTCCAAGATTCCTCGGCTCGATCCCTGTGCGAGATTCTCGGGTGTTATGATGGACCAAACCATGCGAAATACCTGAAGGCGAAGGGGGCCGATTTCAGTGGAGACAAAACAAAGGGGTATTCACTGACGAAAGTTGGCGAAAAGCGCGCTGCGGAGCTTGTGAAGGAACTCGCTGGCGCTGCCAAATGATCGATTCATCCCGTGTCCTCGCCGCTATACCGCGAGTGCTCCGTGACACGCTGCTGAACAGTTATCAGGAGATCATGTCCAACTACGTGGAGCGGCGCTGGGAGCCGGCGGAGCTCAACGGTGGTAAGTTTTGCGAAGCCACGTATTCGATCATCAGCGGCGCCCTAAAGGGAACGTCCCCGGCGACAGCGAGTAAGCCAACAAATATGGCTCTTGCGTGCCGGGCCCTTGAAAACGAGCCAGTCGATCCTAAGCGGGTAGGTGACCGTAGCCTCCGGCTTCTAATACCACGTATATTGCCAGTTCTGTACGAAATCCGCAATAACCGAGGCGTAGGACACGTAGGCGGCGATGTGGACGCTAACCATATGGACGCCGAAGCCGTGCAGGCTATGGCAAGCTGGGTTACAGCCGAGCTAATTCGAATCTTTCACGGCGTAGGAACAGAAGAGGCGCAGCAGACGGTCGATGCACTCGTAGAGCGAAAGACACCGATGATCTGGGAGCTAGAGGAAGTGAAGCGCGTTCTCGTGCCTGGGATGAGCGCGAAGAATCAAGTCCTCATGTTTCTTCATCATAGCTCGGCATGGGTACCAATAACCGACCTCTCCAAATGGATCGAATACTCAAACGCGAGCATGTTTCGTAACTCGGTGCTCAAGCCGCTGCACAAGTCGCGCTTTATCGAGTTCGACGCCGTTCGGAGACGCGCCCGCATCTCGCCACGCGGTGCGAAGCATGTCGGAGAGAACCTGCTGAATCCAGGCGAGAATTGAACGGGCAGCCGCTATGGGTGTTAAGGCGTCAGGGGACCAGTTATCAGGAGTCACGCCCCTCCATGCTCACACCCTGCTCTAGTGGCTCCTCCGGACTGAAGAAGCTAAGCGCTAACAAAAATATGTATATTCCCATGACACCAGCAACCAGGTACAGAAAGGGCTTCACTCCGATGAAAACGGCGGCGGTGCATCCGTAGACTAAACCAAGTATCCATATGGCCCACTCGAAGTGAAACTTAAACGGACCGAGTCTCGGGCGCCGACGAAGGCGGTATACGTTGATGCCCAGTTCGACCTCGATATCCTTCAGCGCCTTTCGGTACCGGTGCGAATACCGATGGTACCAATGATAGTGCATTAGGGCAAAGCAGTAGAATAGGAATCCGAGAACAAAGACTAAATGTTGGATCGAGAGAGACAAAATTAACGGATTTGCCGCAGATGCTCCAGCCTGGAGCGCCAAACCGGGCAATAGAAAACTTATTGAGAGCAGCGCTGTGAAGGTTGTATGCCGTGCGGCATCCGTTGACCGCTCCAGTTGCGCGAGCATGCTATACTCTTGTGCTTTATCCATCCGAAGTCCCCTGCGGCATCATGTGACCAATACCATACCGAGTAGAAAAACTCCTAGCCGCGATGGGTACGACCCAAAATGCGTACTCTATCCTACCAACCATGCAGGTGCTCCTCCCCTACCTCGACGCCTGATGAGATCACGCGTGGCCCGCACCGTCCAGTCTGGTGGAACGGCGACTTGTTCATCCGACGCCTCCCCGCATTGACCCCCACCCCCACCGCCCTATCCTCCCCACCCAGGAGGAGCCCCACCCGTGACCACCCCCGCGCCCGGCGCGATCGACTGCGACATCCACCCCGCCCTGCCGAGCATGCAGGTGCTGACGCCGTATCTCGACGAGTACTGGCGCGCCCACGTGCAAATGCGCGGCCTCGACCGCGTCAACTACAACGCCAGCGCCTTCCCCCCGAACGCGCCGATCAACGCCCGCCCCGACTGGAAGCCCGCGAAAGGCAACCCCGGCACCGACTTCGCCACGCTGAAAACGCAAGCCCTCGACGCCTTCGCCACACGCTACGCGATCTGCAACGTCCTGCACGGCGCGCCGGCGATCTTCAGCGAGGACCTCTCCGCCGCCTTCTGCCGCGCCATCAACGACTGGATCGCGCGCGAGTGGCTGGACAAGGACGACCGCCTGCGCGCCTCCATCGTCGTGCCGATGCACAGCCCCGAACTCGCCGCGCGCGAAGTCGAACGCGTCGCCGCTGATCCGCGCTTCGTGCAAGTCCTGGTGTGGGAGCTGCAGGAGCTGCCGCTCGGCCGCCGCATGCACTGGCCGCTGTATCGCGTGGCCGAGCAACTCGACCTGCCGATCGGCATCCACGCCGGCAGCAGCTACCGCCATCCGCCGACCAATCTCGGCTGGCCGTCGTATTACCTGGAAGACTACGTGTCCTGGTCAACGGGATTCGCCGGCGTGCTGAATTCCCTCATCAGCGAAGGCGTGTTCGTCGAGTTCCCGCGCCTGAAAGTTGTGCTGATGGAATCCGGCGTCACCTGGCTGCCCGGCTGGATGTGGCGCGCCAACAAGACCTGGCGCGGCATCCGCGCGGAGGTCCCCTGGCTGGAGAAATCCCCCGCCGACTACGCGCGCGAGCATGTGCGCCTGACCATCCAACCGTTCGACGCCCCGCCACGCGCCGACCAGTTGCAGCGCATCATCGAGGAAATCGGTTCCGACGAGATGCTGATGTTCAGCAGCGACTACCCGCACTGGCACTACGAGGGCACCGACGCGGTGCCCGACGGCGTGCCCGATCACCTGCTGCGCAAAATCCTGGTGGACAACGCGCTGAAGACCTATCCTAAACTGAAGACCGCAAACTGAAGACCGAAGCCTGTAAAGGAGCCATCCGATGAACGTTGCCGTTACGGATCGCCGTCCCGACACCGCCAACCAGACGCAGCTCGGAATCGTCGATTGCGACGTGCATCCCTACACCAAGACGCCCGCCGACCTGGACGTGTTCTTGTCGCAGCGCTGGCGCAAGCACCGGCAGGAAACCGGCGCGCGGTCGCGCTCGCCGTTCATCGCCACGTCGAACTATCCGCGCATGTCGCCGTTCAACGGCATGCGCATCGATTCGTATCCGAAGGATGGCACGCATCCCGGTTCCGACCTGGCGATGATGCGCGAGCAACTTCTCGATCAGTTCAACGTGTCGTTCGGCCTGATGATGCCGCTGCTCGGCCGCGGGTCCGACGAACGCAACGTCGAATTCGGCGCGGCGCTGGCCACCGCGGCGAACGATTGGGAAGCCCAGGTGTGGTGCGACGCCGAGCCTCGCCTGAAGGCCGGCGTGCAGATCCCCCTGGAATACACCGAAGCCGCGATCAAGGAGATCGAGAAGCGTGCCGGCGACCGCCGCTTCACCCACGTGATGATCCCGCCGCGCGGGCTGGAGCCGCTGGGCCGCCGCCGCTACTGGCCGATCCTGGAAGCCTGTGCCGCCAACGGCTTTTCCATCGCGCTGCATCTCGGCGGCACGAGCGGACATGCATCCACCGGCGGCGGCTGGCCGTCGTTCTATCACGAGGAACACCCGTCCTATCCGCAGAGCAAGGAAGCGCTGGTCACGTCGCTGGTGATCGAGGGCGTGTTCGAACACATTCCCAATCTGCGGGTCGCGTTGGTGGAAGGCGGCTTCGCCTGGCTGCCGTCGCTGACCTGGCGGCTGGACAAGCAGTACCTACGGATGCGCGATGAAGTCCCGCATCTGAAGCGGCTGCCGAGCGAATACATCCGCGACAATATCTGGGTCACCACGCAGCCGATCGAGGAACCGGAACGCCCCGAAGATTTGCTCGCGACCTGCGAATGGATCGGCTGGGACCGCATCATGTTCTCCACCGACTATCCGCACTGGGACCAGGACGACCCGCGCTACGCCTTCAAGGTTCCCCTGCCGGACAAAGAAAAGCGCATGCTGTTCCGCGAGAACGCTCTCGCGTTCTACGGGCTGGGATGAAAGCGTCCGCGTCATGGCCGGGCTTGACCCGGCCATCTGCCCCCGTTCGTGCGTGCGAAGATGGCCGGCTCAGGGCCGGCCATGACGGGTAAGGCCTATGCCCCGTCACGTCGTCGCTGCCGTGGACGAAATCGCCCCGGGAACCTGCAAGATCGTCGCAGTGTCCGGCCGCGAGATCGGCGTATTCAACGTGCACGGCGAATTCTACGCGCTGATCAACCGCTGCCCGCATGAAGGCGCGGCGCTGTGCCTCGGGCCCATCCTCGGCCGCTTCACCTCCGACCGTCCCGGCGAATACCGCCTGACACGGCATGGCGAAATGCTGCGCTGCCCATGGCACGGCTGGGAGTTCGACATCAAGACCGGCCAGTCGTGGTGCCATCCGGAAAGCGTAAAGGCGCGTTCGTATCCGGTGGAAGTCGTGCCGGGCGAAGCGCTGGCCAAGGGACCGTTCAAAGCGGAAACCGTCCCGGTCAGCGTGGAACAGCAGTACATCGTGGTTGAGGTGTGACCCGCCGCCAGCAGCAGCACGACCTGTCATTGCGAGTTGCCACCGGCAGGGAAGCCGACCCGCGACTGGATGAAACGCCGACTTTCTGTCATTGCGAGGCCGCTTGGCCGAAGCAATCTCCCGGGGGGATTGCTTCGGCCAAGCGGCCTCGCAATGACAGAAGGCGCATGTTTCTTGTTAGGCCCAATGGGCCGAAGCCATCTCGTTCGTGTGGATGCACCATTCGTGCACCTGCCCGACCGGGATTGCGTCGTCCCTGTGGACCTCGCAATGACGGGATCATAACGGAATAACGCACAAGGGAGATCGAATCACCATGGCCGACAGTGAACTCCGCGCCAAAGGCCGCGCGATGCGCCGCAAGCTGATGGGCGATGCCTACGCCGACAAGCTCGACAAGAACCTCTACACCGACCCCATCATGGAGAAATTCGCCGAGGTCACGCAGGAAACCATCTTCGGCACGCTATGGACCCGCCCCGGCATCGACACCAAAACCCGCGCGCTGATCTGCATCATCTCCGACACCTGCACTAGCCGCACGCCGGAACTGAAGCTGCACGTCCGTTTCGCCCGCAACCAGGGCTGGACCGAAAACGAGATCGTCGAATCCCTGATCCACTTGCTCGGCTACGTCGGCGCGCCGCTGGTGCGCGAGGCGCTGATCACCACGAAGGAAGTGTTCGAGGAAATGCGCGCGGAAGCGTGAAACGGAGAACCCACCATGTACGATCTGCACTACTGGCCCACCCCGAACGGCAAGAAGGTCAGCATCCTGCTGGAGGAGCTCGGCGTTCCCTACAACGTCATCCCCTGCAACATCGGCCGCGGCGACCAATTCACCTCCGACTTCCTGGACATGAACCCCAACCACCGCATGCCGGTGCTGGTCGATCATAATCCGCAGGACGGCGGCGCGCCGTTCCCGGTTTTCGAATCCGGCGCGATCATGATGTACGTCGCGGAAAAGGAAGGCCGCTTCTTCCCGCAGGACACCCGCGGAAAATACGTCGTGACCGAGTGGCTCATCTGGCAGATGGCGAACCAGGGGCCGAAGTCGGGCGAATGCGGACATTTCCGCCGGCTCGGCGACAAGCAGGGCGACCAGTCCTACGCGGTGCGGCGTTTCACCGACGAAGTGAACCGGCTGTATGGCGTGCTGAACAACCGGCTGTACAAGAACCGCTATCTCGCCGGCGATGAGTACACAATCGCCGACATGATCTCCTATCCGTGGACGGTGAACTGGAAGGCGCAAGGCCAGGACATCGAGGAGTTCAAATACTTCAAGCGCTGGTTCGAGGAAATCGGCGCAAGGCCAGCGGTACAGCGCGGTCTCGCGGTAGGTGCGAACCTGTCGGAAGATGCGACCAAGCTGCCGCCGGAGGAACAAGAGCGGCGGGCGAAGCTGCTGTACAACCAGCGCGCGCGTCCGGTAGCGGCGTAGCGCCGGCCCGCCAACAACGTCCCCCCTCCCCTTGAGGGAGGGGGCCAGGGGGAGGGGTCGATGCTTACCTTACGTTTCGACCCCTCCCCCTAACCCCCTCCCTCAAGGGGAGGGGGGATTTGTTTCACCCCAGCATCTGCAGCCACCGCACCAGCCGCTTCGTGCGCTCCGAGAACAGCGCCGGTACGAACAGACTGCCAGCAGCGCGTTTGCCTGCCTCCGACCGCGTCGGATACGGAACGATCATCCCCGCCAGCGCGCTCACCTTCGTCCGCTGCGCGATCGCCAGTGTCCACACCCCCAGCATTTCCCCGGCCGACGGCGCCAGAATGCCCGCACCCAGGACCCGCCCACGCGCCACCACCAGCTTCACCAGGCCGACCGTCTCACGCTCCGCCACCGCGCGATCGTTGTCCGCCAGCGGCCAGCGCAGCACCGACACCGCGTGGCCGGCGGCACGAGCCTCCGCCTCGGTCAGCCCCACCTGCGCCAGCTCGGGATGCGTGTAGGTCACCCGAGGCAGTGCAGCGTAATCGACCCGCGCCGGCAGCCGGAACAAAACCCGGCGGATCACGATCCCCGCATGGTACGAACCCACATGGGTGAATGCGCGCGGCCCGATGCCCACCGGATCGGCGATGTCGCCCACCGCGAACACCCGCCGGTTGGTCACGCTGCGCAGCCCGCGATCGGTCGCCACGCCCGCCTTCGAGGCGCGCACGCCGCCGGCGTCGAGCCCCAGCCCCTCCAGGTTCGGCCGCCGGCCAACCGCGGCCAGCAGGTGGCTGCCGGCGACCCGCCGCCCGTCCGCCAGGACAAGTACCGGCCCGGGCTCGACGGACGCCACCGCGCGCCCCTCCAGCAGCACCACGCCGCGTCGCGTCAGCGCCGAGCGCAGGCCGGCCACCAGTTCGGGATCCTCGCGTCCGGCGATGGCCGCCGCTTCCACCACCGTGACGCGCGACCCCAGGCCCGAGAACGCGTCCGCCATCTCCAGCCCGATCGGCCCGCCACCCAGGATCAGCAGGTGCTCCGGCCGGTCCGCCAGCTCGAACACCGTCTCGTTGGTCAGGAACGGCACGCCATCCAGCCCCGGGATCGGCGGCACCGACGCACGGCTGCCGGCCGCCACCACAATCCGCCGCGCGGTGATCCGCCGCCCGTCCACGTCCAGCGCATCCGGCGCCAGGAACCGCGCCTGGCCGCGCAGCACCGTGGCGCCCAGGGCGCGAAACCGCGCCTCGGAATCCACCGGCGCCAGCGCGGCGATCACGCCGTGCACGTGCGCCTGGACCGCCGCCCAATCCACCTCGGGCTCCGGCAGGCGAAGCCCGAACCATCCCGCCTCCCGCGCCGCCACCGCCGCGTGCGACGCGGCCAGCAGCGCCTTGCTCGGGACGCAGCCGGTGTTGAGGCAGTCGCCGCCCATGCGTGCGCGCTCGATCAGCGCCACCTTCACGCCGAGCTGCGCCGCCACTGCGGTCACCGCCAGCCCGGCCGCGCCGGCGCCGATCACCGCCAGGTCGAAATCAGGCATTCGCGCGCTTCCAGTGTCGCCAGACGATCGGCAGCAGCGCCAGCGCCGCCAGCCCCAGCAGCGGCCCCAGGATCTCCGGCGAGAACACCACGGCCAGGTCCGGCCGCTGCCCCGACGCCAGCACGTTGCCGATACCGGACCCGATCGCCGCATACACAACCGTGGCCGGGATGATACCCAGGAACGTCGCGCCCACGTACGGCAGCACTCGCATCCCCGCGAGCGCCGCCGCCAGGTTCACCAGCCAGAACGGGAACAGCGGCACCAGCCGGATCGCCAGCAGGTAGAGAAAGCCGTTGCGGTGCAGCTCCGTGCGCAGGCGAAGAAGGCGCGGCCCGGCGCGCTTCTCCATCCAGGATGCGAAGGCGGAGCGGGCGGCGGCGAACAGGATGACCGCGCCGATGGCGGACCCTATCACGGCCAGGCCGCCGCCCAGCCAGGTGCCGAACAGCAGCCCGCCGGCCACGGTGAGCACGGCTGCTTCCGGCAGGGACAGGGCGGTGGCCACGGCGTAGATCGCCACGTACAGCGCCGGTGCCGCGACCGGATGCAGGGAAATCCACGCGCCCAGCCAGGCCTGGTTGCGCGCCAGCGCCGCCCAACTGAGTTGGCTCCCCAGGCCGCTGAGCCAGAACGCAATCAGCACCAGCGCGAGTACCGCCAGCGGGAGGAATCGGTGGACGAATCGCATGGCGGCAACATGGTGCGGTTTGGCGGTCGCGTCGTGTGGAAATCATGTTGCAGCGCGGGTGGCAAGCGGCGCGCGGCGGATGCTGCAACGCAGCGAACATGCCGCCGGTCTGCTCGTCCGGGGCACCGTCGTGGTGGAACCGAAGGCCGTGAAGGCGCTGGATCGCGGGCACACCGCACAATCCATCAATTACCTCAAAGCGACAGGGCTCGGCCTTTGTTTGTTGCTTACTCATCAGCCGGCAAGTTGGGCGACACCGCCCACAGTGTCATGACCGGGCCATGCCCACGGGCTTGACCCGAGGGTTGGCCCGGTCACCCACGTCTTTCCTGCGTGTTGCACGGCAAAGTCGTGGGTGGCCGGTCGGAGCTTGTCCTCGGGCGCGCCTTTGGCGCGACCCGTGGGCCGGCCATGACACATTACTAATCGTCGCCCAACTTGCCGACTGCTGAGTAACTTCGGCAAGCCGCGTCTCGAGATCCAGCGGATGGCCAACTGACCTTGGGTCAGCACAGTTCATCAGTGTGCATCAGTGTGCATCTGTGGTTCCAATTCTTGCTTTCTGCTGCCAAAGCAAGAATTGGAACCACAGATGCACACTGATGCACACGGATGAAATCGGCGGCAGGGGAATAGCGGGAGCCACCGGACATGCTCATGCTGGCTGGCTGACGCCGGTGGATCGTCCGCGGCGCCGGCATTCGAACTAACAAGTCACCAACAGACGCCGGCGCCCGCATCATCGTGCCATGCTGTTCCGCCGGGGGCGGGTCGAATGTCCGAAACATTGTGGCGTACGCAGGGTCTCGGTCGGTTTTGGCGCCGATAATCACCCACTCGATCTCCTGAAGACCCCCAAAATATTATCCCGCGTGCCCTAACGATCCCGAAAAGAGGTGGACCGGCCAGGCGGGACCGTGCGGTCGGTGGCCCGGCAAGCAAGCAAGAATTTCTACGCAGATAAGGTAAGGCGATGCACGCAAAGCACACAGATGGGGCAGAGTCCGGCATGTGGCTGCACGGCCAACCAAAATCTTCGAGTGAACCCGGGAAGCCGCACGACCGCGGAATCCCCACTATATCTGCGTGTTTTGCGTGCATCGCCTTGCCTTATCTGCGTAGAAATTCTTGCTTGCTTG
>DASXFW010000127.1:0-12635 GCA_036489395.1 Acetobacteraceae bacterium | reverse complement strand
CACCCCTCCCCCAACCCCTCCCCCAAGGGGGACCCAAGCCTTGCGCTACTTCGTTGCCTTGTCTCGCGACGGTGCGGACCGATATGGTCCGCTCATGCAGACCCGGACCTTCACCCATGCCTGAGACGCACCACGCCCGCGTGCTGATCGTCGGCGCCGGCCCGGCCGGCTACACGGCGGCCATCTATGCCGCGCGCGCCAACCTGCGGCCGATCCTGCTGTCCGGCCTGCAGCCGGGCGGCCAGCTCACCATCACCACGGACGTGGAGAACTACCCGGGCTATGCCGAGGTCATCCAGGGCCCCTGGCTGATGGAGCAGATGGCAGCGCAGGCCGAGCACGTGGGGACGCGGATCGTGCCGGACCTGGCGGTGGAGGTCGATTTCAGCGTCCGCCCGTTCCGCTGCCTGGGCGATTCCGGCGACGCGTACCTGGCCGATGCGGTGGTGATAGCGACCGGCGCGCAGGCCCGCTGGCTGGGGCTGCCATCCGAGGAACGCCTGCAAGGCCGCGGCGTGTCCGCCTGCGCCACCTGCGACGGCTTCTTCTTCCGCGGCAAGCACGTCGCCGTGGTGGGCGGCGGCAACACCGCGGTCGAGGAGGCGCTGTACCTCACCCACCACGCCGACCGCGTCACGCTGATCCACCGCCGCAACGCCCTGCGGTCAGAGAAGGTGCTGCAGGACCGGCTATTCGCTCACCCGAAGATCAACGTGATCTGGGACTCGGTGGTGACGGAGATCGTCGGCGGCGGCTCGCCGGAAGGCGTGGCCGGCGTGCGGCTGCGCCACGTGGTCAACGACACGGATGCCACCCTGCCGATCGACGGGGTGTTCGTCGCCATCGGCCACACGCCGAATACCGGCATCTTCGCCGGCCAGTTGGACATGGACGCCGAGGGCTATATCCGCACCACTCCCGGCAGCACGCGCACCTCGGTTGCGGGCGTGTTCGCGGCCGGCGACGTGCAGGACAAGATCTTCCGCCAGGCGGTCACTGCCGCCGGAACCGGCTGCATGGCGGCGCTTGAAGCGGAAAAATGGCTAGCAGAGCATGCCGGGGCACTGGCGCTGGCAGCGGATTAAGCAAAAAATGGGGGAAGCGGCCCAGGATCGGGCCAGAAGACTCGACAAGGATCGTTTACCATCCGCCGCACCGGCCACATAAAGCAGGCCGGGACGCTCGCGGCACGGCGCCGGAACCCAAGCCGGCGCGACGGGAGAGGCTGAGGACATGGACTGGGACAAGCTGCGCGTCTTCCACGCGGTGGCCGAGGCTGGCAGCTTCACGCATGCCGGAGACACGTTGAACCTGAGCCAGTCCGCCGTCTCGCGGCAGATTTCGGCGCTGGAGGAAGCCCTTCAGGTGCCCTTGTTCCATCGCCACGCCCGCGGCCTGATCCTGACCGAACAAGGCGAGGCGCTGAACCGCACGGTGCGCGAGGTGTTCGCCAAGCTGGCGGTGACCGAGGCGCTGCTGACCGAGAGCAAGGAAAAGCCCGCCGGCCGGCTGAAGGTAACGACGACGGTGGGGTTCGGCTCCGCCTGGCTGGCGCCGCGGCTGCAGGACTTCCTGGAGGCCTATCCGGACGTCTCGATCTCCCTGCTGCTGGACGACGCGGACCTGGACCTGGCGATGCGCGAGGCCGACGTGGCGATCCGCATGCACCCGCCGAAGCAGCCGGACCTGGTGCAGCGCCACCTGATGAACATCGAGTGGCAGGTCTGCGCGTCCCCCGACTACCTGAAGAAGCACGGCGTGCCGCAGCGCCCGGAAGACCTGGACGCGCACAAGCTGATCTTGTTCGGCGAGTACCACCCGCCGGTCAGCGACGTGAACTGGCTGGCCGAGGCGGGGCGGCGGCCAGGCAATCCGCGGCGGGCGCTGCTGGAGGTGAACTCGACGCAGGCGGTGATGCTGGCGGTGCGCTCGGGCCTGGGGATCGGCGCGCTGCCGGACTTCGTCATGGCGGAGTGTCCGGACCTGGTGCGCATCCTGCAGGACTTTAAGGCTCCGAAGGTGGAGGTGTACTTCGTCTATCCGGAGGAACTGCGGAATTCCAAGCGCGTCGCCGTGTTCCGCGATTTCCTGCTGGCGCGGCTGGCCGAGATGCACTGATGCGCCGCCCCCTGTCATGGCGAGGCCGCCTGGCCGAAGCAATCTCCCCGGGAGATTGCTTCGGCCAAGCGGCCTCGCAATGACAGGGGGCCGGCCATGCGCCGCGAGTGGGTCCAAGGCTGGGCGCTCGTTCTTCCCGCCGTCGTATTGCTCGCCGCCTTCACCCACTGGCCGACGCTTGAAACGATCTGGGCCAGCCTGCACACCACCGCCGTGCCGCACCATCCGTCACGCTTCGCCCCATCGGCGAACCTGAACGCGCTGTGGGCCGATCCGGTCTTCTGGCAGGCACTCCGCAACAACCTGATCTACGCGGGCTGCACCATCCCCGCGGCGATGGCGCTGTCGCTGACCATGGCGCTCGCGGTGGATCGCCGCATGCCCGGCCGAGGCTTCCTGCGCCTCGCCTATTTCACGCCCACGATCCTGCCGATGATCGCCGTTGCGAACATCTGGCTGTATTTCTTCACCCCCGGCTACGGCCTGATCGACACCGTGCTGGCGCCGTTCGGACTGGGCGAGCTGAACTGGCTCGGCACCGCGTCCACCGCGCTTCCCGCGATCATCGTCATCGCGATCTGGAAGGAAGCCGGCTTCTACATGATCTTCTACCTCGCGGCGTTGCAGACGCTGCCGCAGGATTTGCGCGAGGCCGCGGCGCTGGAGGGTTCCTCGCGCTGGAACTTCTTCCGCCGCGTGATGTGGCCGCTGCTGATGCCGACCACGCTGTTCGTCTTCATCAACGCGGCGATCGACGCATTCCGCCTGGTGGACCAGATCGTCGTGCTGACGCATGGCGGCCCGGACAACGCCACCACCATTCTGCTGTATTATATTTACGAAGTCGGCTTCCAGTACTGGGACAGCAATTACGCCGCGACGCTGACCGTGGTGCTGCTGCTGCTGATCGGCAGCGTCGCGGCGTTGCAGTTCGGCGTGCTGGCGCGCCGGGTGCATTACCGATGAGCGCCACCGCCCTGGCGTTGCGGCGCACCCGCACGGTTGATGTCGGCCGCGGCCTGGAAATCCTCGGCGCGTGGATGCTCGGGTTGCTGTGGATCCTGCCGCTGCTCTGGGCGGTGTGGAGCGCCATCCATCCCGCCACCGCCAGTGCGCAGCCCGGCTTGTTTGCGCCGCTGACATTGCATAACTTTGTCGCCGCGTGGAACACCGCGCCGTTCGGCCGCTACATGATCAACACGGTGATACTGGTCACCATGGTGCTGACCGCGCAGTTCGTGCTGTGCACGCCCGCCGCCTTCGCCTTCGCCCGGCTGAACTTTCCAGGCCGCGACACGCTGTTTGCGCTGGTGCTGATCCAGCTCATGGTGTCGCCGGAAATCCTGATGGTGGAGAATTTTCAGACGATCGGCCATCTCGGGCTGGTCGATACGCTGACCGGGATCGCGCTGCCGTATCTAGGCTCGGCGTTCGGCATCTTCCTGTTGCGCCAGGCCTTTCGCACCGTGCCGCAGGACCTGGACGACGCGGCGAAGCTGGCCGGGCTCGGCGTGTTCCGCCGCATCTGGCATTTGTATGTGCCGCTGGCCCGGCCGACCTATATCGCCTACGGGCTGGTGCTGGTCAGCTTCCACTGGAACAACTTCCTCTGGCCCCTGGTGGTGACCAATTCGGTCACCACGCGGCCGATCACGGTGGGGCTGGCGATGTTCTCCACCACCGACCAGGGCACCGACTGGTCGATTATCACCGCCGCCACGCTGCTTTCCACCGCGCCGCTGGTGGTGGCGTTCCTGCTGTTCCAGCGGCAGTTCGTGCAGAGCTTCATGCGCGCACGCACGGTGGCGTGAGTGAGCGAACTGCGACTTATGAGTGATCGGCGCGCTGTCCCACCGGGGACGTAACGCCGACACAGGTCTTGCAGCAAGCGACGCGGGGGACCATCTTACGATCGCCTTACCACGGGATCGGCCCATGTCCGACGCAGATACGCTCATCACCACGCTCTCCACCAAAGGCCAGGTCATTCTTCCTGCGACGATTCGCAAGCGGCGGCAGTGGGCGCCGGGCACCCGGCTCGCGGTGGAGGAAACCCCGGATGGTGTGTTGCTGAAGCCTGCACCGCTGTTCACGCGGACCACGCTTGAGGACGTGTTCGGGTGCCTTCCCTATCGCGGCGCCGCGAAATCCCTCGACGAAATGCAGGCCGGAATCGCGGCGGAGGCCCGGCGGCGCCATGCGCGCGGTCGATACTAACATCATCATACGTTTCCTGACGAACGACGACGCCGAACAGGCGGCGCGCGCTCGCCGGCTATTTGATCACGAGGACGTCTTCGTTCCGATCCCCGTGCTGCTGGAGACGGAATGGGTGTTGCGGGCCGTTTACGGCTTCGCGGCAGCCGATGTGGTGGGTGCGCTGCGCCGCTTTGCTGGCTTGCCGCATGTCAGCGTCGAGAATGCTTCCGTCGCTGCCCAGGCGTTGGACTGGGCCGATCACGGCCTGGACCTTGCCGACGCGTTGCACCTGGCGGCCGCACAGCAGCATGACGGCTTCATTTCCTTCGACCGGCAACTCGCACGGATTGCACGAAAGCTTGGTGCGCCGGAGGTTGCAGTACCATAGCCGGTGTACTCTGGCGCCTGCCGTCGTGCGCCCGGCGTGCGCATGTCGCGCAAGCACGGTGGCGTGAGGCGCGCCCAGCCGCTACAAGTTGCGGCGTTCCTGATCTGACCGGGGGTTGTCACTCCGGATGCCCTATCCGACGGCAATACGCGCACTCGTTTCGATCGAAGCCGCACAGCCCGGCGGTTGGCGCGCGCGGCGCCTCGCGGTGATTGCTGGCGCGCTGGTGTTCGTGTTTGGCATGGCTGGTGCGGTGCTTGGCGCTCGCGCGGCGTTTGCCCCACCCTCGGTCGCTGCTCGGATGTTCGAGGACATCCGCTACTCGGCCCTGTTCACCGGCCGTGACCCGGAGGCGACGCTGCGCAAGGCGCATCTGCGCGTACGCCTGTTGATGCGCGACTTCGGCATGACCCGCGACCAGGCCGCTGCGTATGTCGCGCGGGTGATGATCGAGGAATCGGGCGGACTGTGCTCGGGGATTTAAGGTTCGGTCAGCCTACGTCGAACCGGCCGAGGCTTTCTTACTGGAGTGGGAGCGAATCCATGGGTGGCGTGACTGACAGGTAACTGCGATCCGCCGAGGCACTTGGCGGCAAGATACTCGCGACCGAACCGCGCGCTGTCGCGGCCCACTACGACAGCGCTACGGGTCGAATTGTCCTCGACCTGATCAACGGCTGCACCTACACATTTCCTTCGCGGCTCGTGCACGACCTGCAAGACGCCAGCGCAAAGGGCCTTACGCGTGTCGAGGTCGATGGGCGGGTGTTCAATCTGCATTGGCCTTCCCTCGACGTTGACCTGTACGTTCCGGGGCTGGTGGCAGGCATCTTCGGGACCCGGGCCTGGATGGCACAGGGTCCGAAGCGAAGTGCCCCGAAGGCCTCTGGGGCCGCGGCGGCCAGGGGCACGCGTGCCGGGCGATCCCGACGTCTCACGCACGCCTGAACGCTCCAAAACAAGCTGCGCGTCAAACCGCCCCGCCTTGCTTGTGAAGTCCGGGCGACCAGGTTCCGAACTACCAGGACACAGACGCGGCAACTCACGTGGCAATCGAACTCTATCCCCCTCGCGGCGCCCACGAACTAATGGCGCTGCCCCGAGCCAGCACCGGATATTCCAGCGGAACGAGGGATAGACTACCTTGCCAAAATTTCGCCTGCAGAAATTTTTCCCGCGCCGCCTTAGACAAGGAATATCCTGCGATATCAGATAGTTCCAGTACCCTATATCCAATAATCGCGCATTATCATATGTAGAATACGCTCGCATCGACTCGGACGAATCGGTCTATAGGCGGGAAGCAATCGGAGGTCCCGCGTCATGGACGAATTTCGTATGCGCCTAGCACTGGAAGAGATTGTCCGCATCCACGCGGACCCCGACGGTCGGCATGACTCCGCTTGGCTGGCAGCCCTCGCCGCTGCCGCCCTCGGCGCGCCAGCTCCGCGCGAGGCAGAAGCGCATTTGGCCCGGCTCGCCAAGGATACCCCGATTTCGGTACGGGTGGAGGCGCCGCCTGCGGATGGGATTGGGCACCTGACGATCACCATGACCTACAACAGCATCGATCGCGAGACCTGGGTGAGCGATGGCCGGGGAATTCGTGTCTACCCAGGCCCGATTTTTCCAAAACGAACATTCCTTCGCGGATATGTGCAAAAGGATCTGGATGAGATGCTCGATCGTATCGAACAATGCGAAGCTTCTGATCGAGTCGACTAGATAAAGCAACCGTCAGCAGAGCGCAAGATGAGTGATCTCGACGACCACCACAACCATATTGCGGCCACCGAAAGCGTGCAGCGCACCGTGTCTTGGGCCGATACTCTCTGGACGGTGATTGGCCTACTGGGATTGAAAGAGATTGTGCTCGCAGCCCTCGTCGCGACAGCGGTGTGGGTGGGTGGTCGTATTCGAGGAGAACCGGTCGTATCGCTTTCAGCGAGCGCCTTTGCCCTTTTTATCGTGCTTACCTTCCTCTCAAAAGTCCTGGTGTTTGCCAGCGCAATATCAACCCGACCGCGCGCCGGCGTTTGGCGGCATGTTCAAGACCTGACGCTTGGAGAAGCCGCCTGCCTTCTCGCAAATGTCAGCCCTGTAGGAACGATGGGATCGGGTATTTTCCCAACGCCCAATGCGCTCGCCTTTTATCGGGTGCTCGCCGAAGCGGTGTATCGTGGAAACCTTGAGAGAAGCCCGGAACCACCCAGCGGTAATCCTGGCCTACCGCCCGACCAGATCAACATGGGGACATTTGTCACGCGGGCATCCCTCAAAAAATTTGCCGCGCAACGCGGATTCAAGGCGCGATTTCTTCGATAAGCCGAGCCCGTTCCACATGATCTGCGCCGGGCTGAAATACGGCACTATTATGCAACGGGATTATGCACCAGTAAATGTCTGTCTTTCCAGCGCCCAGCCCCGGTGCGAAATTCTTGACTTCTGCACGGGGAGCCAATGCCTCGATGATGCGGCACTCCGCGACGGTTCCACGCTGGCACTGATCGATGAGCTGCCGCAGTTCGCCGCGTAGCATGGCCAAGTCCGCAAGCTTGCGTTCCACCTCGGCCAGGTGACCGCGTGCAATCTGATCGATCTCGCCGCAAGGCCGCTGCCGATCATCCGAGAGCCGTAGTAGCTCGCGCAGGTCGTCCAGGGAGAAGCCAAGGTCGCGGCCACGCCGGATGAAGCTCAATCGATCGCGGTGGGGTTGGGCGTAGGCCCGATAGTTGCTGCCGGTGCGGGCTGGCGGCGGCAACAGACCGATCCGCTCATAGTAGCGGATAGTCTCAACCTTGGTGCCAGTCGCACGTGCCAGTTCGCCGATGCTGAATGTTCCAGTCATCATCCTTGACCCTGTAGCGGCTACAGGGTTCATGTGGTGTGCCTTCTCGCAGTCGTCGAGGTAAGGCATGGACACCGCACCGACCTTTCGGCCTCTTCCCGCAGCCGACCGCCCCTCGGCGTGCTGCCAGGACGCCTGCTGCGCGGCCGAGCCAACCCTTGCCGTGGCGATCGACGCCGAACGGTCGGCACTGATCCGGCGAGCATTCCGATTAGAATATGCGACCGTCGCCTGGATGATGGTCGAGGCTGCAGTTGCCATCTGGGCCGGGATGCAGGCGGCAAGTGTGAGCCTGCTCGCCTTCGGCATCGACAGTCTGATCGAGCTTGCTTCTGCGGGTGTTCTGATCTGGCGGCTGACGGTTGAACTTCGTCACGGTCAAGCTTTCGCCGAGAGCGCGGAGCGCACGGCGAGCCGCATCGCGGGTCTCCTGCTGTTCGCGCTCTCTGCCTATGTGGTCACGGCAGCAGGCTGGAAGCTCCGGGCACAGACGGGGGAGACGTTTTCCTGGCCGGGACTGGCCATCACTTTGCTTGCGATACCAGTGATGTATGTCCTCGCTCGACAGAAGATCGCTGTTGCCGGGGCGCTTGGCAGCGGCGCGATGCGCGCGGATGCAATGGAAAGCGTGACGTGTGGCTGGTTGTCCGTGGTGGTCGTGGTGGGCCTCCTTGCGCAAGGTCTCACCGGCGCATGGTGGGTCGATTCCGTAACCTCACTCGGCATCGTCTGGTTTCTGGTCAAGGAAGGTCGTGAGGCATGGAGCGGCGAGCACTGCTGCTGCGATTGACCGCGCCATTCTCTGCACAGCGCCACGGCCGTGAACAGGACAGGAACCCGGTAGCCAACAACCTGCACGTTCCCTGTTGCGAAAATCTTGAAATTCGCACAGCGTTGCGGGCATTTCCGGACAAGATTCCGGGACAGCCAAGCCGTTGGTTGTGCTTACTGTGGCGAGGCGTCCGACAATGGATCGATTTGCGAACAGCCCGCGCCTCAGGTGCCAACCCACGGGAGAAGCGTCCTTCCCCTTCTCGTGACGCGCCGACCGCGCTCTCGCATCCCGCCGCCGTAACGGTTTGTTCATCGTTCCCGCCTACACTTGCGCAAACCGCGAGCGGACGAGACAGCCGAGGTGGGCCGCAAACCGATCCCCAGGCCCGGGTATTTGGACGGGTGCGAGTATCTCGGCTATATCCATGGCGCCCGCCGATGGCGCAACGCCCGAGGTACGCTGCTCTATACGTGGGACAGCTTGCACGGCGAGGTCGAAGTGTTCGACACGCTTGGCAGACATCAGGGCGTGCTTGATGCGGTGACCGGGCAACGGATCAAGCCGGCCCGCAAAGGAAGGAAGATTGATGTCTAGTGTTCGCAGCCTCGCGCCGACATTTCTCGACCTCTATAGCCGGGGTGAGGTGGCCGCCGATCGCATCAGCGACTTTATCGGTGAGTGGCACGAGTCGGACGATACCGAGGAACGCTCGTTGGCTGCATATCTCGGGCTGACGGACGAGGAATACGACGTCTGGCTCATGGACACCGACACGCTGCCGGTGCTCCTGTCGGCGCGGCGGACCGGGCGGCATCTTCACGACGTCGTTGCGGATTACCTGGCCGACCTGCAGCGGAAGGCACGGCCCGAGGACCGCTCATCGATTTACGCGTTAGGGCACTGGCTGCGTGGTCAAGCTGGGCACTGATAAGGCATTCACCTCTCACGCCGGCTCCGCGATCCGCTGACTCACCAGGCCCGACGCCAGGCCGCCATTGACAAGAAGCACTGCACCCCCCAGTCGCAGGCGCGCCACAGCACTCCCACATACCCAAATCCCATGGCAAACGAACTCCAGCCCCCCCGCGGCACCCACGACCTGATCGGCGAAGAGCAGCGCCGCCACACCCACGTGGTGGACACCGCCCGCCGCATCGCCGCGACCTACGGCTTCGACGAATGGACCACCCCGGTCTTCGAGGACACCCGCGTCTTCTCGCGCACCCTGGGCGAGACCTCCGACGTGGTCACCAAGGAGATGTACAGCTTCACCGACCGCGGCGGCGACCCGATCACGCTCCGTCCGGAGGCGACGGCCGGCATCTGCCGCGCCCTGGTGTCCAACGGCCTGACCCAGTCGCTGCCGCAGAAGGTGTTCGTGGCCGGCCCGATGTTCCGCTACGAGCGCCCGCAGAAGGGCCGCTACCGCCAGTTCCACCAGATCGACATCGAGGTGCTGGGCACCGCCGAACCGCTGGCGGACGCGGAGGTGATCGCCTGCGGCTGGGCCATTCTCCAGGCGCTCGGCGTCGCCGGCGACACGGTGCTGGAGATCAACACCCTCGGCGACAAGGACAGCCGCGATGCCTACCGCGCCGCGCTGGTCGGCTATTTCACCCAGCACCGCGACGCGCTGTCGAAGGACAGCCTGGACCGGCTGGAGCGCAACCCGCTGCGCATCCTGGACAGCAAGGACGAGGGCGACCGCCGCATCGTCGCCAACGCTCCGGTCATCGCCGGCCACCTGACGGACGCGGCGGCGGCGTTCTACGCCAGCGTGCGCACCTGGCTGGACCGCTTCGGCGTGCCGTACCGGGAGAACCCGCGCATCGTCCGCGGCCTGGACTACTACGGCCACACCGCGTTCGAGTTCGTCACCACCAAGCTGGGCGCACAGGGCACGGTAATGGGCGGCGGCCGCTACGACGGTCTGGTGCAGGAAATGGGCGGGCCGCCCACGCCCGCGGTCGGCCTGGCGGCCGGCATCGAGCGGCTGGCCATGTTGATGGACGCGCCGCCGGCGGCCGATGCCCCCGTCGCGGTGGTGCCGATCGGCGACGCGGCGGAAGCCGCCGCTCTGGACATCCTGCAATCGCTGCGCTCGGCCGGCGTGCGGGCGGAAATGGCCTACCGCGGCAACGTCCGCCGCCGCATGGAGCGCGCCAACCGCATCGGCGCGCGGGCGGCGGTGATCCTCGGCCCGGACGACCTGGCGCAGGGTGTGGCGCAGGTGAAGCACCTCGGGACGGGGGAGCAGGAGGCGGTACCTCTGGCGCAACTGACCCAGCGGCTGGCGCGGTCATAACAGGAGCCGTGGCCCGCACGCGCATGACCGGCGATGACCACGCCCTGGTCTTGTTCTCCGGCGGGCAGGACTCGGCCACCTGCCTGGCCTGGACACTGGCCCGCTACACTCACGTCGAGACCATCGGCTTCGCCTACGGCCAGCGCCACGCCGTCGAACTGACCTGCCGCGAACCGATCCGCGCCGCGCTGGCGGGCCCGCGCCTCGGCGCCGACCACATCGTGGACCTGCAAACGACGCTCGGCGCCCTCGGCAGCACGGCCCTCACGTCGGAAACGCAGATCGCCATGACCGGCGAGGGCCTGCCCAACACCTTCGTCCCCGGCCGCAATCTGTTGTTCCTGACCTGCGCCGCCGCCATCGCCTACCGCCGCGGCATCCGCCGTATCGTCGCCGGCATGTGCGAGACCGATTACTCCGGCTACCCCGACTGTCGCGACGACACGATCAAGGCCTTGCAGCTTGCGCTGAACCTCGGCATGCAGCGCCGCTTCGTGCTGGAAACGCCGCTGATGTGGCGCGACAAGGCGGCCACCTGGGCGCTCGCGCACGCGCTCGGCGGCGACGCGCTGGTGGAGCTGATCCGCACCGAAACGCACAGTTGTTATCTCGGCGACCGCACGGTGCTGCACGAATGGGGCTACGGTTGCGCCACCTGCCCAGCCTGCGAGCTGCGCGCCGCCGGCTGGCACCGCTGGCGCGCCGGTGCCGGCTCGGGTTCAATCTATCCTCTCGCCACGACAGGAGACCCTGCATGAGCCGCCTGCCCTTGCTTGCCGCCCTCGCGTTCCTGGCGCTTCCCCTGTCCGCGCAAGCGCAGCGCGCGGTTGATCTGCACGCCCGCACCGCCGGCGAACTGGCCGCACTGTGCAGCGTCAACCCGCGCGAACCTGCGGCGGATGCCAGGCTAAACTACTGCCACGGCTTCGCGCAGGGCGTGGTGGATGTGGAGCTGATGCACGGCAAGCCGTTCTGCTGGCCCAGCCCGCCGCCGTCGCGCGACGCAACGCTGGCGGGCTTCGTGCGCTGGGTCCGCGCGCAGCCCGAGCGCGAGCATGAGAATTCGGTCAACGGGCTGATGCAGTTCCTGCGGGAAACTTATCCTTGTAAATAGCCGAAGCCTCGGGCGCTGTCATTGCGCGCGTTGACCACCGGCCGGCGCGGCCGACCCGTCCTGGATGAAACGCTCGACGCCGCCCCCCGTCATGCCGCCACCTCCGTCATGCCGCCACCTCCGTCATGCCGACGCCCCCCGTCATGCCGACCACCGGACGCTTGATCAGGTGGTCGGCATGACGAGCGGGGCAACCGTGCGACCGACCCATGACTTGCATGGCCCATTTTCTTGTCAGGCCGCTTGGGCTGGCCGTGAGAGGGCCGCGGAACTGCCGCACCCGCCCCTTTGCCCCCAGCCAAACCGACCCATTCCCCTGAAAATATCCCTTGCCACCGTTCCTGTTTTGTGCTTTTATCCGCCCATGTTCCTCAACCCAGCCCACCGGCCGCCTATCCAACCACCCGGCTCGCTCCAGTGCCGGAACGCCACCACGCCCGCCGCCAAAGCCGCGCGCACCGCCGGCCTCCTCGTCCTCCTCCGCAAGTTGTTCGACTACGGCAAGGGCGTCATCGCCGTCCTCGAACGCCAGCCCCCGTTTACCGTAGAACATGTCGGCAAGGTCGCCCTCCGCTTCGGCACGCCCAACGTCAGGCTGATCGCCAACCGCGTCATGCGCGGCCTGCAGATCGCGCTCGCCCTCAAGGACCGCCTCGCCGCGGCCGTCGCCCCGCCAGCCGCGCCAACCCTGCCGGCCACGCCAACCCCGCCGTCCGCCCCGGCGCGCGCCGCCCGGCCAGCGCTGCGTGCCCCCCGGCCCGTGCCGGCCTATCGCCGCCCCGCGGGGCCGGACCGCGACGACGCCATCGCCGCGGCCGAGGCCGCCGACGATGCCGCCCTCCTCGAACGCCTGCCCACCGCGAAGGAAATCGCCGCGCGCATGCTGCG
>DASXFW010000125.1:0-2664 GCA_036489395.1 Acetobacteraceae bacterium | reverse complement strand
CGTCCGCCTGGCCGGCGACAGCATGACGGGGGCCGGGCTATTTCCCGGCGATATCGCCGTTGTCGATCGCTCTGTCGCGGCCACCAACCACTGCATCGTGCTTGCGGTGCTCGACGGCGAGTTTACCATCAAGCGCTACCGACGGCGCGGCAATGTCGTAATGTTATATCCGGAGAACCCGAATTTCTCTCCGATCGAGATCACCGAGGACCGCGCTTTCGAAATCTGGGGCGTCGTCACCCGGTCGATCCGCATGTTGTAGCCGATTCTAGCTCCGCTCGCACTCGTGGATTGCAACAACTTCTACGCAAGCTGCGAGCGCGTGTTTCAGCCCGAGCTACGGGGCGTGCCGCTTGTGGTGCTGTCCAACAACGACGGCTGCGTGATCGCGCGATCCAATGAAGCCAAGGCGCTCGGCATTGTCATGGGCGAGCCGTGGCATCAGGTGCGCGACCGTATCGGCGAGCGCATTTTGCATATGCGTTCAAGCAACTACACGCTCTATGGCGACATGAGTGCCCGGGTCATGCGCATGCTCGCCGAGTTCTCGCCGGACCTAGCCCATCTTATTCACTGCATATCAGGGATTCGCTGATGGGCATGGTACAACCATCTGGAATTGCGTAGAGATTGGGTGCTGACAACAACTCTGGCACCCGGACAGAATCCGCCATGCCCACCGACGCCGAAGCTAGCCTTTTCCCGTTCACGCTGCCGAGTATCGGCAAGAAGAAGATCACCGCCGCCTTCGCTGCCGGCCGAATCAGTTCCGATGGCGGTGTGCTGCTGCTGGCCGGAGCCGACAAGCGCCTCGGTCTGATCGAGCGGCTCGCCGCGCTGATCCCAGACCACCGCGACCCGGCCCTGATCACCCACACTGTGGCGGACATCTTGCGCGCCCGCATCCTCGCCATCGCCTGCGGCTATCCGGATGCGGACGATCTGGATGACCTGCGCGATGACCCTGCGTTCAAGCTGGCCTGCGGACGGCTGCCCGAGAGTGGCGGCGACCTGGCCTCGCAGCCGACGATGTCACGGTGGGAGAACGCGCCGGATCTGCGCACGCTGATCTGGCTGTCGCGCGCCATGGTGGATCTGTGGTGCAAGGGTTACCGTCGGCCGCCCAAGGCCATCACCCTCGATATTGATGACACCGCCGACACCGTGCACGGCCATCAGCAACTGTCGCTGTTCAACGCGTTCCACGATGAGCGCTGCTTCATGCCGGTGCACGTCTATGACGCCGCCAGCGGCCATTGTGTGCTGACCGTCCTGCGCCCGGGCAAGACCCCGGACGGGCGGGAAGTGCGGGCGTATCTGCGCCGCCTGGTGCGGCAAATCCGGCAGCACTGGCCGAAGACGATTATCACGGTCCGCGGCGACAGCCATTATGGGCGGTGGGAGGCGATGGACTGGTGCGAGCAGAACGGCGTCCAGTACGTCTTCGGCCTGGCTAAGAATAAGGCTCTAGACGCGTTGGTCCGGGCTGACACCGAGGCGGTCGAAGCCCGGTGGGACGCGTCAAAAGAGGCCGTCACGCGCGACTACACGGAAACCCTTTATGCCGCCGACAGTTGGACATCCCAGCGACGCGTCGTGGCCCGCATCGAGGTGACTTATAAAGGTCTCGATACCCGCTACGTTGTCACCAACATCCGCCGCTGTGCCCCGCGGTGGCTCTACGACAGCCTCTACTGCGCGCGCGGCCAAGCAGAGAATCTGATCAAGCGGCATAAGAGCCAACTGGCGTCGGACCGGACCAGCTGCCGATCGCCACTGGCCAACCAGATGCGATTGACCTTGCACACCGCGGCCTATTGGCTGATGCGCACCCTGAGCGATGCCATTCCGCGGCCGCAAACGCTGGCCGGCGGCGAGTTCTCCACCCTCCGGTCGCGGTTGCTGAAGATCGCGGTGCGGGTCAAGGAAACCGCGAGCCGGGTCAGGCTGGCGTTCGCCGCCAACTGTCCCGACGCGGCCCTGTTTCGCGGACTGGTCGGCTCGCTGATCCTGCGCCCAACGTGACCGATGGGGCGGCTGCCCCCGCCAAGCCCTGCCGATCAACCCCTTGCGCCTGCCAGATAGAGCCTGAACCGCGGTCTTCCCAGCAAGCAGAGAAGCATGGCCATATTCGTTGCTATGTCGGTGCAAATTACGACGCCAGCCGGCAGAGGTAGAGTCGAGGACGGGCGCGGTGGTTCAAGCCATCCGGCATCACCCCGTTTCCCGTCCCCGCTCATCGAACGCAGCGTGCGGATTTCCAACCTTCGCCGGCGAGTTGATGCACCCGCCAACAGAACGATTCCAGGCGGGTGGTGAATGCAGGGCCTCGGTCGGCACGCTGGGGGCGAACGGGTTCCATTTCAGACCATAGAGCGCCAGCATCTTGTTGTTCACGCGTCGTCTCCTTCGTCCTTGGGGAGGTAGGCCGGCGGCAATCCGGTCGCCGCCTGGTTGTCGATCATTCGCGCCAGCAGCGGCCCGATGCCGCGCGCTGGCGTTGGCGGTGGCGATGGCGTGACAGGCTCGGCGGTGACCGGCTGCAGGCTTCGGCGCCGGCCGGAGGCGTTGGCCGCCTTGTCCTGCGGGAACAGCCGGCAGAGCACCGTGCCGGTGTGTGGGTCGACGAGATGGACCTGTGTCAGGTCCCAGGCGGCGAAGCGG
>DASXFW010000118.1:0-5866 GCA_036489395.1 Acetobacteraceae bacterium | reverse complement strand
GGGAGGGGTCGAGGCGTACAAATCGACCCCTCCCCCAACCCCTCCCTCAAGGGGAGGGGAGAACCTACGCTGCGACCGTCACAGTTTCATCCAGCGCGGGTCGGCCGAAGGCCGGTGGCCAACTCGCTTCCTGTCATTGCGAGGCCGCCTGGCCGAAGCAATCTCCCGCGGGGATTGCTTCGGCCAGGCGGACTAACAAGAAACAAGGCCCTCCCCTCCCCTTGTGGAAGGGGTTGGGGGGAGGGGTCGAGGCGTACAAATCGACCCCTCCCCCAACCCCTCCCTCAAGGGGAGGGGAGAACCTACGCTGCGACCGTCACAGTTTCATCCAGCGCGGGTCGGCCGAAGGCCGGTGGCCAACTCGCAATGACAGAATGAGGAGCCTTCCCCGGACAGATTGCGCCGCCGTCCCGGACAGCATGCGCATGTTTCTCGCCACGACCGCTCCACCGCTCGCAATGGCCGGGCAGCTTGACACCCGAAAGCCGCGCCGCCTATCACACCGGCCCCGGTTCGGGTGCGTAGCTCAGCGGTAGAGCACCGTCTTCACACGGCGGGGGTCACAGGTTCAATCCCTGTCGCACCCACCATCCCGCGGCCCTTACGAATTGACCAGCACGTTCTCCGGCCGCGGCGGGATCTCGCCGCGTTCGACGCGCAGCACCTGGCGGGTGATCATCTCGTTGGTCGGCGCGGGCACGCCAGCTTTCGCGCCCTCCGCGGCAATGAAGCCGTTCATCAGCTCGATCTCGGTGCGGCGGCCCTTCGCCATGTCCTGCGCCATCGACGGGCGCTGATACGACGCGCGCCCACCGCCTGCCGCGGCGGACAGCAGCAGGCCCTCGATCTCCCCCAGGGCGCCGGGGTCGTTCTCCGACGCGCGCGCCAGCGATTCCGGCGGCAGCGCGCCGACCTTGCCAAGCTTGTAGCCGAGCGCCTGGCCCACCCGCACCGCCTCGCCGCCAAGCCGGATGCAGACCCGGCGCACCGCGTCGTGCTTGTCGCGGTCGTTGCCCCCCATGCCGGTCGCGGCGGACACGCCGTTGCGCATCGCGTTGACGCACAGCTTGGTCCAGCGCTCGCCCCACAGATTGTCGGTGGCCTTGGCATTGTCCACGTCGTTCATCATCGCGGCGATCTCCTGCGAGCGGCGGGTGATGCGGCCGTTCGGTTCGCCGACATAGAAGCCGACGGCAGTCGCCGACTTGGCGTAGCCGCGGCGGATGTGGCCCGGTTCGTACAGATCGACGCCGACACCGCCGCCGACGATCACGCCCAGCGTGCGCCCCCAACCGACCACCGACGCGACGCGCTCCTCATTGATGCAGTTCTGCATCGACACCACGACGCCGTTCGGCGACAGGTACTGGCGGATCATCGTCGCCGCCCAGATCGTGTCGTACGACTTGACCGAGACGAACGCGATGTCGATCGGCCGCTGCTTCGCCAGGCTCTGCACTTCCGTCAGGTGCATGGCGGGGACTTTGACGGTGCGGCGTTCGGCCTCGGTCATGCCATACAGGTTCATGCCGTTGGCGCGGATCGCCTCCACGTGGGCGGGCCACGGGTCGATCAACGTTACGTCATGCCCGGCATGGGCGAGGCTGGAGCCGACATAGCCGCCCACCGCCCCGGCTCCGACGATGGCAATACGTTTCTGCATCCTGGCGTTTCCTCGATACGATCACAGCGCGAGCACGCAGCGGCCCGCGGCAGGCAGATTAGCGGCGCCGGGAGAGGAGGCAAACACGGGGAGCCGACAGCCTGGATGATCGGTCGGCGGCTACCCGTCAAAGGGCGTCACTCAGGTGCAGGCTCGATATCTTGCCGAGGACGAGCCGCCTTGTACACAAGTGATGCCAAGCGGCAGAATGGCGGACTCTTCTGCCACGGCCGCGGCGCGGGCATCACGCGAAGAGTCGGCGTCCATGGCCACGTCTGCGGCCATTCGCAAGATTTTCTAACCACGTCATGTTATTTATATTGACACACACCGCCGCTTGCCTTATACACCGGCCATTATGGGCGACCAGCACACCGCTCCGGCCGAAGCCTATGACCCCGATCCAGATCGGGTTGACCCGGATTCGCCCGACCTGATGCCGGCCTGGGCCGCCTACCTCATCGCCCTGCTCATCATCTTCCTGCTCGAACACTCCCTGTCCATGCGGCAGCGCCGCGCCCGCCGGCTGGCCTCGAAGCCAGTTGCCCGGCCAGCCCTGCCGCAGGATTCCGCACAAACAGCGGACGCCTCGATCCCCAGCCAGTCGGACGCCATGGCCGCCCGCACGCGTCGCGGCCAGGCAACCGCGCCGGAGGAGCCCGAACTCCCCAGCGTGCTCAACGCATTGCTGGCCAAGCTGCTGGGATGCGACAGCGGCAAATCCCTGTGGTCGCAGCTTGAAGCGCTCGGCATTGTGCCCAGCCTGATCGACCCGGACCCAGCGCCCGCGCCGGTGCGCACACCGCTTTGCAGCGCGAACATCCGCCGTGCGCCGCGACGGTTGCCGCCAACCAGCACCCAGCATGCGGTGCTGCCCGCGCCGAGGCGGCAGATCGCCCGTCGCGGCACCGGTCCGCCGACCGGGCCGCCTGCCGTCTCGCACCACCAAACCTGCTACGCGTGAAGCACGGGGCCAGACCATGGCTGGCCCCGTCGCCCTGATTCGTGCCAATCGAATCCTCTCGGGATAAGGCGTCAGCCGTAATATCAGCGGCCCTTGGCGTTGACGCGTCGTGTCGCGTGCAAGCGGCCAGGTTGCTACGCACGCGTCATTCGCGCGTCTCCAACGCCTCCAAACTCAGCCCCGTGCTTTCGAACATATCAAGCCGGCTCACGATCAGCGCGTAAGCGAACAGCGGTAGCGACAGCAGGGCGATGAACGGGCCGAAACCGATGCTGGCCAACGCCACCGGCACGAGGAAAATGTTGATGGAGATCGCCAGCCGGCACATGCCGTTGCAGAAGCCCTGGCTGCGTCCGCGCAGCCGCGTCGGGAACAACTCGCTCGACCAGCCCCATTGCAGCGACGGTCCGCCAAGCCAGATGAAGAAGCTGAACATGAAATAGCCGCCCACCAGCATGGTTGGGCTGCGGCCGGCGGTCAGCGCCATCGCCAGCGCCATGATGCCCGCCGGGATCAGCGACGCGTAGCAAAGCGGCTTGCGCCCGATCCGGTCGATCAGGAAGAAGCTGCAAACCGAACCGATCAGGCTGGTGCCCCACACCATGCTGCTGAACAACAGCGTGGTCTGCACAGAGAACGCGCCGACGGTGTGGATGACGTAGGGCGTCGCCACGGTCGCGATCGGTCCCGCGAGGCAATTGAGGAAGAAGATCGTCGCCACCCACCAGACCCGGCGGCGCATCGGCGGGCGGAACAATTCGCTCCAGCAACCGCGGCCGCCGCGTGACGCGACGTCGGCTTCCGTCGCCTCCACGCCGAAGCTCGCCAGCGCCTCCCGCGCTTCGGCGGCGCGGCCGTGCGCGATCAACCAGCGGGGCGATTCGGGCAATCCTTGCCGGCCCAGCAGCACGAGCGCCGCTGGCAGTGCCGCCAGGCCGAACATCCAGCGCCACGCCGATGGCCCGAACATCCATTGCAGCGGCAGCGCCACCAGCGTCGAACTCAACGCGCCCAGAATCCACATGATCTGCGTGAGCGAGCCCAGCACCTTGCCGCGATGCCGCGCCGGCGCGATCTCCGCCAGGTATGCGGTGCTGGTCGGTATATCCATGCCGATGCCGACACCGACCAGGAAGCGGGCGGCGAATAGCTGCGGCACCGACGTGATGAACGCCGACAGGATGGAGAACACGACAAAGAACAGCAGGTTGGCGACGAAGATGGCGCGGCGGCCGAGGCGGTCCGACATGTCGCCGAACACCATCAGCCCGACCATGGCGCCGAGGAACCCGGAAGCGCCCAGCGCGCCGGTTTGCCAGGCGAAAGATTGAACGCCGGCTTGAGGAAGATCAGCGCGCCGCCGATCACCAGCAGGTCGTAGCCGTCGATGAATTCGCCGAACGCCACCAGCAGCGCGGCATAACGCTGGCGTGGCGACATGGGCCTGGCATCGAGCGCGTGCAGGCCGCCGCGCTCCGCTTGCTGCGGCTGGTTCATGGTATCCCCCCGGACCGGTTTTGCCGGGAGTGTGCCTGCGGTGCGCGCGTCGCGCCATGCGCGTTCCGCGCATCGGCGCTATTCCTGCGGCACATGCGGACTATGGCGGCACTGATGTGCCGCTATGATGGCCGCGCACGGATGCCAGGGTTGGATCGAGGATCGACCGGCGATGTTGACGATCAGACAAGCCGTTGTTGCAGACCTGTCCGACATGCGAGAGCTGCTCGCGCAACTCGGATACGATCTTGCCGAGGCAGAGGTCGGGCGCCGCTTCGAAGCCGTGATCGGAACGATCCGCAATGTCCGCGAACAGGGAGAACGCCCCGTCGGCCGGAGACAGCCGCGCAAACCCAGCCTCGGTCCTGCCGTACAGGTTCATGCCATTGCGCGGATCGCCTTGACGTGGGCGGGCCACGGGTCGATCGGCGTCCCGTCGTGCACGGCATGGGCGAGGTTGGAACCGACATAGCAGCCCACCGCTGGACTTTATGGTCGATCGGGCCCGGATCATGTGCGGCCAGGAGGCTCCGGCATGGATGACCAGCCCACGCGCCCCGTTCCGCAGAGCATTACTGACGTTCTGGAACGCAGCGTATGCGATATCGCCGAAGGAAACCTGCTCGATGCGCGAGCGATCCAGATTGAAGCGCGTCGGATGCTCGCAGATTACGAGCGGGCGCACCGGGCTGCTTTACCGTCTTCCAAGACACGACCCGCAAAGCGAACTCGCTCGGCCTGACGGCATTTGCCCGTCCAAATCTCTGCGTCGGCACGGGTCCAGTATCTGGGAATCCTCCGCCGCTACCTTCGTGCTACGCCCCGACGGTCAGCACGGCCAGTACCTCGCGTCAGCGATTCTGACGGGTTCCGACAGGGCCATCGCATTTGGCGGATGCCAGCGGGGAGCGGCAGTGGGGGACTCTCCGCTTTGGCCGCGAAGTCCGTGCGGTTCGTTGCAAGTTTAGCTTTTAACACGGAGAAAGATCGAGGGCCGCGGAGTGCCACGGAGCGACCGTACTCGTGTACTGCTGCCTGCATAGCGCTGGAATTCAACAGAATCTATTGCAGACCGGGCGTTCGCTGCAGCGTTGCCCACCGGGAAAGCGGCTCCGTGGCACTCCGTGTTCCTCGATCTTACTCCGTGTTAAAATCTAAACTTGCAACGGTCCGCACGGGCGCTGCCCGGGTGTTCCGCGCGGATTCCCAGTATAGGCGATTGCCCTGCGGGTTACGACGGCAGGACCTGAGCCGGCCACAGTTGTGACGGACCGGCGTCGGACCCATCGCTTTGAATGACTGGCGCCACTGGCTGCCGCTCGCAAGTTGATCGAGGCATACCAGACGGCGGTTGAGGAACTCGCAATTGGACCGAAACGTTGGTTCTTCTTCCCGCGGCCCTATCCCGCTTTGGCATCGTTCGGATTTCATTGGATCAAGGTTCACCGCTACTGGATCAGCTATGTTCCAGGTGCGAACCCCATCATTACGAACATTTTGGACGAGGTCGGCGATATCCCCGCTCGCATCTCGCCGGATCGGGATCCAACGGGAACAGCCTGACGCCGCGGGTTGATTGATGCGGATCAAACCTAAGGCACTGTTGACGAATAATCGCTGCAGTTGACGCACGGTCGCATAATGTCGTCATGCCGACGAAGGTCGGCATCCACGTCTTCCTCCGCTGCGGCACTGCAAGACGTGGATGCCGACCTTCGTCGGCATGACGGGGCAAAGGCCGG
>DASXFW010000117.1:0-11081 GCA_036489395.1 Acetobacteraceae bacterium | reverse complement strand
TGCGCGGCGCCTGGGGGTCGTCAGGCCGGGACGAAGAAACGGCCCCTTTCAGCCGAACAAAGAAACGCCATCAGGTGGGTGGCGTGGCCCGGCAAGGCAAGGGGCGGACGTTTCTACCCACTCCAAACAGCGAGGAAGCTCAAGTTTCTTATCTCCGCTCTTTCGCCGACGGATCCGCGACGCAGTTTGCCCTGCACGTTCGAGTTCCCATCCTTCCGATTCGTACTTTTCCAGATCCGCTGGATGAATAGACAAATAAACGTAGTCAGAATTTCGCTCCCTGAACGCGGAGCGTAACGTTAGCTCGTCAGAAATTAGTGGCGCCAAAGGTGGATCTTCTGCGATCGTTTGCCTTTTGGTAGTTCCTGCCATCGGAGTTTGAACCTCTGCTATGCCAGGAACGGGGCGGCCTCGCCCAGAGTGTGTGGACCGCCCAGACCACGCGTCCAAGATTGCCCACTGACAGAGTGTGGCGATTCGCGCAAGCTTTCCGATTCTGGCGATGCTGGAGCCGAGCAAGATGCGGGCCATCATAGGAACGAGGCAGCCGAATTACCCGCGGATCCGGACCACGCTTGGACCGACACGAGGGCGACCATAGATCTGGTTCATCAAAATAGTCACTGGGGGGGCGCGGCGGGTCGAGGCTATCGATCACCAGGCGCTGTCCCTGGCCGACGGTGTCCCGGTCCTGGCGGGCGATCCGTTGGCACGGTCCAGGCCTGATCCGCATCCGGACGGTGACCGCTGGCACACGGTGGGCAGCGCGGCCGGCTGGTCTTATTGTTTGTCGTCCGCACCGACCCTGTCCAGCAACCGGACGGCAGTACAGCCGGCCGCATCATCAGCGTGAGGAAGGCGACACCACGTGAGCGCAAGCACCATGAAGAAGGCATATTCTGAAGCTCTTGCCGCCGCGTTCGATGGCGTGGACCCAGCGCAGGCGGCGCGGCTCAAGCGAGCGGCCGCGTTGCCGGCCTCGAACATCGACACGCGTGATCCCGACGCCCCGGAAGTTACCGACTGGTCCGGCGCCGTACGGGGGCGGTTCTACCGGCCGGTGAAGGTGCTCAAGAGCCTGCGGATCGACGCGGACGTGCTCGCCTATTTTCAGCAGCAGGGCCCCGGCTACCAGACACGCATCAACCGCGTGCCGCGTGCGTCCATGGTGCGCGATCTGCGCCGGCGTGGAGGCTACGGTCGTACCGATGCGAAGCACCGAGCCTCGCGTTAGCCCCCGGCATACCATCCCACCCAGATCGACCCACGCCCTACCCAAACGCCACACGCGCAATGCCAATCCCGCTCTCCCCGCCAACCGCGTACAGCAGGTACGTCACCCCCGCTTCCTCATACACCGCCGGATCGCGGAGCTGGTTCACCACCCCGTACGCCGTGCTGCGCACGGATGGCACGCACGGTGCCGCCGCCCCTTCCCAGGCATGGTCCGGCCGCATCACTTCGACAGACGGCTCGTCGTGCCAGCCGTGCCAGTCGCCCTCCAGCGCGATGCGGCTCAGCAAGATACGCTCCGGCGCGTCACCGGCCTGGGTCCAGAACACCAGCAGCGCGCCGTCGCGCTTCAACAGCGCCGCATGACGCATGTTGGGGTTGAACAATATCGGTCCGGTCACGAAACCACCCAGCCCGTCGGCCGAGCGCGACAGCACGCCCGGCATGGTCAGCGCATAGGTCATGCCGCCGTGCCGGAAGATGCGCATATAGGAACGGCCGATCACCTCTGGCCGCGCCGCAAAGTCCACCCCGTTGCGCGAGATCGCCACCCGCGACACTTGCTCGCCCACGCCCTCCAGCCCGTGGAAATACATGACGATCCGCCGGTGCTCCGCATCGATGTGCACATCCGGCGAGGCGATGTGCGGCGTGGTGATCTCCGACAGCACGTCATGCGAGATCGCCACGCCGCGCGCGCGATACTGCGCCTCGAACCGCGCGAGCTCATCGGGGGAAACCGCCGGCGGCGCGGTCAGGAACCCCGACTCCGCCAGGCGCAGACTGCCCGGCGGATGCACGCGCCACGGCCCGGCAAGCTGATCCGCATAGGCCAGCCGGATGTAGCTGCCCTTGTGGTCGGCGAAATACAGGTAGTAGGCGCCGAGCCGATCCTCGATCCAGTCGGGCACGCGGATCAGCGACGGCCCTTGAATGTTAGTGCCGATGCTGGGATGCAGTTCCGGCCCGATGATCGGGCCGTCCACCAAACGGGTCGCGCGCAGCTTCATCTCGTCGCTCCTTGCCGGCGGCCTTCCCGCGTGGCTGGATCATCTGCCACGACGGGGCGTGCGGCATGGTGGCACTCTGCCGCGCAGGCACAAGCGATGGGGAACGAAACGATGGCAATGCGCATTCTCTGGCCGAACATGCCGGCGGAATATGAGCAAGTGGCACGCGACGCGGTGGGTCCGGGATTCGGCATGGATTTCTGTCGCGCGTTTGCGGACGTGAGCGACGAGCAATGGGCCAATGCCGACGCCATCGTCGGCGGCTGCCCGCCGGCGCAATACATCGACAAGCTGCGCAAGTGCCGCATCCTCGCGAAGATGGGCGTCGGCTACGACGACGTGCCGCTCGAACGCCTGGGCAAGATGGGCATCGCCGTCTGCAACACGCCGGACTACGGCACGCGCGAGGTCGCCGACCACGCCATCGCCCTGATGCTGACGCTGGCCAAGAGCATCGCGTATCACGACAGCGAGCTGCGCGCGGATCTGCGCGCCAACTGGCGGCCGGCGCACAATCCGTTCGGGCATCGGCTGTCGATCTGCACGTTCGGCGTGGTGGGCATGGGGCGCATCGGCACCGCCGCCGCGCGCCGGGCCAAGGCGTTCGACATGGACGTCGTGTTCTTCGATCCGTATCAGCCGAACGGTTATGAACTCGCGATCGGCGTGCGCCGCGCCGACACGCTGGCGGAGCTGATGGGGCAGTGCGATTTCGTCAGCATCCACGCGCCGCTGACGGCGGAGACGCGCGGGCTGATGGGTGCGGACGCATTCGCAGCCGCGAAGCGCGGGCTGATTCTGATCAACACCGCGCGCGGGCCGATCGTCGATATCGATGCGCTGTATGACGCGATGAAGGACGGCATCGTGCGCGCGGCGGGGCTCGACGTGCTGCCGGAGGAGCCGGCCAATCCGCAGTCGCGGCTGATCGCGGCCTGGCAGCGCGACGAGGATTGGATTCGCCACCGGCTGGTGCTGACGCCGCACTCGGCGTTCTTCACGCCGGAGAGCATGCGGGACAATCGTGCGTTCTCGTCGCGCACCGCGGCGCGCTACCTGCGCGACGGGCGGCTGGAGAATTGCGTCAACAAGCAGTTCCTGGTGGCGCGGGGGTGAGGCTTCGGCCGTAGTCGGCGGGCTGACAGGCGCGCCCCTCTCTCTGCCTTTTCTGACTATGGCGTATTTGGTGTCTGTTCATAGTAACGGTGGGTTTGCCCACTTGGCGTTCCACCAGCACGAATCGCGGCGAAGCGTCGGGTGGCTCGTGCTAACAATGCCCGGAACGCCGTCCACTGCCGCTGGGAGGAACCCATCAAGCGTTCAATTTTTGCACCGCTACTTTTGCTGTCCGCGCTTTCGGTCGCGGTCGCGCGGCAACCAGCAAGCATCGTGCCTATCAGTACGTGTTCAGCAGGGTCAGAGCGAACTGATGGCGCACAAGCGCCAAACGCTAATCCTGCTTTGCGGAGCCTGTGGTGGTATGGGCCAATTCCGGACAACTTCGGTGGCGGCGAGAGCGCCGCAGCATAAATCAGAAACCCTGGGACACCGCCGTCCGGTTCGCACACGCGATCACACCAACTCGATCCGCGCACGATGCCCGGCTGCCATAGCGATACGCCGATCGCGCGTCAGCAACGGCGCATCGAGCGCTTCGGCAAGCGCGACATAGGCGGCGTCATACGCCGTCAGGTTGTGCCGCAATTCCCAGATACGCGGCAAAAGCAGATCATGCGGATAGCGCACCAGCGGAAAATCCGCGAGATCGCCGAGCGCCACACGGCCTTGCTCCGCATCGATGTCGCCGTTCGCCGCATATCGGCGGATCACCTGCGCCACTTCGACATCGAGCAAATGCGGTGCGTGCAGGGTTTGGCCGGGCGAGAACAACCGGTCCTCCACGGCAGCCGCGGCCGGCGAGCGCAGCAGGGCTTCAAGCATGGCCGACGCATCGACGACGATCACACGCGGTCGCGTTCCGCGCGCACAGCCTCGGCGGGCGGCACGGACAGGGCCGTTCCCACGCGGCTGCGAAGCCGCGCACGGAGCTCATCGATCGTTGGCCGCTCCGCCGCCTGGCGGATCTCCCCGAGCAAATAGTCGGACAGCGACATCCCCAGCAGCGCCGCACGCGATTTAAGGTGGCGATGCAGCGCATCGGGGACATTGCGTATCTGGATCATGCTTCCCATACGTCGAGCATGGAAACATGTGCATCACATGTCAACCGGCGGACCACGACCCCAGCGGCCTCCTGCGATCACCTGTCGGTTCGCCACGCACCGTCCGCCCTGGCGAGGTCACGACCGGAATGCAGGGCGCCGACACCGTCGGTCGCCGCCCTGCTATTCCGCCGCCGCCCGCATCCCCTCGGCCGCCGTCCCCGCCCGCGCCAGCATCGCTGCCGCGTTCCGCCGCAGGATGGCCTCCCGCTCCGTCTCGCTGATCTGCGCGTCGGCCAGTGCCTTGCGCGTCCAGTCCACCCCGAACGCGCTGCCATCCGTCCCGCATACGATGCGGTCCGCGCCGTACAGCGCCACCGCGGCCTCGATCGCCCGCGGCCCGAACGAGTTGCAATCCACGAACACCCCCGCCCGGCGGAACCGAGCCGACGGCAGCTCCTCGTCCGGCGTGTCGAGCAGGCAACGGTGATCCATCCGTTCCACTTCGTAGGGGATGTTGCCGCCAAGGTTGTGCACGACGATCGTCACGTCCGGGTACGCCGCCAGCAGATCGGTGAGGCACAGCGTCACCATCACCGAGGACAGACTCGCCTGCATGTCCAGCGTGCCGTTGCGGCGGCGCGCGTTATCGCTGTCGCCGCCGAATTTCGGGAACGCGTCGCCTGGGCGCGGGCCGTGGTGGATCAGCAGCGTTGCGCTGTGGCGGTTGGCGACCTCCAGCAGCGGGCGCGCGGCCTCGGCATCCTTGCGCGTCAGGAAGAAGTTGCCCGGCAACTGCGCGCCGATCACGCCGGGCAGCGCCATCGCCCGTTCCAGTTCCGCGGCGGCGGCGGCCATGTCCGTCAGCGGCAGCGCGGCGAACGCGGCGAAGCGGTCGGGATGCGCGGCGCAGATCGCCGAGAACCGGTCGTTGACGCGCCGGCACAACGGGCCGGACACCTCCAGCGGCTGCGATTCGATCCAGCAAAACGAGCCGAGCACCGACAGCACGCTGGTTTCCACCCCCTGGCGGTCCATGCGGGCGAGATGGACCTCGACCTCGTCGAACGCGCTGTCCAGCGGTTCGTCGCCCATGCGCGACTTCAGCACCTCGGCGCCGCTCGCGTTGCGCAGGATGCGCGGCTCCTTGCCGCGGGCACGCAGGGCGTCGGCGACTTCGGCGGGCCGCCAATGGGTGTGCACATCGATCATGGCGTGTTCCTTTCCCCTTGCTGTCCGGCAGCTTAGCGGCATTGCGGTGCGCCGCAATCTATCGCGGCACTGGCCGATCACCGCATCCGGCATTCCGTTGCTTGTAATGCGATCTTGCATTACCATGTGACGCTAAGCAGAGCATCGATGGTCATGACCACTTTAACGGTTACGGCGCGCGGCCAGGTCACCTTCCGCAAGGACGTACTCAAGCACCTCGGGATTCGGCCCGGCGACAGGATCAGCCTCGATCTGCTGCCCAATGGGCGTGCGGAACTGAAGGCAGACCGGCCACAGGGGACGTGGCACGGGCTCCGGGGCATTCTCGCCGGGAAGACCAGCGGCGTGCGGCTGTCGATTGCGGACATCAACGAGGTGATCGCGCGGGCGGGAGCCTCGGCGGGGTTGGGTCGGGAGTGAAGATCACGGCCGATACCAATGTGCTGTTGCGGGTGGTGCTGAACGACGACGAGGCCCAACAGCAGGTGGCGATCGATACCTTGGAAAGCGCCGAGGCTGTCGCCGTCAGCGTGCAGGCCCTCTGCGAATTCGTCCGGGTGCTGGACCGGGGATATAAGACGGCATACGCCGACATTGCCGCGGCGATCCGCAGCTTGCTCGAAATGCGCAACGTTGTGGTCAACCGTCCCGCCGTCGAAGCGGGCCTGCGCGTGCTTGACGCGGGCGGCGACTTTGCCGATGGCATCATCGCCTTTGACGGCAACTGGCTGGGCGGCGAGACCTTCGTCTCGTTCGATCGGAAGGCGGTCGCGATCCTTGCGCGACGGGGACAGCAGGCGCGGTTGCTCTCTCCCCACGCCTGATGGCGCATCAGGCTGGAGGCGCTCGGCGGGATGGCAGCCTGGAACCACGCCCGCTATATCAGCGCCTGCAACAGCTCCATAGCGCATGACCGACCCTCCCGCACCTCCCGCCGTCAACCAGGCCCTCGCCCGCGACTTCGGCCTGTCCGCGGACGAATACGCCAAGGTCCTGGAGATCATGGGCCGCACGCCCAGCTTCACCGAGCTCGGCGTGTTCTCCGTCATGTGGTCGGAGCACTGCAGCTACAAATCCTCCCGCGTCTGGCTGCGGCAATTGCCGACCAAGCGCCCCTGGGTGATCCACGGCCCGGGCGAGAACGCCGGCGTGGTCGATATCGGCAACGGCCTGGCCGCCATCTTCAAGATGGAATCGCACAACCACCCCAGTTTCATCGAGCCGTACCAGGGCGCGGCGACCGGCGTGGGCGGCATATTGCGCGACGTGTTCACCATGGGCGCCCGCCCGGTCGCCAACCTGAACGCGCTGCGCTTCGGCAGCCCGTCCAACCCGCGCACCAAAGCCATCGTCGATGGCGTGGTGCGCGGCATCGGCGGCTACGGCAACTGCGTCGGCGTGCCCACCGTCGGCGGCGAGATCAACTTCCACCCAGCCTATGACGGCAACCCGCTGGTCAACGCGATGACCGTCGGCGTGGCGCCCGCCGACCGCATCTTCCTGTCCGCCGCCGCGGGGATCGGCAACCCGGTGGTGTATGTCGGCAGCAAGACCGGACGCGACGGCATCCACGGCGCCACCATGGCCTCGGCCGAGTTCGCCGCCGACAGCGAGGAAAAGCGCCCCACCGTCCAGGTCGGCGACCCCTTCACGGAGAAACTGCTGATCGAGGCCTGCCTCGAACTGATGGCGACCGACGCGATCGTCGCCATCCAGGACATGGGCGCCGCCGGCCTGACCAGTTCGTCGGTCGAAATGGCCGGGAAGGGCAACGTCGGCATCGAGCTGGACCTCGACCAGGTGCCGGCGCGCGAGACCGGCATGACCGCCTACGAGTTCATGCTGTCGGAATCGCAGGAACGCATGCTGATGGTGCTGCGCCCGGACCGCGAGGACGTGGCGCGCGCCATCTTCGAGAAATGGGACCTGGATTTCGCGGTCATCGGCCACCTGACCGACACCGGCCGCATCGTCGTGCGTCACCACGGCCAGGTCGAGGCCGACATCCCTCTGGCCCCGCTGAACGCGCAGGCGCCGCTGTACCACCGCGACACGATCGAAACGCCGAAGCTGCCGACGCTGAACCCCAACCGTCTGGAAGACCGCCTCGGCCTGACCGCAACGCTGCACAAGCTGATCGGCTGCCCGGATTTGTGCTCGCGCGCCTGGGTCTGGGACCAGTACGATTCCACCGTCGGCGGCCTGACCGTGAAGCGCCCCGGCGCGGCCGACGCCGCCATCGTGAAGCTGGACGGCCAGAAATCCGCCCTGGCGCTGACCACCGACTGCACGCCCCGCTACTGCGCCGCCGACCCCGAGGAAGGCGCCAAACAGGCCGTCGCCGAGGCCTGGCGCAACATCACCGCGACCGGCGCCCGCCCGCTGGCGCTGACCGACAACATGAACTTCGGCAACCCGGAAAAGCCCGAGATCATGGGTCAGTTCGCCGCCGCGATCCGCGGCATGGCGGCGGCGTGCGAGGCGCTCGACTTCCCGGTCGTGTCGGGCAACGTGTCGCTCTACAACGAGACGGAGGGCCGCGCGATCCTGCCCACCCCGGCGATCGGCGGTCTGGGCGTGCTGGACGACGCGGCGAAGGCGGTCGGGATCGCGCTGCCGCCCTGGCTGGACGTGGTGCTGCTGGGTGCCACGAAAGGCTGGCTCGGCCAGTCGCTGTGGCTGCGCGAGATCGCCGGCCGCGAGGAAGGCGCCCCGCCACCGGTCGATCTGGCCGCCGAGCGCACCAACGGCGACTTCGTCCGCGCCCGCATCCTCGACGGCACGATCCGCGCCTGCCATGACGTATCGGACGGCGGCGTGCTGGTGGCGCTGGCGGAGATGGCGATGGCCGGCGGCGTCGGCGCCCGCGTGTTCACCCACCCGCGCGAAATCCCCGGCCACGCCTTCTGGTTCGGCGAGGACCAGGGCCGCTATTTGGTCGCCGTCCCCGACGCCGCCGCCTTCGTCCGCGCCGCCGAGGCCGCCAACATCCCCGCCATGCGCATCGCGACTTCGGGAGGACGGGATTTGACACTGCCCGATGGCGGTACAATATCCGTCGCGGCGTTGCGCGCGGCACACGAGCGCTTCTTCCCGTTCTGGATGGACGGCACCGACTAGCAGGGGGACCCACCGGCATGGCCATGGCGGCGAGCGAGATCGAGGCCCTGATCAAGGCGGCGCTTCCCGATGCGCGCGTGACGATGGAGGATTTGGCCGGCGACGGCGACCACTACGCCGCCAATGTCGTGTCCGAAGCGTTCCGCGGCGTGCCGCGCGTCCGGCAGCATCAGATGGTTTACGCGGCCCTGCGCGGCCGCATGGGGGGCGAGCTGCACGCCCTCGCGTTGCAGACATCCGCACCCGAGTAACCGACGCACCCGAGTAACAGGAGTTCCCGACCAATGGCTGAAGTGTTCGACCGCATCCAGGGCGAAATCGAGCAAAACCCCGTCATGCTCTACATGAAGGGCACGCCGATGTTCCCGCAATGCGGGTTCTCCGCCCGCGTGGTGCAGATCCTGTCGCACCTGCAGGTGCCGTTCAACTCCGCCAACGTGCTGGAGGACATGGAACTGCGCGAGGGGATCAAGGAATTCTCGCAGTGGCCTACGGTCCCGCAGCTTTACGTGAAGGGCGAGTTCGTCGGCGGCTGCGACATCATCATGGAGATGTTCCAGTCGGGCGAGCTTGAGACGCTGCTGGAAGACAAGGGCGTGGCGACCAGCAAGGCGGCGTAAGCAAAGAATTAACCACGACGGCACGAAGACACGAGGGGCTCACGCTCTTCGTGGCTCCGTGCCTTCGTGGTGAACAGGCTTGCGCATCGCCGTCGTTACCCCCGCTTTCAACGCTGCTGCTTACATCGCCGACGCGATCGGTTCGGTCCTCGGGCAGACCCACTGCGAGCTGCAGCATATTATCGTGGACGATGGCTCGACGGACGGCACGGCTGCGATCGTGTCCCGCTTCGCCGACCCTCGCCTCAGCCTGATCCGCCAGCCCAACGCCGGCGTCTCCGCCGCCCGCAACCGCGGCGCGGAAGCCGCGGCAGACGATGCGCTGCTGTTCCTTGATGCCGACGACTGGCTGGCACCAAGCGCGCTCGAGACGCTGGCCGCTGCGCTGGAGGCCGAACCGCAGGCGGTTGCCGCCGTCGGCGCCGCCGCGCCTTTCGTGTCATGGCCGGGCTTGGCCCGGCGACCACCCACGACTGTCCTTGCCGCGCGCGGCAAACACGTGGGTGGCCGCGCCATGCGCAGCCCTGACACGAGAGCGCTGGCGTCTCCGGTCCCGTCAAATCCCGCCGCATGCCGGGTCACGTGCGGCCGTGACGGGACAGACCAGGCCGCCTCCCCCGCTTTGCGTGAACTGCTCCCCCGACTTCTCGTGCAGAACCAGTTCGCCAATCCGGGCCAGGTGCTGATCCGCCGCGCCGCCGCCCGCCGCGCCGGCATATTCTCGCCCGGCATCGTCTTCGGCGAGGACTGGGAATACCTGATCCGCATCGCCTTGCAGGGACCGTTCGCCTACGCCCCGCACCATGCGCCTCTGCTGTTCGTCCGCTCACGCGCCGACGGCGCTTACCGCCGCCTTGCCGCCAATCCCGACGCCTTCATCCCATGCATGAATGCGATCTTCGGCAATCCCGCATTGCTCGAACGCTTCGGCCTGGCGCGCCTCGCGTCACTGCGCCGCCGCGCGGAAGCGGAGAACCAATGGATCATCGGGCGCGAGCTGGTGCGCCAGGGGAACACGCGTAAAGGACAACAATGGCTGCGCCGGTCGGTCTTGGCCGCGCCAGGCGCGAAGCGAATCATGCTGCTGGCCGTCGCGCATCTACTGCCCTGCGTGCCGCCGACTTTCCGCGGACCGTTCCAGCCGTACCCGCCTGTCGCGACAAGGAATCGGGTGGTGTGTTGACATCATGCCAGACAAACAGTGGCGCTCCGTGGTTCTCCCGCTTCCGTGTTAGTGTGGGGCGCGGCTATTCGGCGCATTCGATGCGTGCGACCTTCATCGCCACGGCGCTGGAGAATGGCGCCCAACTCGAAGACGTGCAGAAGGCCGCAGGACACCGTGACCCGAGCACGACCAAGCTCTACGACCGCCCTGGGCTACGATCCCGAGAAAGCGGCGAGCTTCTTCGCCACCTATTGACGTTGACGGCCGGTCCGGCAAAGGACCGTATGGCGGACAGCCCGGATTCAACGAGAAGTCCCTCCCAAACACCCGCTGGTCAACGTCTCATCTGTCTGGTTCTTTGCCCGTATCGGCGAGGGTTAGGCACGGTTGACGAATAATCGCTGCAGTTGACGCACGGTCGCATAATGTCGTCATGCCGACGAAGGTCGGCATCCACGTCTTCCTCCGCTGCGGCACTGCAAGACGTGGATGCCGACCTTCGTCGGCATGACGGGGCAAAGGCCGGTGCCTCACTCAACCGATTCGATTATTCATCAAC
>DASXFW010000063.1:0-1948 GCA_036489395.1 Acetobacteraceae bacterium | reverse complement strand
CGCCGGGATGTTCGATTTCCTGGGAGTGTTGCAGGGCGAGCTGATCGACCCGCAATGGCTTGTCGGCGATCAGGTTCGCCAGACCGCCTATTTCTTCGCCGGCGCGGTCTATTTTATCGCGTGTTTCAGCCTCTCGATCTGGAGCACCAGACTGGAGGCCCGACTCGGGTCAAGAAACCTCTGAACAGGGCCTTCTAGACGCTGCCACCGCCTGATTCATAATAGAGAAGCCGCGACCGGCAGCGCGGAGCGGGCATGATGCGGCAACTAGGCCCTGTGGACAAATCTGATCCATCGGCGAATGGCGCCGAGCAGAACAAACCCAAGAAAACTGGTGGCGGTCTTATCGTAGCGGGTGGCGACGCGTCGCTGCTCCTTGATATGACCGATGAAGCACTCGATGCGTGAGCGCAGCGTGTAAAGCCGCTTGTGGACCGTATGCTGCACCTTACGGTTGCGCTTGGTGGGGATCTCCGCCGCAGCGCCGCGATCACGCAGATCCTGACGGATTGCGTCGCTGTCGTAGCCCTTGTCCGCGAGCATCACGCCAGGGTCGCTGTCGCGCTCCTCCATCAGCGCGTTGTAGGCTGTGCTGTCATGCGCCTCGCCTGCGGTCAGTAGCGCCCCGATGGGCAGGCCTACCGCATTGCAGCGGAGGTGAATTTTGGTGCTGAACCCGCCGCGCGAGCGGCCGAGAGCCTGGGCCTCGGCCCCCCTTTTTCGCCGGCGGCGCAGCGATGCGCGCGGATAATGGTGCTGTCGATCATCTGCAGCATGTCGTTCTCGCCGCCGCTGTCGGCGAACGCCTGCAAGATCACGTCCCACACGCCGGAAAGGCACCAGCGTCGGAACTGCCGCCAGACCGAGTTCCAGTTGCCGAACTGATCAGGAAGATCGCGCCATGGTGCCCCGGTGCGGCAGATCCACAGGGCGCCGTCCAATGTCCGGCGATGGTTCTTCGGCGGCCGGCCTGATGGCGCAATGAGAAACGGCACGACGATGGCCCACTCGCCGTCGGTCATTGAGCCTCGAATCACCGCCGACCTCCTCAACGAGAGGTCGGCCTCGAATCACGTCACCCCGCGTCGGGGGAATCCCCCGGAGCGCAAAAGCAACAACCGGAATCGCCGACCAGTTGGTGCGATTCCTTTGTCTATGTCGGGACGCCGTGCTGGATTCTTTTATTGCGGCGAGTGGATTTCAGCGAGAGCCGCCGGTTTGTCCACGAAGCCTAGCCCGCCGCCGCCCGCACCACCTGCTCGCACACATGCTGCATCTGGGCCTCCGTCAGGTCCGGATGGATCGGCAACGCCAGAATCCGCTCGGCAATGCGGTCCGAGACCGGCAGCGCCGCGCCGTCATGCACCGCCGCGTAGGCCGGTTGCCGGTGCAACGGCCGCGGATAATACACCGCCGTGGGCACACCATTCTCCCGCAGCCGCTCCTGCACCACCGCACGGTCCACCCTATCCGGCAGCAGCACGGAGTAGATTGCCCAGATGCTGCGGCTGTCGCGAACCCGGAACGGGATCGTCACCGCATTCCCAAGATGCCGGTCATAATACGCCGCCACCTCTTCGCGTTTTGCCAATTCCTCCTCCAACACCTCCATCTTCGCCAGCAGCACCGCGGCTTGCATGGAATCGAGCCGTCCGTTCATGCCGGTGCGTAGGACCTCGTAACGCGTGGTGCCCTCGCCATGGGTGCGCAGGCTGCGATACAGCGCCGCCTTGTCGTCGCTTTCGCAGAAGATGGCGCCGCCATCGCCATAGGCACCGAGCGGCTTGGACGGAAAGAAGCTGGTCACCGTCACGTCCGCTGCGTGGCCCAGACGCTCGCCGCGCAACGAACAGCCGAAGCTCTGCGCCAGGTCGTCGATGGTCAGCAGATCCTCGGTCGCGGCGAGTTCCCGCAAACTGCGCCAGTCTGCCGGCTGGCCGAACAGATC
>DASXFW010000402.1:0-7354 GCA_036489395.1 Acetobacteraceae bacterium | reverse complement strand
AGGCCGCAGAGAAGAGATTATTGATCCCGGCGTGCGAGAGGCTGCGGGGCAAGCCGCACGGCGGCGGGCGCCCGGACAGTCAACAGGGTCATTGCTGGCGCAATCGGCTATGCGCGCCTGGATCTCTCCGCGGCCTCTGCGTCTCGGTCTTTCTCTGCGATTAATTTTCCAGCGGCCACCGGCACCGCCGAGGCCGATTGTGCCCCAGTTCCAGTCGCACGGCGGATGTTGCCCGACGGTTCCCGCAAGAGCGAAGGCAATCGCTTACAGCCCCACCACGCGCGCGGCGGTTTCGCCGTAGCGCGCGCCGGCGACGTTGTCGGACGAGAACAAACGCCCCACCTCCGCCAGCGTCTGCGCCGACACGGCCAAGCCTGCCGCCGCCGCGTTCTGCTCCAGCCGCTCGCGCCTGCTGCTGCTGGCGATCGGGACGACCGGCGGGCGGCGCGACAGAACCCAGGCCAGCGCGAGCTGCGCCGCGGTGCAGCCTTCGGTCGCGGCGATGCGCGCGAACTCCGCCACCAGCGCCAGGTTGCGCGCAAGGTTCTCGCCCGAGAACCGCGGCATGCCGCGGCGCATGTCCCCTGCCCCGGGTTCCGCCTGGATCGCGCCGGTCAGGAAGCCGCGGCCCAGCGGGCTGTAGCCGACGAAGCCGATACCGAGATCGCGGCACAGCGGCAGTACCTCCGCCTCGACGTGACGCGTCCACAGCGAATACTCGATCTGCACCGCGCTCATCGGATGCGCCGCATGGGCGCGGCGGATGGTTGCGGGCGCCGCCTCGGAAATTCCGAGGAAGCGGATCTTGCCGGCGCGTTTCAGTTCCGCCATGGCGCCGACGGTGTCCTCGATCGGCACGGTCGGATCGACGCGATGGATGTAGTAAAGATCGATCACGTCGGTGTTGAGCCGGCGCAGGCTGGCCTCGCAGGCCTGCTTTACATAGGCGGGGCGGCCATCGGCCGTCGGCGACCCGTCCGGCTTGCGCAGGTTGCCGAACTTGCTGGCAATCACGTAACGGCCGCGCCGCCCGGCGAGCGCGCGGCCGATCAGCCGCTCGTTCTCGCCCCGTGCATACGCGTCCGAGGTGTCGAGCATGTCCATGCCCAGTTCCGCGGCGCGGTGGATCGTGGCGATCGCATCGGCTTCCGGCGGCGGCGTGCCGTACGCCGCGGTCAGCGTCAGGCAGCCGAGGCCGATCGCTCCCACCTCGAGTTCGCCCAAACGGCGGCGCTGCATCATGTTCTCCCCCTCCCTCAAGGGGCGGGGGAGGTTGGTACCCTACCCCCGCTTGCGTCCCGCCTTGCGTCCGATGATTCGTTTCTGCCCTAGCCCGATCTTCTTTGCCAGTACCGAACGCGTCTTCGCATAGTTGGCGGCGACCATGGGATAGCTGGCGGGCAGGCCCCAACGGGCCCGATACTGATCCGGCGTCAGTTTATGGTCGGTCATAAGATGCCGTTTCAGCATCTTCATTTTCTTGCCGCACTCGACGCAAACCACGTGATCGGGAAATACTGATTTGCTGAGCGCAACGATCGGTTTCGGCCGCCCGCTCTCGGACGGTTCGTCCCCAATGCTGGCCAGGGTGCGGTACACCTCGCGGATGAGCTCCGGCAGCCGGTCCGGCTCCACCGGGTTCTTGGTCACATGCGCGCTCACGATCTGGGCCGTCAGGCCCAGTATCGTATCCATCGTTTCAGACATTTTTGTTTTCCTTTTGGTCAACCCGAGTCGGTAGTGTAGCGTGTTAGAATTGAGGAATCATAGGGGTTTTTGCGCGTCGGCTGGTACGCGCCGGGAGCGCGCCCAGCGAAACGACCCGCCCGCCCGGCCCGGCCCCCCACAAGGCAGCTCAGCCGGACGGATCGAGCCGACCGCCCAGCCCGTACTGCGTAGCCCCTGCGGTTTGCAGCAAAAGCTCGCAGCCACCGGCAATTCCTTGCAGAATCTCGTGCGGCACCAACGCTTCGCCGTCTGTCCAACGCCACTCCCTCTCCGGTTCGTAGGCGTGGAATCCCTCGCTGAGCTGGGCATCCTCGACATGCAGCAGCATGCAGCGCGTGCCCTGCCGGACGCCGATCCGCCGCACCGCCACGCCCAGCACGCGCGAGTCGCGCGCCAGCCCTAGCTCCGCCGGCGAGCCGGCGCGGGAGACGATGCGCACGTCCCGCGGGCGCTCCGCCAGGCGGAAGCTGTGCCAGCCGTCGCGGCCATGCTCTGGCTCGATGCGCGCGCCGTCGCACACCAGGTGCAGGTCCGGATCGCCGGTCAGCACCACGCCGGGGCGCGGGCCGGCACGGTCGAGCAACCGCCGCCAGACCGCATCGACGATCGGGCCGCCGGTCAGCACCGGCGCGCAGGGCGGCTTTGGCGGCTGGTCCCAGGCATTGTTGTGGTTAAGAAACAACCAACGGTTGCCGTCGTCGCGATAGGTCTCGGCCGGCGCGCCGTTCGCCAACAGCACGTCATGCCGCGCCAGTTCGATATGGTAGAATTCGACTTTCTGCGCGCGGTCGTCCCATTGGATCGAGCGATGGTTCACCAGGTATTCCGCCGGGATCAGCACGTCGTCGAGGAACAACGAATGGCCCTTGGTGATGCGCAGATCGTGGTGCGGCACGTTTTTCGCCAGCGCGCTTTTGCGCAGCAGGATCGGCGTCGCGGCGCCACGCTGCCCGCGCGTGACCTGCACGGTGCCGGTACCGATCCAGGCGATCGGGTGCACCGCGCCGGACAGCGTGACGATGCGGTCGCCGACCGCCAGGCTTTCCACCGCGGCCTCACCGTCCGGCGTGCGGATCAGCGTGCCGCGCAGGAAGCACGGCACGCTGTCGGTGAGGTCGATGCCGGTGCCGCCGCTTTCCTGCGCGATGGCGAAAGTATTGTTGACCAGTGTGTTGCCGGCGCCAAAGAACAGCGAAGCAATGGTGCTGCCGCTCTTGACGATGTTGAGTTCGCCGGTCGTGGTGGAATAGTTCAGGACGTCGGCGGCGTTATACGCAATGCCATGCAGGTCGATCGTGTCGCCGGCTACGAAGCGCGAAACGACGTTGGCCGGCGCCGTCGCGGCATCGACCCGGAGCGACGCCGCGGCGGAGCCGAAATCGATCGTTCCGCTGCCGATCGACGCGCTGGCGCCGAGTTCCAGCGTGCCGGCCAGCAACGTCATGCCGCCGCTGATGGCGTTGCCGGCGGTCAGCGTCAGCGTGCCGGTGCCCTGCTTGATCAGCGCGCCGGCGCCCGAGATCGCCCCGGCGAAGCTGCTGCTGGTTGAATTGCCCTCGGTCAGCGCGCCGCCGCCCAGCGTGATCGACCCGCCGGTGCCGGACAGCGCGCCGATCGTCTCGCTGTTGCCGGCGAGGCTGAGCATGCCGCCGTTCACCACCAGCGCGCCGCCGTTGGGCAGGCTGCTACCGGTCCCCAGATTCAGGCTGCCGGCCTGCAGCGTGGTGCCGCCGGCGAAGCTGTCGGTGCCGCCGAGCGTGATGCTGCCGCTGCCGACCAGCAGGTTGCCGGTCTGCGACAGGTTGCCGCCGAAGGTCAGCGGGCCGGATACGGTCAGCCCGCCGGCGCCGCTGACCGAGCCGGACATCGTCACCAGGCCGCTGCCGGCGGCGATGATCGTCTCGCCGCCGGTGGCGAGGCTCACGTTGCGCAATGACGAAACGGTGCTGGCGCCCTCGTTCCACACCAGCGTGCCGCCGGCGATGGTCAGCGCGCCGCTGGCATTGCCCAGATTGCCGTCGGTCGTGGCAACCAACGTGCCGGCGTCGATCGCCGTGCCGCCGGTATAAGTGTTGCTGCCGCCGAGGGTCAGCGTGCCGGCGGCCAGCTTCACCACTTCGACGCTGCCGCCGATGCCGGGGGTGAAGCTGATGCTGCCGGTCAGGTCGAAGGCCAGCGTGCCGCTGCCGGTCACCGTGCTGGTGCTGGCGATGCCGCCGGTGCTGCCGCCGTTGCCGAGCAGCAGCTCGCCGGCGGTGATGGTGGTCGCGCCGCTGTAACTGTCGGCGCCGGTGAGGGTCAGCGTGCCGCTGCCCTGCTTGACCAGCGTTCCGGCGCCGGAAATCACGCCGGAGAATGTCGTGGAGTTCGATGTCCCTACGGTCAGCGTGGCGGAACCGAGCGTGATGGCGCCCGCGCCGGACAGGTCGCCGATCGTCTGCGCGAACGAGTTGACGTTGAGCGTGGCGCCGGAATCGACGGTGACGTTGCCGCTGCCGATGGCGCCGGCGGTGCCGGCGATCAGCGTGCCGGCTTCGATCTCGTAGCCGCCGCCTGTCGTCGCGTGGCCACCGTTCAAGGTGAGCGAATCGCCGCTCGTCAGATCGATCGTCTGCGTCGCGACGATCGCGAAACTACTTACGAAATCGAAGATGTAGGCGGCATTGCTGAACGCATCGACGCCGCCGACATTGACCGCCGCAAGGTCGTTGGCGAGGTCGGTGGTGGAGGTGACGGTGAAGGTGTTCTCGATCACCGCCGTATCGCCGTTGGCGTCCCTGGCGACCGCGAAGCTGGCACCGGACGCGCTCAGCAGCAGCTTGTCGGTGCCGCTGGTGCTGGTCACGCTCAGCGTGCCGTTGGACAGCGAGGCCGAGGCGCTGCTGAAGGTCAGCCCGGCCAGATCGACCGCGTCGCCGGCGACGAAGTTGGTGATGGTGTTCGCGAGCGTGCCGCCGTTGGCCAGTTCGGTAGTCTGGATCAGCACCCGGCCGAAGCCGGTTCCAAAGGTGATGCCGGCGTTTCCGGCCGCGCCGCTGTGGTTGAGGTCCAGCGTGCCGCCCGCCTCCAGCGTGGTGCCGCCAAAGAACGTGTTGGCGGCCGACAGGATCAGCTCGCCGCCGCCATCCAGCACCACACGGCCGGTGTTGGTGCTGAGGCCCGATCCCTCGGCGCCTTGCTGGTCGATGATGACATCGCTGACGGTGACCGACTGCCCGACGCCGGGCGCGAACGTCGCGTTCTGGTTGGCGCCGTAGAGGAAGATGCCGCTGCCGGACGCCGATCCGACGCTGCCGGCGTGACCGCCCGTGCCGGCGCCGCCGCCGGCGCCACCGGTCACGCCGCCGCCCGACAGCGTGCCGCTCTGGATGATCAGGCTGCCGCCTTTGTAAACGAAGATATCGCCGCCGGCGCCCAGGCCGCCGCCGCCGCCACCGCCGACATTGTAGTCGCCACTGGTGCCGCCGGCGCCGCCGCTGCCGCCGCCGAACCCGCCGGTGCCGGGGGAGCCGCCTATGGAACTCGGGCTGCCGGCCCCCCCGCCGCCGCCACCCCAGCCACCTTTGCCGCTGGTCTTGTAGCCACCGCCGCCGCCGCCGCCGAAGCCGCCGTTGCCGCCGGTTTCATTGCCGCCGCCGCCGCCGCCGCCGAAGCCGCCAAGGCCTCCGACGCCGCCCGTGGGCACGGTTGCCGATGTGCCGTTATGGCCGCCGAGGCCGCCGCCGCCGGCACCGCCGTACGCGTGGGGGTTGACGTTGGTGACGGTGTAGCCATAGCCGCCGCCGCCGCCGCTGACTCCGCCGGGCGAGGTGCCGGTTCCTGCTCCGCCGCCGCTTTTCTTGGCATTGGGCGATCCAGTGCCGCCCGGGCTGCCGGCCGGAATGATTCCGGGACCGGCGGGTTCCCAGGTCCCGCCGCTGGATATCACGCCGCCGTTCGCGTTGCGGCCGATGCCGCCGCCGCCATAGGCCTGGCCGCCCGGCGCATTGCTGGGAATGCCGCCGCCGGCCCCACCCAGGCCGCCGCCGCCGCCGTACGATCCGTTGTCGTGGTTGGCGAGGTCGCTGCCGCCGCCGGCGCCGCCGACTGCCTTGTCGCCGGAGAAATACACCTGGTTGAGCGTGACCGTGCCGGTCTTGCCGACGAACAATCCGCCGCCGAGACCGGCCCCGCCGCCGCCAGGGGCAGTTCCGCCGTAGCCGCCGGCTCCACCCGTGGCGACCGCGTTCTGGATGGTCAGATTGCTGACGTTGACGGTGCCGCCATAGACAAACAACCCACGGAACGTGTTGGTGCCGTTGGTGCCGATCAGGCTGTGGCCAGCGCCGTTGATGTCCAGCGACACGCCGGAGTGCAGGTTGATGGCCGTCAGGTCGGCGGGAACAGTGGCGGTGATCGTGTCCGTGCCCTGGCCGGTCAGCACCGTCTGGGTGGATGTGATGTTGCCTTCGGTGATGCTGCTGCCGAAGTTAATCACGTAGATGCCGGGCGTCGTGGCGCTGTCGATGGTGCCAATGGCGTTGTTGAGGTCGGTCTCGGTATTGACGGTGAAGACGTCGATCGTACCAGCCATGAATTGCACCCTTGCCGTCGCGCGGCGGTAGTGTGGACCGTGCCGATGCAGGCCGTAGCGAGCATGCGGCAACGGCAGGCGAACTGGATCACACTGGCGGTTGTCTGGCCGCCGGAAGAAGAAAAACCGGCAGGACATTACCTTGCCGCACGAAACCGCGCCAAGCACGGATTGTTGCTGCCACGGTCACGCAAACGAGAATAGTGGGTCATTGCGTGTGTTGTGCGAGCGCGAACGCCTGATACCGGCGTCTTACTCCCGGTGGCGGAATGGCTGACTCGCCGGCTACGCCCCCGTCGTCATGCCGACGGAGGTCGGCATCCACGACTTTTTCCTGTGCCTTGCTGCATAGTCGTGGATGGCGGGCCCACCGGGTCAAGCCCGGTGGCATGCTTCGCCCGCCATGACGAAAAGTGCGCGTCGGTGAGTCAGCCGATTCGCGGTCTGGTATAATACGGCCAAGAATCGCCTTTCCGGCCACCCTGTGGCAAGTTCGCCTTGGATAACACCGAACGCTGGCAGTCTGATCGACAGGAGAATCTGCTCTCGTGATTCCGGAGATCAAACTTGGCCTTTCCATGCGCTACCTCGGCTACCACGCGGCCGCCTGGCGGCATCCTGATGCCGACCCAGGCGCCGCGTCGAAGTTCGAGCATTTCTGCCGCGTCGCACGCACGGCAGAGGCCGCCAAATTCGACATGCTGTTTCTCGCTGATGGCATCGGCATACGTGCGAAGGACGAACCGCCCGGCTCGCTTAGTCGTTCGGCACAGAATGCGGAACTCGAGCCGATCACATTGTTATCGGCACTCGCCGTGGTGACGCGGCGTATCGGCCTGGTGGCGACGGCATCGACGACGTACAACGAACCATTCCACGTCGCGCGCAAATACGCCTCGCTTGACCACATCAGTGGTGGCCGAGCCGGTTGGAACATCGTCACCTCCTGGTCGGAGGCGGAGGCTCGCAACTTCAATCGCGACCAGCATCTTGGCTATGATGCGCGATACCAACGCGCAGCCGAGTTCGTAGAAGTGGTGAAGGGTCTGTGGG
>DASXFW010000131.1:0-6961 GCA_036489395.1 Acetobacteraceae bacterium | reverse complement strand
CGCCGGCCAGCGGAAGGACGCACCCCTCCCCCTAACCCCCTCCCTCAAGGGGAGGGGGGAACCTTGGAACCTTGGAACCTTGGGACCTCGCAATGACATCACTTCGCCATCCATACGGCACGGCTTGCCCGGTGATGCGCGTGGCAGATCGCCACGGCCAGTGCGTCCGCCGCATCGGCGCGGCGGATCACCGCGCCGGGCAGCAACCGCCGCACCATCATCTGCACCTGCGTCTTGTCGGCGCCGCCGGTGCCGACGACCGCCAGCTTCACCGACTTCGCGGCATATTCGGTGACCGGGATGTTGGCCAGCGCCGGCGCCAGCAGTGCCACGCCGCGCGCGTAGCCCAGCTTCAGCGTCGCCGCACCGTTGCGGTTGACGTAGGTTTCCTCGATCGCGGCTTCATCCGGACAGTACTGCGCGAGCAGCGCCGCCAGCGCATCGTGCAGCACGCGCAAGCGCGCCGGCACCGAGGTCGCGGCGTCAGTAGGGATAACGCCGTCGGCACGATGGCGCAGCCGGTTGCCGTCGGCCTCGATGAGGCCCCAACCGGTGAAGCGCAGACCGGGATCGAGGCCCAGCAGCCGGACCATGTATTGCGACTCGGATGGTGATTCGACTGCGGAGTGTAGCGGCTTTTCACCCGGGCAGATGCAGCTTCGCGTCGGTGCGCGCCTGCAACGCCTCCAGCGTCAGGCCCGGCGCCATGTCGATCACCAGGAAGCCGCGGTCGGTGATGTCGAGCACCGCCAGGTTGGTATAGACGCGCTTCACCGCGGCCACCGCGGTCAGCGGGTACGAACATGTCTGCACCAGCTTGGGGGCGCCGTCCTTCGTGGTGTGCTCCATCATCACCCAGAGCCGCTTGGCGCCCGCCGCGAGGTCCATCGCGCCGCCGACCGCCGGCGCGGTGTCGTTCTCCGACGTGGCCCAGTTGGCGATGTCGCCGTTGTCCGCCACCTGGAACGCGCCGAGCACGCACAGATCCAGATGCCCGCCGCGGATCATCGCGAAGCTGTCGCTGTGATGGCAGAAGCTGCCGCCGGCGCGCAGCGTTACGTATTGCTTGCCGGCGTTGATCAGCCACGGATCGATCGCATCCTTCGGCGGCGCGGGACCCATGCCGAGCACACCGTTCTCGGAGTGGAAGATCACCTCGCGTTCCAGCGGCACGTGGTCGGCGACGGCGGTCGGGATGCCGATGCCGAGGTTGACGTACCAGCCTTCGGGGATGTCGCGCGCGACGCGGGCGGCCATCTGTGGACGGGTCAGCGGTTTGATGTCGGATACGGCGGTGTCGGGCATGGGCGTTGTCTCCCGATCGTGGGGGGCTCGGGCGCGGGTGGCTCGGGCGTTGTTGGCGGTGTTTAGCGTGCTTCGCGGGTTGGGCCAACCGGTGGGGGTGAGGCGCGTCTCGCGGATGTCTCGTTTCGCGATGAGGGAGACGGCTGGTGCATTGGCATCGCGGACGCGGCGTCGGACGCTTGAGGCAGGTTCCCCCCTCCCCTTGAGGGAGGGGTTGGGGGAGGGGTGCGTACATCCGCGGTCGGTGGATGTACGCACCCCTCCCCCAATCCCTCCCTCAAGGGGAGGGGGGAACCTTGTTTCTTGTTGGGCCGCCTGGCCTGCCGTGTCTCGCGGTCGTCTCGTTTCGCGACGGAGGAGACTGCGGTGCGCGACCTGCGCGCAGAACTGGATCGAGGATGTGCGATCCCGCAATCGCCGGTGTCCGCCTTTGGATTCAGTTAGTATTTCTAGCACGGAGGAAGCGCGAGGGTCACGGGGTGCACAGGAGTCGGAGCGGTTGGCCGGGGCGCGGGCATCAACCGTAGTACCACGTGCCGAAAAGACCGACGTACGCTCCGATGTCCGTCCCGTCATGCCGACCACCGAATCAAGCGTCCAGTGGCAAGCTCCTGCCGGCATGACGGTGGGGGCGTGGGCCGAAGAGTCAGCCATTTCGGCACCTGGTATAACAACTGTGGTGGGTGGTAGCCGGCGCGGCTGCGCACGCCCCGACTCCTGTGGCGCTCCGTGGCCCTCCACTAACCCCGTGTTAAATGCTTGCGCAGCCGCATGCCGCACCGGCGGTCGCGATGCGCCGCAGGATCAGCCAGTCACAGGCTTGTGCCGCTTGCCGTTGACGATGCATTCCAGCTTCGCCAACACCTGTGGGTCGAACCCGTTGGGTGTGGGAAGGCGTTCGAGCAACTGCAGCATCTCGGCAGCGGGCGGCGCGTTGGCGACGGCGAGGTCGAGGTCGGCGTCATCGTCTGCGTCGGTATCGTCGCCGTCGTAATCATCGTCAGCGTTGGTGCCAGTGCAGTCGTCAGTATCGATATCGGTATCGGCGCCGGCGCTATCCTTCTCCGTATCCATATCGGCATCGGCGTCCGTGTCGCGATCGGCATCGATTGCAACCCGCGCAACCGATACCGCTTTGGCGACGTTGTCCTGCTCCGGCGCGGCAGCCTGCGGCACCGTGGCGCCCGCGGCCGGCTGCGGTCCCGCTGCCGCCGCGGCGGGCGCCGGTTCGAGTACGGCCCGCGCCTTCTCGGCTGCCAAAGCGGCCGGCCGCCGCAACGCGAACGCCCACGCCTGCAACCGGTCCTCCAGCGCGTCTGTCATCATGCCAAACGCGCAGTGTTCGGCCCACTCACCCTGGCCTCGCGCCGTCTCATCGGCCTCGCGCTTCTGCCGCACCGCCTGCACGCGCAGCAGCATCGAGCGGGAGCCGCGCGATTCGCGCATCATGCTGGCGGCCTGCCGCTGCAGCCTGGCGATGGTCGCGAGATCTTCCGTCTCCTCCACCACGCACCGCAGGCATTCCTCGGCTTGCGCGCTGGCGACGACGCAGTTGACGGCAAGATTGGTTTCATCGGCATTGACCGGCGCCAGGGACGCGACATGGGCGATCGCGACGCGATAGCGGCGTTCGGAATTGTCGCGGTGCTCCCGCGGGGGCGTGGGCAGCGTGCCGTAGAGGGAGTGGACAGCCTGGTAATAGATGTCCCGCTGCGTCTTCATGTAGGCGGCGTTGCCCTCGCGGGCGGGTTCGGTCTGGTCCATGGCGGCAATTTAGCGTTAGTTAGTATATATGTCAAGAGGAAAGTGCCTCTGACATGCGCGACACGCGTTGCACGGCTGCCGGCGGCGGGCCCCGCAAGCGCCGCGGGCGGCTTCCGCGGCAACGCACTCGCCGGGGACGCTGCCCCGGCCGCCGGTCATGGTTGGCCATGCAACGTCCGCCGATGCCCGGACGCCGCGACCGGACGGGCCGGCGGCCCCACGCCCGCCACGTCGCGGCGATCGAGACCGGTCCCGGCTTCCAGCCGCCGCACGACTGGTGTAGAGGCCGCGCCCAATCGCGCCCCAATGGCGCGCCGGAGACCGCATGACCGCCCCCTACCCCGCTGCCGCGCTGGAACCGGAACTCGACGGACCGCTGGTGCTGGCGCTGCCCAAGGGCCGCATCCTCAGCGAGGCGGGCCAGGTGCTGGCGCGCGCCGGCGTGAACCCGTCACCCGACTACGCCGACGAGGACAGCCGCCGCCTGCGCTTCGAGACCGACGATCCGGACCTGGACGTGATCCGCGTCCGCCCGTTCGACGTGGCGACCTTCGTCGCGTTCGGCGCGGCGCAGCTTGGCATCTGCGGCGCCGACGTGCTGATGGAGTTCGACTATCCGGAGATCTACGCGCCGCTGGACCTCGGCATCGGCCGCTGCCGCGTCTCGGTGGCGGAACCGGCGGAGACCGCGGGCAGCGACGATCCCTCGCGCTGGTCGCTGGTGCGGGTGGCAACGAAATACCCCAACATCGCGCGCCGCCATTTCGCCAGCCGCGGCGTGCATGCCGAGGTGGTGCACCTGAACGGCGCGATGGAGCTGGCGCCGGGGCTGGGGCTGGCGCGGCTGATCGTCGATCTGGTGCAGACCGGCTCGACGCTGAAGGCCAACGGCCTGGTGGAGAGCGAGGTGATCGCGCCGATCACCAGCCGGCTGATCGTCAACCGCACCGCGCTGAAGACGCATCCTGAGGCGATCGGCGGGTGGATCGCGCGGTTTCGTAAGGCGCTGGAGCAGGACTGATCCAACGGCGGGGTGACGGCTGGGCTTGGCCCGATGCACCATGACAACTCCGGTTGGGGACCAGCGTGCCACTCGCCGACGGTCCAGTCCTGCCCCTGGCGAAGCAAGAAAGCGTTCTAACGCAGATAAAGCCAAGGCGATGGACGCAGAACACGCAGATGGGGTGGTGTCCGGCATGCGGCGGCGCGGCCAACCAACTTCGGGAACTGCACCCGGGGAAGCCGCGCGATCGCAAATCCCCCCGCTCTATCTGCGTGTTCTGCGTGTATCGCCTTTTCTTATCTGCGTAAGACCTTGCTTTCTGCCTTGCCAAGCCACCCGCTGGTCGCGTCCTGGCACTGGCGAAGCAAGAAAGCGTTCTAACGCAGATAAAGCCAAGGCGATGGACGCAGAACACGCAGATAGGGCAGAGTCCGGCATGTAGCGGCGCGGCCAACCAACTTCGGGAACTGCACCCGGGGAAGCCGCACGATCGCAAATCCCCCCGCTCTATCTCCGTGTTCTGCGTGTATCGCCTTTTCTTATCTGCGTTTGAAACCTTGCTTGCTGCCTTGCCGAGCCGCCCGCCGCAGCCGTCCCCGAGCCAGCGCGCGCCATGACGGACGCGCAGGATATCGCACCCCTGCTATTGTGACGGGTCCTGCGCCTCATCCGCCGGCGCGTCGTCGTCCTGCGGCATGGCCCGCCGTCCGTACCACCAGCTTCCGGCGATCATGGCCGCAACGAAGACCATCCCCAGCACGTCCCCCACTGCCAGAAACACCGCCACGGGCAGCAACAGGATCAGCCAGACGCGCAGCGCCGCCTCCGCCAGCAGGCCGACGCCCCAGAAAATCGTCAGCCGTATCAGGACGCGGCGGTACACCGCGTCTTCGTTCCAGAGCGCGGTCATGTCCGCGCGGCCCTCCGCGTCCTGGCCCATGGTGACCAGGTAGTACACCAGCGGACGCGGCAGCAGCAGCGACAGCAGGAATAACAGCCCGAGCACCGCGTCGATCAGCGATCCCTTGGCCAGCACAAGGAACGGGCTTTGAAAATACAGCGCGCCGAGCACCGAAGCCCCGACCGCCGCGAGCACGATCAACCCCAGCGCCTGCACGCGCCGTTCCCTGACGAAATCGAAGATCGTCGCGCCGGCCGGAAACACCGCGCCCGGCGTCAGCGCATACACCGTGGAGAATCCTTGATGCGTCAGCACGAGATACGTCGCATACGGACACACCGCGTTGATCAGGATATCGCGCACAAACTTGCTTCTGCTGTTCATGGCATGTCGCGGTGGCGGCTTTCCGGTTGACCCTGCATGCGGCGTTCGTCCACGTCCCGGCAAGCGGGCCGCAGTGTCCTGCGGTCCAGGATAGCCTATCGCACCCGCCGCCGCTAAATCAGACGCCGCACCCATCGGATGGCCGCATGCTCCGCCTGGACACGACCTCGCCTGATTTCGCTTCTGCCTTCGCCGCCCTGCTTTCCCAGGCGCGCGAGACGACCGAGGACGTCGGCCAGGCCGTCGCCGCCATCATCTCCCGCGTCCGCACGCGCGGCGACGCCGCCCTGCTGGAATACACCACCCGCTTCGACCGCCTGACCCTGACCGCCGACCGCCTGCGCATCTCCGCCGCCGAGATCGACGCGGCCGTCGCCGCGGTGCCGCCGGCGCAGGCCGCGGCGCTCGACCTCGCCGCCACCCGCATCGAGGCGTTCCACCGCGCGCAGCTTCCGACCGACCTGCGCTTCACCGACGACGCGGGCCTGACGCTTGGCATGCGCTGGCTGCCGCTGGACGCGGTCGGGCTGTATGTGCCGGGCGGCAAGGCGGCCTACCCGTCGTCGGTGCTGATGAACGCCATTCCGGCGCGTGTGGCCGGCGTGGGGCGCATCGCCATGTGCGTGCCCTCGCCCGACGGCGTGCTGAATCCGCTGGTCCTGGCCGCCGCGCGGCGCGGCGGGGTGGCGGAGATCTACCGCGTCGGCGGTGCCCAGGCGGTGGCGGCATTGGCCTACGGCACCGCCAGCATCGCGCCGGTCGATCGGATCGTCGGCCCGGGCAATGCCTATGTCGCGGAGGCCAAGCGCCAGGTGTTCGGCCATGTCGGCATCGACTCGATCGCCGGCCCTTCGGAGGTGGTGGTGCTCGCGGATGCGTCCAACGATCCGCGCCACGTCGCGCTGGATCTGCTGGCACAGTCAGAACACGACGAGGCGGCGCAGGCGATCCTGATCACCGACAGCGCGATGTTCGCCGACGCGGTGGCCGCGGCGGTCGCCGCCGAGCTCCCTGCCCTGCCCCGCGCCGCGATCGCCGGCGCAAGCTGGGACACCCACGGCGCGATCATCCTGGTGCGCGACTGGGACGAGGCAGTCGAGCTGGCCAACCGCCTGGCGCCGGAGCACCTGCAACTTATGCTGCCCGACCCGGACGCGGTCTTCGCCAAGGTGCGGCACGCCGGCGCGGTGTTCCTCGGCGCCTATGCGCCCGAGGCGCTGGGCGACTATGTCGCCGGTCCGAACCACGTGCTGCCCACCGGGCGCACCGCGCGGTTCGCCTCGGGATTGTCGGTGTTCGATTTCCTCAAGCGCACGACGTTCGTCTCGGGGGATGCGGCGGCGCTGGCACGGGTGGGGCCGGCGGCGGTGACGCTGGCGGAAGCCGAGGGCCTGCAGGCGCACGCCCGCAGCATCGCGGCCAGGGTAATCGGGTGAAGCGAAGGAAGGTCAGGGCTCCGCCCTGAAACCCGCCAGGAGGCTCTGCCTCCTGGACCTCCGGCAAAGGCGTGGCCTTTGCAATCCATCTGTTTGGCTGGATGGAGGGGAGGGGGCACAGCGCCGCTGGATCGGCGTCGCCTGTTCGGGCGACGCCAATCCAGCGGC
>DASXFW010000375.1:0-4308 GCA_036489395.1 Acetobacteraceae bacterium | reverse complement strand
AGCCACCGTAATAACCATCGTAAATGAATTCATTACCAAGATCTGGAGGCAATACGGAGTGGCCTGATCATGTTTATCCGGACGGTTCGCTCGGTCTGGTGAGTGATGCGGGGAACTCACAAGTAGTGCAGGATGACGCCCTCTCAGCTCGACTTTCCGCAATTCAGGCGGCGAGACACAGAGTCTCCACGAATCGATTTAGCAGGCTGATTGGAATTTCTGTGCTTTCGGGGTCCGACCGGGACGTGGAAAAACTCGGTGGCGACCACAAGACGCGGCGGACGGCTGCGATCGCGTCGCTGAAGGTTGGTTGGTGTTTGTGGTACCAAGCGGCGGGATGGGGGCGGACCGCGGTGCCGGCATGCTGTGCCAATTCCTGCGCCCAGACGGCCACCAGAGAGTAGAGGCCGAGTAGCGCCGGTGTCGTGCGCAGGATGGCCAGGTCCGACCATTGCCGCTGCGTCTCGACGCCCAGATGTTCCCGTGCCTCTTGGAAGGTCGTCTCGATCCGCCAGCGGCACACGAAGCGTTTGAGGATTGCGGTGGGCTCGAGGTCGAGGTCGGTGCAAAGAAACGCCTGCGGGTCACGCTGGCCGGACGGGTCACGCACCAGTACCCAGCGGATCGCTGCCGGAGGCATGCCGTTATGATACCAGACGGCGGTTCCGCAGACATAGTCCAGCTTGCGGGTCTGACCACCGTACCATTCAGTGAGCATGACGGATGTCCATACAGTCTTCGGATCTGTGAGCACGGCGTTGAGTTTGGGCCGGCGTTTGCCTTTCAGTGCAGGCCGGCCCATTTGGCCTTTCTGGCGTTTCGGTGCCGGCTCGAACAAACTGGCGTCGAGGCGCAGCCTCGTGATGAAGCAGACATACTGACGCACAGCGGCGATAAGCTGCAATGCCGAGAAACCGCTGTCGGCGACGACGATCACACGACGATCCGGCAGCCAGCGTTTGGTTTGCAGGATCGCCTGCCGGGCCCAGTCGGTCAGTGCCTTATGCGGCTTGCCTCGTGCCTCGCTCCAGCGTGCTGATGGCGCCAGCACGGTGAGGAAAGGAAGAGCCCATCGTCGACCGGCGAACGGGACCGGCAGCATCACCGCCAGCGACAACCAACGCAAACCGCTGGTCTTGACGAAGTGGCCATGCGACGACCGCACCGGGTCGCGATAGATGCCGCGTGCCTTGATTTTGCCGCCCCAGCGCCGCTCGATGGTATCGTCGATGCCGATTATCACCTCATCGCTGGGCGATAGCATCGCCAGGAGATGGAGCAATAATCGACGCGCCACGTCGCGGGCATCCCAGCGCGCCCGGTTGAGCACTTCGTGGTAGCGGCCGAAACCGGGTTGATCCGCCAGCCCCATGACGCGCAGCGTCTGGGTGACAGTGCGCTTGCCAGGTGCCAGCACGGCGCCGCCGACCAGTACCAGGATATGGTTCCAGACCGGTGCGGTGAAGCACGGTCGGAAAACTGCCAGCCACGATACAAGGATTGGCGGCACTGTTGGCTGGGCGGTCGCCGATTCGATGCGGTCGTGTGTCATCGAATCGGTAGAATCGAGTCACCCCCATTGCGCAAGAGTCCTCAGACATGAGCAGACACACTATGCTTCACCGCCTATGGAGGACATCCTCTGGGTTATGACCTGACCGCCAATCGGGACGAAATTGCGGAAAGTCGAGCTAAGAGTCTGTCCGGGATCATCCCATTGATCTAGCAAGTCTGCGCAGCATGAGGCGCACAGATGCGAACAGCAGGAAGGTGATGGTTACGTTGCAACGTCCCATCGTAGTCCCAGCGATCGAAATAGCCATGGACCGTGCTACGCGACGTATGATCCCTCGGGATGTCACGCCATTGGCACCCAGTGCCAAGGATGTACATGACACCATTGACAATTTCACGGACATCCACCGTCCGTTTGTTGTCGCCTCGTTTGGCCGGGGGGATCAACGGCGCGATTAAGGACCATTCCTTGTCCGTTAGGTCATAGGTGTAGCGCAGGCCCTTGCGGTCATGCAGCCGACAGGTCTCTGGGGTCCACATGAGGCACCTCGTAAAGCCATGCCGAGCAGAGACTCACATCCGCTTCGAACCGGTCAAACCCCTCAGCCTAACCGATTCCAATGACTCGCTTTGATCACGGGCAGACACTGAGGAAATCGCTCGATTTTTGATGACGGCCACCCGTGTTTTGTGGTTGTTCAACCTGGGTTCTTACGGTTTCTATTTAGTTTGGCGAAAATACGCGCTAGGATCGCGTTGGAAATAGTAGCAGGGACACTATGACTGACGGTCTCTCGCCGGGGGGCAGGCCAATGCCGCCCCAAACGGATAATGAACCTCGAATCGAATGGGATGTAGCGACGGCGGTGTCCCATGCCTGTAATATTGCGACATCGACCGCGGGCAAGGACGATGTGGTCATCAATGTCGGTGTTGCAAACTTCAGTCATGGACGCGAGATGTCGGCGGACCTGACAAAGCGGTTCTCGCTGCCGCCGCGGACCGCGCGGGCGTTGCGCGACATGCTGCGCGAGGTGATCGCGAATATCGACGCGGACCGGCAGCGCAGGCCATGAGCGACGTCCCCTTGGCGCCGCTCGCGGCGTCCCGGCCCGGCTACCTCGTGGTGGACGACTTTCTGCGCGGCTTCGTCGAGGCGCGGGTGCTGAAGACGGCGTTCGAGATCGGGCTGATCGACCGGCTGCTGGAGCACGGCTTCGGTGCGGCGACGGCGCTGGCGCCGGTGGTTGGGCTGGACCAGGCCGGATTGCGGTTCCTGCTGGACCTGCTGGCGGCCGGTGGCGTGGTGCAGGAAGCCAGGGGCGACGTCCGGCTAACGCGGCGCTTTCAGGAGGCGCTGCGGTATCGCGACCTGTTGGAAGTGAAACTGGATTATGCCGGTTTCACCATCAACGATTTCGCCGATCTGTTCACGCCCCTGGTGCAGAACCCGTCCGGTTTTACTAGCAAGGCGCGTTTGTTCGAACTGTTCGACTACCGGCGCGCCCTGAACCCGACCTACGAGAATTATGTACGCACTCGGATGTGGGTGCGCCTGACATCGACGCTGACGCGGTATGAGGCGCCGCCGTGCTTGGATGTCCACGACATTGGCGGGCACCGCCGGATGCTGGATGTGGGCGGCAACAGCGGGGAGTTCGCGGTGCAGGCGTGTCGGCGCCACCCATCGCTGCGGGCGTCGGTCTTCGACCTGCCGCTGATCTGCCAACTCGGGTTGGATCATGTGCTGGCGCAGGCCGAGGGCAGCCGGATCTCCTTCATCCCGGGCGATCTGCGCAGCCAGGATCTGCCGGATGGGTATGATCTGATCACGTTCAAGTCCATGCTACATGACTGGCCGCCACAGGATTCCCAGCGCTTTATCGACAAGGCCGCTCGGGCCTTGGTGCCGGGCGGGACACTGTTGATCTACGAACGCGACGCGCTGGAATTCGGCGGGCGGATGCCGCCGATGTCGATGGTGCCGAACCTGCTATTCTTCCGGTCCTACCGGTCTCCGCGAGCTTATATCGAGCAGTTGCGTGGCCTCGGGTTCCAGGACATCCGGCAGCATGACCTGCAACTGGATTCGCCGTTCTTCGTCGTCACCGCGCGGAAGCCGAACGGATGACCATGGTGGGGACCGTCACGAAGCCGCTGGTGCAGAGCGACTATGTTGAAGTGACAGTTCATTTCAAGTGCAACCTTGGCTGCGCGCACTGCATGATCGAAGGGATGATGGACTGGCTGCGGCCGGAGTCGGATCAGCAGTTGGCCCGCGTCTGCGCCGAGAATGCGCGGACCCGGCGATGGAAGGGACTGACGCTGACCGGGGCCGAGGTGACCCTTCGGCGCGACCTGCCCGATCTCGCGCGCCATGTCCGGGCGTCGGGGTTCCAGCACGTGCGCATTCAGACGCATGGGATGAAGCTGGCCGATCCGGCGTATTGCCGCGAACTGGTCGAGGCGGGGATCGACGAATATTTTGTCAGCGTGACGGCCGCCGATGCCGCGACCCACGATGCGATCACCGGGGTTGCGGGCTCGTTCGATCGCACCCTGGCGGGACTTGAGAATTTGGACCGGTTCGCCGATGTCGTGACGCTGTCGAACACGGTGGTGACCAGCCGCAGCCACCGGCAACTGCCCGCGGTGGTGCAGCGTCTGGGGCACCTTCGGCGCCTGGCGCAAATGGAATTCTGGACCTACTGGCCGATGCGCGAACACGACGACAAGGACCTGATCGCCAGCCACCTCGACGTTCTGCCGCATCTGCGCGCGGCGATCGCCGAT
>DASXFW010000126.1:0-32662 GCA_036489395.1 Acetobacteraceae bacterium | reverse complement strand
TTCGTGACAAGGTGCCGGCAGCTCGTCACGAACGGGATTGCTTCGGCCAAGCGGCCTCGCAATGACAAGGAGCCGGCGTTTCATCCAGCCGGCCGGTAGCAAGCCGGCCACGCCGCGGGTGACCTCAGAACGGGATTTCGTCGTCCAGATCGCCGCCCTTCGGCGCCTCCCACGACGGCGCCCCGGCCCCGCCGCCACGCGGCGCCCCGCCCGCCGCGGCCCGTGGCGCTGCTGATGCCGGCGCCCGCTCGCGGTAAGCCCCGCCGCCGCCGCCACTCGCATCCATCCCGCCTTCCTCGCCGCGCTGGCTGTCGATCAGCACCAGCTCGCCGCGGAACCGCTGGATGACCACCTCGGTGGTGTAGCGCTCCTGCCCAGTCTGGTCGGTCCACTTGCGCGTCTGCAACGAACCTTCGACATAGACCTTGCGGCCCTTGCGCAGGTAGCGTTCCGCCACCTCGCCGATACGGTCGTTGAAGATCACCACGCGGTGCCACTCGGTGCGTTCCTTGCGTTCGCCCGAGTTGCGGTCCGTCCAGTTTTCGCTGGTGGCCAGCGTGAGATTGACGATCTTCGTGCCATCCTGCGTCGTGCGCACCTCCGGGTCCTTGCCGAGGTTGCCGATCAGGATCACCTTGTTGACGCTGCCTGCCATGGCACCAGTCCCCTTGCCCAAGGAAGAGAAACTACCCTCTCCCACCATAAACGCCTAACGGTTAACCGACCCTTCCCAAGCGGTCGGGAAATTGCCATATAGACCGTGAACATCCCAGGAACAAGTAGGGCACCCATGGCCGGCACCATCCACGTTCGCGGCGCGCGCGAGCACAATCTGAAGAACGTGGACGTCATCATCCCACGCGACAGTCTGACGGTGCTCACCGGGCTGTCCGGGTCCGGCAAGTCGTCCCTGGCATTCGACACGATCTATGCCGAGGGCCAGCGCCGCTACGTCGAGTCGCTGTCCGCCTACGCGCGGCAGTTCCTGGAGCTGATGGGCAAGCCGGACGTCGATTCGATCGACGGCCTGTCGCCGGCGATCTCGATCGAACAGAAAACCACGTCGCGGAATCCGCGGTCCACCGTGGGGACGGTGACGGAAATTCACGACTACATGCGGCTGCTTTGGGCGCGCGTGGGCGTGCCCTATTCGCCGGCGACCGGCCTGCCGATCGAGGCGCAGACCGTTTCGCAGATGGTCGATCGCGTGCTGGCGATGCCGGAGGGCACGCGCCTGCTGCTGCTGGCCCCTGTCGTGCGCGACCGCAAGGGCGAGTACCGCAAGGAATTGGCGGAACTGCAACGCCGCGGTTTCACTCGCGTGAAAGTTGACGGCACGCTTTACGAAATCAACGAAGTGCCGTCGCTGAATCGCAAGATCAAGCACGAGATCGAGGCGGTGGTCGATCGCATCGTCGTGCGCGAAGGCATCGCCCCGCGCCTGGCCGACAGTTTCGAGACCGCACTGGCGATGTCCGACGGCGTGGCCTACGCGGAGAACGCGGACGGCGGCGAACGCACGGTGTTTTCGTCGCGTTTCGCCTGCCCGGTATCCGGCTTCTCGATCGAGGAGATCGAGCCCCGCTTGTTCAGCTTCAACTCGCCGCACGGTGCATGTCCGGCGTGCGATGGACTCGGCACCGAGACCTTCTTCGACCCCGCCCTGGTAGTACCCGACGAACGGCTGGGCCTGGCGGATGGTGCGATCTCGCCCTGGACCGGCGCGCAGAGCCCGTACTACGACCAGACGCTGCAAAGCCTGGCGAAGCACTTCAAGGTCACCACGAAAACCCCGTGGGAGGACCTGCCGCAGCGCGTGCGCGACGCGATCCTGTACGGCACCGGCGAGGAACCCGTCGCATTCAATTACAAGGACGGCGTGCGGTCCTACACGGTGACCAAGCCGTTCGAGGGCGTGTTGCGCAATTTGCAACGCCGCTACCAGGAAACCGACAGCGTCTGGGTGCGCGAGGAGATGTCGCGCTACCAGGCGGAAAAGCCCTGTGTCGCCTGTAACGGCGCGCGCCTGAAGCCGGAGGCGCTGTCGGTGCGCGTCGCCGGCAGCAACATCTCGCAGGCGTCGGAACTTTCCATCCGTTCGGCGCTGGAATGGTTCGACCAGGTGATGCCGACGCTGACGCCGCAGCGCGCGGAAATCGCGCGGCGCATCCTGCGGGAGATCCTGGATCGGCTGCAGTTCCTGGTCGATGTCGGCCTGGATTACCTGACGCTGGCGCGCGGTTCCGCGACGCTGTCCGGCGGCGAGTCGCAGCGCATCCGGCTGGCCAGCCAGATCGGTTCCGGTTTGACCGGTGTGTTGTATGTGCTCGACGAACCCTCGATCGGTCTGCACCAGCGCGACAACGAGCGTTTGCTCGTCACGCTGCGCCGGCTGCGCGATCTTGGGAATACGGTGCTGGTCGTAGAACATGACGAAGACGCGATCCGGTCCGCCGACCATGTCATCGACATGGGGCCGGCGGCCGGCGTGAACGGCGGACGCGTCATCGCCGAGGGCACCCCGCCGGAAATCGCCGCCAATCCGAAATCGATCACCGGCGACTACCTGTCCGGCCGCCGCCGGATCGACGTGCCGGCGATGCGGCGCCCGGCACAGGCCGAGCGCGTGGTGCGCGTCGTCGGCGCACGCGGCAACAATTTGAAGAACCTGGCGGCGGAATTTCCGCTCGGCACGTTCACCTGCGTCACCGGCGTATCGGGCGGCGGCAAATCGACGCTGGTGGTGGATACTTTATACAAGGCGGCGGCGCGGCGTCTGATGGGCTCGGGCGAGGTCCCTGCCCCGCACGACCGCATCGAAGGCCTGGAGTTCCTCGACAAGATCATCGACATCGATCAGTCGCCGATCGGCCGCACGCCTCGATCGAACCCCGCCACCTACACGGACCTGTTTGCGCCGATCCGCGACTGGTTCGCCGAGCTGCCGGATTCGCGCGCGCGCGGCTACAAGCCAGGCCGCTTCAGCTTCAACGTGAAGGGCGGGCGCTGCGAGGCCTGCCAGGGCGACGGCGTGCTGAAGATCGAGATGCACTTCCTGCCTGATGTCTATGTGACCTGCGATGTTTGCAAGGGCAAGCGCTACAATCGCGAGACGCTGGAAATCAAGTTCCGCGACAAGTCGATCGCCGAAGTGCTGGCGCTGACGGTCGATGAGGCGGTGCCGTATTTCAGCGCGCAGTCGCGCATCCATGACCGGTTGAAGATTCTGCAGCAGGTGGGACTGGGCTACATCGCGCTCGGCCAGCAGGCAACGACCCTGTCCGGCGGCGAGGCGCAGCGCATCAAGCTGTCGAAGGAACTGGCGCGGCGGGCGACCGGCCGCACGCTGTATATTCTCGACGAACCCACGACGGGCCTGCATTTCGAGGACGTGCGCAAACTGCTGGAAGTGCTGCACGCACTGGTGGAGCAGGGCAACACAGTCGTGGTGATCGAGCACAATCTGGAAGTGATCAAGACGGCGGACTGGATTCTGGATCTCGGCCCCGAAGGCGGCGATGGCGGCGGCCGCATCGTCGCGGAAGGAACGCCGGAGGATATCGCAGCCAATCCCGACAGTTACACCGGACGGTTCCTTGCCCCGTTGCTGTTGCGCGATGCACCGAAGAAGGCACGGCGAAGGGCATAGTAAACCTCGCCTGCGCAGCGACAGAGCAATCGTCTGCCGGAGATGGCCGCCAACCCGCTGCTTACGCCGTTCGATTCCGCCCGGACGCCGCGCAATGCGCCGGTCACGCGGGAACAGTACGGCGCACGGCGTAGCAAGAAAGGTCTAACGCAGATAAGCAAAGGCGATGTACGCAAAACACGCAGATGGGCCAGAGTCCGTTAGCCTGGTCCGCGGCTGACATCGCGCGACCGAACCTGGGGAACCGCGATGTCGGGACCTCCCCGGAAGCATCTGCGTGTTTTGCGTACATCGCCTTTGCTTATCTGCGTTAAACCTTTCTTGCTTGCTGCATCTCCACCGCAGCGAAACGAGACGTTGGCGAGACGGGGCGACGCGAGGTCAAGGTGCGCAACACCGAGGGTGAAGCTACCGCAACCCGCACCGTGCCCTGCCTTCGCACCCTCCTCTGGCCCCTCTCGCCGTGCGGCCAAGGTGTCATTGTCGCCGCATTCCGGTCTATCCTCTTCCCCAACCCCACGGGAGGAAGCGCATCATGAGCGCCACAACACAGACGACCCAAAGCCCCTACCTGGCGGTCCGCGACGACTGGCTGGCCCGCCGCACCGAGACCATTCTGGAACCGGAACTTCCGATCGTCGATCCGCATCACCATCTGTGGGAACGCCCGAACTGGCGCTACATGCTCGACGATCTGCTGGCCGACACCAACAGCGGCCACAACATCGTCGCCACCGTGTTCGTGCAGTGCCGCTCGATGCACCGCGCGTCCGGCCCAGAGGAGATGAAGCCCGTCGGCGAGACGGAATTCGTCAACGGCGTCGCGGCGATGAGCGCTTCGGGCCAGTACGGCAAGACGAAGCTCTGCGCCGGCATCGTCGGCCACGTTGACCTGCGCCTGGGCGGTGGAGCACGCGCCGTGCTGGAAGCGCATATCCGCGCCGGCGGCGGCCGTTTCCGCGGCATCCGTCACATCACCGCCTACGACGCCGACCAGACTCTGATGAACCCGGCCTATGCGCCGCCGCCTGGCCTGATGGCCGACCGCATTTTCCGCGAGGGCTTCGCCTGCCTGGCACCCCTGAACCTCAGCTTCGATGCGTGGCTGTATCATCCGCAGATCGACGAAGTGACCGCCCTGGCACAGGCATTTCCCGGCACGAGAATCTGCCTGAACCACGTCGGTGGCCCGCTTGCGATCGGAAGCTATGCCGGCAAGCGGCAGGAAGTGTTCTCGGGCTGGTCGAAATCAATCCGCGCGTTGGCGCAATGCCCGAACGTGGTGGTGAAGGTTGGCGGCATGGCGATGCGCATCAACGGCTTCGACTTCCACGAGAAGGCCGATCCGCCGTCATCCGAGGCCCTGGCCGCCGCATGGAAACCCTATGTCGAGACCTGCATCGAAGCGTTCGGCGCGTCGCGCTGCATGTTCGAAAGCAACTTCCCGGTGGACAAAGGTTCCTACGCCTACGCGCCGTTCTGGAACGCCTGCAAGATCCTTGCGCGCGGTGCCAGTGCAGCAGAGAAGACCGAATTGTTCGCTGGAACAGCGGCGCGGTTCTATCGGCTCGAACTTTGAGGAGATGGCACGATGCAGACCCTGACGATCGGCGACGTCACCATCACCAGCATCATCGAACGCGACGGCCCCTGGCGCCGGCCGCAGGATATGTTCCCCGCCTACGATCCGGAAATCGGCAGACGCCATCTCGCGGAACTCGATCCCGTGGTGTACGACGCCGCGTCCGACCGCATGGTGATCACCTACCAGACCTTTGTCGTGCGCACGCCGAAGCACACCATCCTGGTCGATACCTGCACCGGTGAGGACAAAGGCTATCCCGCGCCGATGGACTTCCCGAAGCAGCCCTGGCTCGACGGCTTCAAGGCGGCCGGCCTGCGCTTCGACGCAATCGACTACGTGTTCTGCACCCACCTGCACATCGACCATTGCGGCTGGAACACCGTACTGCGCGACGGGCGCTGGGTGCCGACCTTTCCCAAGGCAAAGTACGTATTCCACAAGAAGGAATACGCCGCGTGGGAGGAAGCGACCAAGCGCGGCGACAATCCGCCCGGCAACGTCTGGCGCTTCAACTGCGAGCCGGTCGTGCAGGCCGGCCAGGCATTGTTAGTGGACGACGATTATACGCTGGACGACACGGTCTGGCTGACGCCCACGCCCGGTCACTCGCCCTGCCATTGCTGCGTGAATATCAAGTCGGGTGGGCAGCGTGCGGTGGTGACCGGCGACATGATGCACCACGCGCTGCAATGCCGCGAACCGGACTGGTCCACGATCTTCGACTGGGACGCGAAGGAAGCCGCAGCATCGCGCCGCAAGTTCCTGAGCTCCGTTGCAGACACAGGCACGCTGCTCCTGCCGATCCATTTTCCCAATCCGACGACCGGCCGCGTCCGCGGCGACGGCGAGCGGTTCCGTTACGATTTCGTGCGTTAGTGGAAGCCGGTCATGCGAGACTACCGCTACGATCACGTGCACCTGCGCAGCCCGGACCCGGATGCGACCGCCCGGTTCTTTGAAACGATGTTCGGTGCAACAGCGACGCGCGATACCTACCCGCCTGGTACACTGTATCCCGGGCAACTGCGCGTCTCGTTGCAGCTCGGCGGGCAGCGCGTGCTGATTGCACCGACCCATCCGCACGATCCGATGGGCGACGCGCCGCAGTTTCCATACTACGGTCTGGAACACATCGGCCTGACGGTCGATGACGTGGACGCCGCCTGCGAGGAACTGCGGGCGAAGGGTGCCGACATCGCCATCGGTCCCCTCACCCGCAATCCGGGCACGCGCCTGGCGTTCATTCGTGGGCCGGAAGGGATCATGGTGGAGCTGGTGCAGCGGAAGTAGAGTGCTCCCGCCATGACCGGGCTCGAGCCCGGCCATGACGGGTCCAGCAGCAGCCGCGGCGGGAAAGGTTGTTTTGTTCGGGCGACCATCCCCATATTCCCATCCGACCCATGTCCTCCACTTCCATCTTCCACCCGGCGGTCGCCGCCTGGTTCGATCGCACCTTCGCCGCGCCAACCGCGGCGCAGGCGCAGGCGTGGCCGTCGATCCAGTCCGGTACGCACACGCTGATCGCGGCACCCACCGGATCCGGCAAGACGCTCGCCGCGTTTCTGGCCGCGATCGATTCTCTGGTGCGGCAGGGCGTCGCCGGCGAGCTGACCGACGAGACCCAGGTTGTTTACGTCTCTCCGTTGAAGGCGCTGTCCAACGACATAAGGCGCAACCTGGAAGCGCCCCTCGCCGGTATCGCCGAGGAACTTCGCGCACGCGGCCTGCCAGAATTCGCAATCCGCACCTGGGTCCGCACCGGCGACACGCCGCCGGGCGAGCGCGAGAAGATGCGCCGCCGTCCGCCCCACATCATCGTAACAACCCCGGAATCCCTCTACATCCTGCTCGGTTCCGAATCCGGCCGCCGCATGCTTGCCACCACGCGCAGCGTCATCGTGGACGAAATCCATGCGGTGGCGCCAAACAAACGTGGCGCACACTTGGCGGTTTCGCTCGAACGACTGTCCGCGCTGTGCGGGGATAAGCTGTTGCGCGTCGGCCTGTCGGCGACACAGAAGCCGATCGAGGACGTCGCGCACTTCCTGGTCGGCGCCGGCGGCTATGCAGACTATGCAGACGTCCGCCCTCCCCTTGAGGGCTTGGGCCGCGAAGCGGACCGAGGTAAGGGGGAGGGGTGCGTTCCTCCGCGGTTCATGGATGTACGCACCCCTCCCCCTACCCTCGGTCCGCTTCGCGGCCCAAGCCCTCAAGGGGAGGGGGAATTTTTGCCGCTGCCACAATGCACGATCATCGACACCGGCCATCGCCGCGCGCGCGACATCGCGCTGGAGGTGCCAGACTCGCCGCTGGAATCGGTCATGTCGGCCGAGGTCTGGACGCAGGTCTATGGCCGCCTCGCGCAACTGATCGAGGCGCATCGCACCACGCTTATCTTCGTCAACACGCGGCGCATGGCGGAACGCGTAACGCGGCAGTTGTCGGACCGCATCGGCGTCGCGCATGTCACCGCGCACCACGGCAGCCTGGCAAAAGAACAGCGGCTGGACGCGGAGCAACGATTGAAGGGCGGGATGTTGAAGGCGCTGGTTGCGACAGCGTCTTTGGAGCTTGGCATCGATATCGGCGATGTCGATCTGGTGTGCCAGATCGGCTCGCCGCGCTCGATCGCCAGTTTCCTGCAGCGCGTCGGCCGCTCCGGCCACGCGGTCAACGGCACGCCCAAAGGACGGTTGTTTCCGTTGTCGCGCGACGATCTGGTGGAATGCGCCGCTCTGGTGGACAGCGTCGCGCGCGGCGAGCTCGACCGGCTTACGCTGCCCGCCGCACCGCTCGACGTGCTGGCACAGCAGATCGCCGCGGAAGTCGCAGCGCGCGACTGGGACGAAGGCGCCTTGTACGCACTCATCCGCCGGGCATGGTCGTACCGCACCCTGCCGCGCGCAGACTTCGACGCAACGGTGCTGATGCTGGCGGAAGGTTTCAGCACGCGACGCGGCCGGCGCGGCGCGCTGCTGCATCACGACGCGGTGCATCACGTGCTGCGCGGCCGGCGCGGCGCGCGGCTCACCACGCTGACCGCAGGCGGAACGATCCCCGATAATGCCGACTACCAGGTGCTGCTGGAGCCGGAGAACCAGGTCATCGGTTCGGTGAACGAGGACTTCGCCGTCGAAAGCATGGGCGGCGACGTATTCCAGCTCGGCAACACGGCGTATCGCATCCTGCGCGTCGAGCGCGGCACGGTCCGTGTCGAAGATGCGCATGGCGCGGCGCCCACCATTCCGTTCTGGCTCGGCGAAGCCCCAGGCCGCAGCGACGAACTTTCGCAATCCGTGTCACGGCTGCGCGCCGATCTGGCAGACCGCCTGCGCGGCGACCCACAAGGCGACCGCACGCTGCACTGGCTGATAGACACCGGCATTGCCGAACCTGCCGCGCAACAGGTGCTGGACTACCTCGCGGCGGCCAACGCCGCGTTAGGCTGTCTGCCCACGCTCGACACCATCGTGCTGGAACGCTTCTTCGACGAAGTCGGCGGCATGCAGTTGGTGCTGCACTCGCCCTATGGCAGCCGCATCAACCGCGCCTGGGGCCTGGCACTGCGCAAACGCTTCTGCCGCAAGTTCAATTTCGAACTTCAGGCGGCGGCGACCGAGGACAACATCATCCTGTCGCTGACCACCGCACACAGCTTCGAGCTCGCGGAAGTCGCCCGCTACCTGAACTCGAACACCGTGCGCGAAGTGCTGATCCAGGCCTTGCTCGACGCGCCGATGTTCATCACGCGCTGGCGCTGGGTCGCGGGCGTCGCCCTGGCGCTGCCGCGGCTGCGCGGCGGCAAGAAGGTGCCGCCGCAGCTCATTCGCATGGATGCCGAGGACCTGATCTCCTCGATCTTCCCCGACCAGCTCGCGTGCGCGGAGAACCTGGTCGGCGAGCCGGAAATCCCCGACCATCCGCTGGTGCGCCAGACCATCGCCGACTGTCTCAACGACGCAATGGACATCAGCGGCCTTGAGCACCTTCTGCGCCGGCTTGAGGCAGGCGAAATCCGGATTGTGGCGTGCGATCTGACTCAACCCTCGCCGCTGTCGTTGGAGGTACTAACAGCGCGGCCATACGCATTCCTCGACGACGCACCACTGGAGGAACGCCGCACCCAGGCGGTCATGGCGCGCCGTTGGCTCGATCCGGAATCCGCTGCCGACATCGGACGGCTCGATCCCGAAGCGATCGCGCGCGTACGCACCGAGGCCTGGCCAGATGCCGCCAATGCCGACGAACTGCACGATGCGCTGGCGTGGCTGGGCTGCCTGAACACGGCGGAAGCCGATGCGCAGCCGAACTGGAACGATTGGCTGGAGGCGCTCGCGCGCGACCGCCGCGTCACGCGTTTGCAAACGCCGCAGACGACGCTGTGGATTGCCGCGGAGCGTCTGCCGCAGTTCCGCGCGCTGTGGCCGGATGCGTCGCTGTCGCCGGCGATCGAAGCGCCGGCTGCTTATGCGGCACGCGACTGGTCGCGCGATGACGCTATGCCGGAAGTTCTGCGCGGCCGGCTGGAAGGCCAAGGCCCCGTCACCATCAGCGATCTTGCCACGCCGCTCGGCCTTGAGCCGGATGAGATCGCCGTCACGCTGACCGCGCTGGAGGTGGAAGGCTTCGCCATGCGCGGCCGCTTCACCCCCGGCCGGAATTCCGACGAATGGTGCGAACGACGGCTGCTCGCGCGCATCCACCGCTACACCGTGAAACGCCTGCGCGCGGAAATCGAGCCGGTCGCCGCTCGCGACTTCCTGCGCTTCCTGTTTGCCTGGCAGCGCGTCACGGACGATGCGTGCATGGAAGGGCCGAACTCTGTCCCGATCGCCGCCGCGCAACTGGAAGGCTTCGAAGCTCCCGCCGCCGCCTGGGAATCCGAAATCCTGCCGGCGCGCGTCGCCGATTACGAGCCGGCCTGGCTGGACGATCTGTGCACGTCAGGCCGCATCGCCTGGGCACGCCTGACGCCGCGCGCCGGCCGCGCCAACAGCGAACGCGGCACGACGCCGGTCCGCACCACGCCGATCACGCTGCTGCCGCGCCGCCACGCACCGCTATGGTCGGCGCTGTCGCCGATTCCCGATGTCGTGCGCCCCAGCGTCCGCGCACAGGCAGTGGCCGACTTCATTCGCGAGAACGGCGCATCATTCTTCGATGAGATCGTCGAAGGCGCCGGCCTGCTGCGCCAGCAGGTGGAAGAGGCGCTGGCGGAACTCGTTGCGTTAGGCGTGGTAACTTCCGACAGCTTCGCGGGACTGCGCGCGCTGCTGGTACCGTCGGATCAGCGCCGGCCATCCGCGAACGGGCGCCGCCGCCGCCGCACGGTAACATTCGGAATGGAGGACGCCGGCCGCTGGGCCCTCGCCCGGCGCGGATCGGCCGCCAGCAGCGCCGAAGCGACAGAGCACGCTGCGTTCGCGCTGCTGCAACGTTACGGAGTCGTATTCTGGCGGCTGCTTGAACGCGAGGCCGACTGGCTGCCGCCCTGGCGCGACCTGCTTCGCGTGTACCGCCGCCTGGAAGCGCGCGGCGAAATCCGCGGCGGGCGCTTCGTCGCCGGATTCTCCGGCGAGCAATTCGCGCTGCCGGACGCGATCGGACTGCTGCGGGAGACTCGGCGAAAGAACACCTCGGGCGGATGGATTTCGCTGTCGGGCGCCGATCCGCTGAACCTGGCCGGCATCCTTACACCAGGGCCAAAGCTTGCCGCACTGACGGGCAATCGCGTGCTGTATCGCGACGGCGTTCCGGTTGCGTCGCTTGCGGGTGGCGAGGTGGTGTTCTTCGAAACGCTGGATCCCGGCGTGCAATGGGAGGCGCGCAAGGCGCTGCTGCGCGGACCGTCGCATTTTGTTCGAATACCAGAACCGACGGCAGCGTGACGGCTCGCCCGGCCCACTCGTCATTGCGGCCCACTGTCATTGCGAGGAGCGAAACTGCCCCCCCCCACTGTCATTGCGAGGCCGCTTGGCCGAAGCAATCTCCCCCGGGAGATTGCTTCGGCCAAGCGTCCTCGCAATGACAGAATGCTGCCGTTTCATCCAGCGCGGGTCGGCCGACGGCCGGTGGCAACTCGCAATGACAGAAACGCCGCGATAACAGAAGGACCGCAGCACCGCACGGCCAGTCACCCCGCCAGATGCATGGCAATATAGGGCGGCAGATTGAACGCGCCGACATGGATCTCCGGCGTCCAGTAGCGCGTCTTTCCCAGCACCCCCGCCGCAGCCGCACGGGCGCGGATTTCCCCTATCCCCACCGAAGCCAGCGACGCATCCTTCGCCGCCCAGCCCAACGTCATGAACCCGCCGACATAGGTCGGCACCGCCGCGACATAGGCCGTCACATGCGGGAAGAACTTCGCCCGCCGGGCGCTGGTCTCGCGCAGTTCGTCCGCCTGCATGAACGGCACGCCGCACTGGTTCACCACCAACCCGCGCGGCGTCAGGATGCGCGCGCAGTTCTCGTAGAACGAGTCGGTGAACAACACCTCGCCCACACCGATCGGATCGGTCGAATCGACGATGATCGCATCGAACGCCGCGTCCGCCGCGCGCTTCACGTAGTCGATGCCGTCGCCGACGATCACCTCGGCGCGCGGATCGTTCCACGCATCGCCGGCAATGGCGGGCAGGAACTCCTTCGACAGGCGGATCACCTCGCCGTCGATCTCGCACATCACCGCACGCCGCACCGTGCGATGCTGCAGCACGCGGCGCAGCACGCCGCCGTCGCCGGCGCCGATGATCAGCACGTTCGCCGCCGCGCCATGTGCCAGCAGCGGCACGTGCGCCAGCATCTCCTGATAGACGAACTCATCCGCTTCGGTGATCTGGATCACGCCGTCCAGCACCATCACCCGGCCATGCGACGTGCTCTCGAAGATCACGATGTCCTGGAAGCCGCTCTGTACGCGCGCCAGTTCGCGCTTCACCAGGAAGCGCTGGCCCCAGTCGGGATAGAGCGTCTCGTTCAGCCAGGAGTCGGTGGTCATGACGGCAATCCAAACCATGGCGTCATGGCCGTGCTTGTCCCGGCCACCCTCGCCCTGCGGTGCTACACGCATAAAAGCCGCGGGTGACCGGGACAAGCCCGGCCATGACGCCCGGCCATGGCGTCATAGAAACTACGCGATCAGCCCGCGCCGTTGCTCGGACAGCAACACCGATGCCGGCTGGAACGCCGCCCTCAGCACCGGCAGCGATTCATACGGGTTGCACGACCCGCACATGAAGATGTCGAGCGCCGCAAAGTCCCGCTCCGGCCACGTGTGGATGGAGATGTGACTCTCCGCCAGCACCAGCACGCCGCTCACGCCGCCATCAGGACCGAAATGATGGAAGTGGCTGTGCAGGATGGTCGCCTTCGCCGCCTCCGCCGCCTCGGACAGCGCACGGCCGATCATTGCGGGATCGGTGAGGTTGCGCGCGCCCCAGAAATCCAGCAGCAAATGCATGCCGGCGAATTTCACGCCGTCCTTTTCGACGAAATAGTCCTTCTGGGCTTCCGGCCCCGTTGACGCCTGGTTGCTGCTCGGAAGTTCCGAGACCATCCCCAGCGGATCGAGTGATGGGCTGAATCCGTCCATCGAGCACCCCTTCCCTGCCAGCAGACGGCCTGTTGGACGCGCACGAACACCCCGTGCGGCATCCCCTGGGGCCAAGAGGCGCGGAACATGGGGAAACCGGGGGCAGCATGCAAGAGGAAATTCGCAGCGTGAGCCATGCAACCCGGCACCGGGGGCAGACACGTCCGGGAAATGTCGGATTCCTTTACACGTCCGACATCATCGCGTGCCCGGAGCCTATCAAGTGACTGATGTCACAATATGAACGCCCCCGGCACGGAATTTGCTTCCAGGCCATCGGATCGTATGCCGGGTGCCCAAACGGCTCCCACGGGGGATACTTCGATGCTGCGTCTGGCTGCAACTATCGGATTGGCGACCGCTGCGGCACTGGGTGCGGTGACGGCATACGCCAACTCAGTGAACGCGACGCTCTCCGCAACCTATTTCGAGGTCTGCGACTCGTGCAACCCTCCTGACTTCGGCGGGGCCGGTACCCCGAACCTGACACTCGGCAGCAGCCTCGGACCGAATGGCCTGCCGGTCGCGACCTCGCCCTACGGGATTTCGGATGTCGATCCGACGACGCAGGAGATCACCTGGTGGAGTCCCACCCTGAACATCGCGGTGGTGCAAACGGGCACGGGCATCATCTCGCTGCCCTACTCCAGCAACATGTACGCCCCGGACAGTACGGGGGGCAACGACGGGTCCTTTTTCGAGACCGCGGTCTTCGCGGGTAACTTCACGCTGTCCGCGCCTTCGACCGTCGAGTTCGCGCTTGGATCGGACGATGACTCCTTCATCTATGTCGATGGCATCCTGATCGGGCAGAACCCGGGCATCCATGGCGTAACCAACGTGAATTTCACCTCCGGCACACTTCCGGCCGGCGCGAACTCGATCGAGGTGTTCTATGACGATCGTAACCAAACCGGCGCAGCCCTGTCACTGAACCTTATTTCCAGCGGCGTGACCATCACGCCCGCCGTGCCTGAACCCACGTCCCTGCTGGTGCTCGGCGCCGGCCTGATCGGTCTCAGCCGTATCCGGCGACGCAAGCGCGTCCGCTGACGGCTGTCGGAGTTCTTTACAGCTCCCGCCCCGCGGAATTTGCCCGAATAACCGGACGCGTCACGGTGTCTGTATCGCCGGATGCACCGACTTCAGATCATCGGGCAATGCCCGGGCCAGCCCAACCTCGCGGCCGGCGCGCTGCAGGTCCGCCATCCCGCGTACATCGTCGGCGGTGAGCAGCCGGAACATGTCGGCCAGCGGTCCGGTGCCCATGCGGCCGGCCTGGCCCTCGCGCAGCGCGGCGAGCGACGCCGCATCGCCGGCACGCGCCGCATCGGTGGCATAGCGCAGCAGAATCTGCCGCTGCGGATCATTCAGATCGCCGGTATTCGGCACGGACCTGGCGGCATAATCGGCAATCGCCCGATCCGCCGCCGGCCAATCCTTCGCTTGCTCCAGAATGCGGGCACGCGCTTCGTCAGCGGCAGGCGATCCGACGGTGACCAGCGCCGCGACGGCCGCGCCGATGTCGCCGCGCCGCGCCGATGCGTCGGCGAAGACCAGCGCGCGGCGCTCGGTCAGCGGCGCCGGCAGATCCGGCGCAGCGGACGCGGCCAGCGTCGCAAGCGCACCGGAAGCGTCGCCCTCACGCAGGCGAAGCGCCGCGAGGCGCGCGCCGAATCCGGCGCGTCCCACAGGGGTCGGCGCCGACTGCATCAGCTTCTCCAGCACCGGCCCGGCGCGTTGCGGCAGGTCGAGATCGAGCAGCCGATCGGCCAACCGTGCCTGCATGGCCTCGCCCTCCGGGGTCGCCGGCAGCAGGTCCGCGTTGTCGTTCACCAACGCGACCAGTTCGAGCGGCGGCAACTTGTCCACCTCCTTGTCGCGCAGCAGCGCCGCGAACGTGGCCTGCAGGCGGGACTGAAGTTCCGGCGCGCTGTCGGGGAACAGCTCCTTTGCATCGCGCAAGGCGGCGAGTGCCAATCGCCATTCGCCGGCCTGCTGACGCCACTCGGCCTCTCGCTCGCGCCACGCCAACTCGCGATGGCCGCCCCGCCAGGCATATAGCCGCCGATCGATCGCGTCGGCCGCTTGATTTGCATTGATCTTACCGCTGGCCAGGCGCAGCGCGATGGCGCGCATCGCTGCCCGTGCGGCATCGCGCTGATCATGGTGGACCGCCACGGCATCATATCGCGCCAGCGCATCCTTCGTGTCGCCCGTCGCCTGGTCCAGGATCGCGCGCGCCAGATCGAGGCCGGGCTCATCCCGACAATCCGCCAGCAACGCGGCAGCGGCGCCGGTCGCCCCGCCCTGCGCCATGGTTTCGAGCACCAGCGGCAGAAGCCGGTCGCGCATCGCGTCAGGATAGGTCAGCAGCAGCGGCGCGGTTGCGGCCAGGACGGTCGCTGCGCGCGGCGAGGTTTTGTCTTGCATGGCGTCACGGATGGCGCGCCACAGTGCGACTTCGTCGCTGCCGGATAGCCTCGTGTCGCCGATACCCGCAGAGTCGGCCACGCGGCCGGCGAGCATTGCGGCGATGGCCGCCAGCCCGATCGTTGTCGGCGAGTGTGCCTCCTGCGGATCGTCCTCCATGGCCACTTGCAGCAATCCGCCCGCCTCGGCCGCCATGCCGAGTGCAATCATTGACTCGGCCGCCGTACGCTGCAGGGGGCCGCGCCCCAAAGGCGGTGCCGTCGCCGCCGCCGCAAGCTGGCGGTGCAACCGTGCAATCAACACGTCGCGCGGTACGGCCGGAAAGTCGAAGCGTCGCGTCAGCACCGCCGCCGCAGGCGGCGCGTCCGACAACGCGGGCGAAACGGCCACCGCGCCCGGTTCCGCGCTCAACACGAAACCATCCACAACCGCGCGCAACTGGATGGTGTCGGCGAACGGCTCGATCGCAACACCCTGCAATGTGGGCAGCAGCGCGAACTGCGGCATCTGCCGACGGATCACGACCGACTGTCCCGGCTGGCGCTGCGTACCCACCAGCAGTGTCGTGCCGGTTGCCGGATCGGCAACGGCGACGACGCGTCCGGGGTTCGTCGCCGCCAGGCGCAGGCGCCCTCCGGCATAAATGGGGGAAACACCGGCGCCAGTGGCGCTGGCTCCCCCGACCGTAATGCTCCAGCCTTCCGGCACCCTCGCCAGCGTCAATGGCACACCGGCGCGCAGCGGAATGCGAATCAGCGTCCCCGCCGGCAGCACGTCGGCCGTTGCGTCGGCAAACACGGGATCGCCGTGGAGCGCCGCCATATCGACCGGCCGCTGCTCATCGAACACGACCAGCACGTCACCGCCGCGACGGAAGGCCGCCGCACCGGTGGTGGCGGAAAAGGGCACCACGAACGTACTGCCATGCCCTTCCGCCGGCTGCTCGGGTTTGGCGACCAGGGCAATCGGGCCCGTCGGCGTGCCAACGTTTCCCCCGGCATCCGCGGATTCCGGAGGCGGCGTGCCAAAAATCTGCAGCGCGTGAACCGGCGCGGAAGGTGTTGCGACGGACACTGACGATGCCGCCGCGGAGTCCTGCAATGGCGCGGGTTCGATTAGCACCAACGGGATGATCGCCGGCGGCGTTGGTCGGGTGACCGGAGTGGCGGCCGGTAGCCCACGGGTCAGCCCGATGGCCCCTCCCGGCGGTGCCGGTGGAGACCGTGGTGGCGCGATCGTCGTTGAAGCGCGCGGTGGCGCAGTCGTCGGTGAAGAACGCGGTGGCGGAGTCGTCGTTGAAGAACGCGGTGGCGTGCTGGGCGATCCGGGGTCGAACACGTCCACCACGACGTGGTCGCCCACGCGCATATCGTGGAATGTCGTTCCCGTCGCCACGGTCAGCTCGGCCTCGGACCCGCTGACATGCAGCGCGAGGATGTTGCGCGGCAGCGGCGGCGTGCCGGTCAGCACGGCGCCGGGGTCGAACGTTATCGACACCGCGTCGCCGTTGCGCGTCACCTGGTACGCCACATTCGCCGGTGCATCGAACACGATGCGGCCGAACCCGGTATGATTGCCGCTGCGGACAACAATCGGCGTTGCCGCTACCGCCATAGCGGAGAAGCCCAGGACCAGAAAAATGACCAGCCGGTTACGCAATGCGGACCTGGATTCCGGGTTAGTCGAAGCTGGCAAGGAGGCGATCGATGTCCGACTGATCCATCGCGACAGTGGGAAGCTGCGGGCCGTTCAGCAACGCATGCTCGCCGTGCGGTCCGGCCACCTCGGCGGCGGGCTCGCCGGATGGATCGCCGAACGTGGCCACCAGCGAGCCGACCTTGTCCTCGATGGATTTCAGCGTGTTCACCACCTTGGTGATGCGCTGGCCGGTGATGTCCTGGAAACTGCATGCTTCGTAGATTCGCGTGGTCGCGTCCTGCAGCTTCGCCGCGGCCTCGCCGGCGAGGTGCTCGCCGACCGCGTCGAGCGTTTCGCAGCTTTCCAGAATCGCATGCGTCGCCGATGCGGTGTGCGCGATGATGGCGTCCAGCTCGTCGGTGGCGAACGGAATGTCGCTGACGGTGATGTCGTCCACCCGCAACGCGGCGATTTCGGCTTTCGCCGCAACGATGGTGCGGCCGAGTTCTTCCACCTCGGTGAGCAGCGAGGTCTCGCGCGCGGTCAGGTCGCCGCTCATGGTGGTCAGCACCGCGCGAACGACGTCCGCCACCATGTCGGGATCGCTGGCGGGATGCCGTGTGCGAATGATGTCGAGCCGCTCCTGCAGGCTCAGGTTGGGCGAGTCGGTCCGGCGCATGCCGGTTTGCCTGGCGTCGGACGTGGGGGCATCGGACGTGCGGGTGTCAGGCATGGGTCAGCACCTTCTCGATCTTCTCGCGCAAGGTTTCCGCGTTGAACGGCTTGACGATGTAGTTCGAGACGCCGGCCTGCTTGGCGGCGACCACGTTCTCCACCTTGCTTTCGGCGGTGATCATGATGAACGGCATCGTCTTGAGCCGCGTGTCGGCGCGCACCTCCTGCAACAGTTGCAGGCCGGTCATCGGCGCCATGTTCCAGTCGCTGATCACCAGGCCGAAACTGCCGGAGCGCAGCTTGGACAGCGCCTCGGCACCGTCGGTGGCTTCCTCGACGTTGTTGAAGTCGATCTGCTTCAGCAGGTTGCGGATGATCCGCAGCATGGTCTTGTAGTCGTCCACGATCAGGACGTTCATCGACTTGTCGATGCTCATGGGGCTGCGTCTCCTGTCAGCCGCCGGTTCTGGCGGAGCCCGGGTTCTCTCGTTTGATGCGTAGTTCGGCGAGGCGTGCTGTGACCTCGCGCGCCTTGTCGGGGTTCATCGCCGCCATGATCAGCGCGGCCTTGGCCTCCTTCATCCGGTCGAGCACAGCCAGCAGCACCGGCATGTCGAGATCGTTGAAGATCGTCGCCGCGTCACGCGGCTTCATGTCCTGGTAGAGCTTCACCAGCCCCTGCCAGCCGGCGTCCTCCCGCTGCTCGCGGGCGGCTTCCAAGGCTTCCAGCCGCTTTTGCAGCGCACTGAGTTCTTCGACGCGCGCACTCAACTTTTGCTCGGCGGCAGCGAGGACGGATTCGCGGGCGTTCAGTGCGAGCTCGCGGCGATCGAGTTCCTGCCGGCGCTGGCGGAGCTCCAGCAGCACGGTGCGTTCGCCTTCGCTGACCGTCGGCGGCTGGACGCTGTCCCGCGATGGCGCGGGTGCTGTAGCCGGCGGCGGCTTGTCCGGCACGGCGGCACGCGCCTCCGCGACGACCGAGACGCCGGCAGCGGAATGATGCAGGAATTCCGTGGTGTCGCGTACCAGCGTCACCGTCTTCACGATCAGCAATGCGCCGAGCCCGGCAATGGTGAGCGGCATCAGGCGGGGGACAGCGGCGCGCAGATTCATCGCGCCATCCTCAATGCCTTGAGCAAGTCGCGCTCGGCCTGGCTGCGCAGGCGCTGCGGTTCCGGGTGATCCGCGTCCGGCATGGCAACCGCACGCGGTGGGTCGGCGGCGAGCGGCCGGCCGGCGCGGACCAGGGCATCGAGGCGATCCGCCAGCCTGTCGCCGCGATCGGTGATGAAGGCGAGGTCGTCCTTCAGGCGCGTCGCGGTATCGATGTGCCGGGCAATCTGGCGGCCGGCGCCATCGGCGGTGGCACGCAGGCGATCGATGCCGGCTTCGGCGTGCTGCGTACTGGCGTTGAATTCGGCGACCAGCCCCTCGAGCGCCGTGCGATCGCGCCTGAGCACGCCGAGCGCACGTTCCAGCCGCACGGATTGCACCAGTGTCGCTGCCAGCAGCAGGACCACGAGCGCTTCCAGGACCCATTCCATGCCAGTCATTGTGGGGGGCTTTTGGTTAGCAATTCGGAAACGGCTTGCATTATGGCCGTCCCTTCCGTGCCATGGCCGGCCCACGGGTCGCGCCGAAAGCGCGCCCGAGGACAGGCCATGACACGGGGAGCGCCCTCATCGTTCGGACGGCTGGGCACGGATGATGTCGCGCTCGATGCGGACGGCGACGCGGCTCTTGCGGCGGCCAACACGGCCTTCGAACAACGGAACGGTGCCACAGCGAATCTGCACCGGCGCACCAGGCGTGGCGTTCAGCGTGATCTTCGCGCCGGGCACCAGCGACATCACGTCGGACAGGCGCATGATTTGTTCGTCGAGCACGACGTCGAGCTCGACTTCGGTGTTCCACAGCTCCTCGGCGAGGTGGGTTTCCCAGATCGAATCGCGGCCGAACTTCTCGCCCATGAACTGCTGCAGCAGCAGTTCGCGCACCGGTTCCAACGTCGCGTAGGGCAGCAGCAGTTCCAGCCGCCCGCCGCGGTCCTCCATATCGATGCGCAGGCGCGCCAGCACCGCGGCGTTGGACAGGCGGCTGATGGTGGCGAAACGCGGGTTCACCTCCAAACGTTCGAAGCGGAACGTCACCGGACACAGCGGATCGAAGCTGGCGGAGAGATCTGCGAGCACCACCGTGATCAGCCGCTCGACCAGCGTGCGTTCGATGGTGGTGTAGGGGCGGCCTTCGATGCGCATCGCCGCGGTGCCGCGCCGTCCACCCAGCAGGACATCGACGATCGAGTAGATCATCGCGCTATCGACCACCATCAGGCCGTAATTGTCCCATTCCTCGGCCTTGAACACGGCCAGCATCGCCGGCAGCGGAATGGAGTTCAGGTAGTCGCCGAACCGCAGCGACAGGATGTTGTCGATGCCGACCTCGACGTTGTCGGAGGTGAAGTTGCGCAAGCTGGTGGACATGATGCGCACCAGCCGGTCGAACACGATCTCCAGCATCGGCAGGCGCTCGTAGGACACGAGGCCGGAGCTGATGATCTTCTGCATGCCGGTGCGGTTTTCGCCGCCGCCGGCTCCTTCGTCGAAGCCGAGCAGGCTGTCGATTTCGGCCTGGTTGAGCACGCGCGCGGGCTGCGCCGGCTGCTCTTCGGCGCCGCCTTCCGCCTCGGCGCCCCATGCGGCGGCGAGTTCTTCGTCGGTCTGCGGTGTTTCGGCGCCGCTCATGGCATCATTGGATCAGCATCTGGGTAAACAGCACGTCGGTGATGTGCGCCGGTGCGGCGGCGATGTTGGCGCGGATGATGAGCTCCTCGCGCAGGCGATAGGTGCCGGCGGAGCCGCGCAATTCCTCGGGGCGCATTTCGCGCAGGTAGGTCTGGAACATGTCCTGCAGACGCGGGATCGCCTGCTTCACGCGTTCCACGTCCGCGGGGCGCGACACTTCCACGCGCGACAGCAGCTTCACGTATTCGGGCCGGCGCGCGCCGGAGTTCAGGTTGGCGACCATTTCCGGCAGATCGACGTAAATGGGGACCGGCGCTGCGGTGGCTTCCGCGGCCGGTGTCTTGTGCGCGATGCCAAGCATGCGCGGCAGGACGCCGCTGAACCACAGGCCGGCGAACACCGCGGCGAGGGTCAGCGGCGCGGCGAGCAGGATCAGCTTGCGCCTGCGCGACGGCTTGGCGGCCGCGGCATCCGCTTCCGCCGGCTTCTCTTCCGTGGGTGCTGTCGTGGTGGCGCTCATGCGCGCAGGGTGACAGCGAGGCGTTAAGGAATGCTTTACCGTGCCGGGCTGAAACGATGCCGGCGGCAGGATGTGCCGGGCGTTCGCGCGATGCAGCCCGTCATGTCCGGGCCTGACCCGGCCATCTTCGCACGGCCAGCGAGACCGCTCGAAAGCAACGCCCGCCCGTTCGATCGTGCGTAGATGGCCGGGTCAGGTCCGGCCATGACGGGACGTCGGGCGCAAACACCGCGGCACTGGCACGCCGCTTGCCATGGCACCGGCATGGACATCGCCAGCAACGTCGCCGCATCTCTCCTGGCCGCGCAGCAGCGCGCCCTGGACGTCACCGCCAACAACTTCGCGAACGCCAACACGCCCGGCTACAAATCCGAACGGGTGCAGTTCAGCGATTGGCTCAGTCCGCAGAAGGACGCCAGCACGCCACCCGGCGGCCGCGTTGTCGCCTATGCGCAGGACCGCGCGACGTGGCGCGATCTGCATGCCGGCAACCTGACCCACACCGGCAATCCGCTCGACCTTGCGTTGACCGGCGACGGCTATTTCACGGTGAACACACCGCGTGGCCCGCGGCTCACGCGCGATGGACGCTTCAGTCTGCAGGCGAATGGCACGATCTCGGATTCCTCCGGTGCCGCATTGCTGGATACAACGGGCAAGCCGATCCAGTTGGCGCCGACCGACACGCAGTTGACGGTCGCAGGTGACGGAACGCTGTCCAGCGCGAACGGTGCGCTCGGCAAGATTGGCGTAGTGCGGCCGACAGATCCGATGCGGATGACCGGCGAAGGCAGTACGCAATTCCGCGCCGACACGCCGACCGTGGCAGTGGCGTCACCGGGTTTGGTGCAGGGCGCGGTGGAGGACTCCAACGTTCAGCCGGTGACGGAAATGACTCGCATGCTGGATGGGCAGCAGCAGTTCCAGTTCCTGGCGCAGTTCGTGCAAGCCGAGTCCGACCGGCAACAGCAGGCGATCGACAAGATCCTGCCCACCAGCACATCAAGCTGAACCCACGCTGCACACTATATATATAAGAGAGAGACATGCGCTCGCTGGATATCGCCGGCACCGGGATGCAGGCACAGCAGACCAACGTGGAGGTCATCTCCAACAACATCGCCAACCTGTCCACCACGGGGTTCAAGCGGCGGCGTGCCGAATTCCAGGACCTGATCTATCAGAACCTGCGGCGCGTCGGATCGAACAGCTCCGACAGTGGCTCGATCGTGCCGTCCGGCGCGCAGGTCGGGCTGGGCGTGAAGACCGCAGCGATCTACGCGATCAACGAGCAAGGCAATCTCCAGCAGACATCGAACTCGCTGGACCTGGCGATCCAGGGCAACGGATATTTCCAGGTGACGCTGCCGTCGGGCGATATCGCCTATACGCGCGACGGCACGTTCGCGCTGGCACCGGACGGCACGATCGTCACGGCGGATGGCTATGTCGTGGTGCCCGGGCTGCAAATTCCCACCGCGGCGACCGGCGTGACGATCAACACGTCGGGCCAGGTGCAGGTCACGCTGACGGGCCAGACCGCGCCGCAGACGGTGGGACAATTGCAGCTCGCGGTATTCCCCAACGAGGCCGGCCTGGAATCGCAGGGTGGCAACCTGTTGACGCAGACCGCGGCATCCGGCCAGCCGGTCACCGGCAATCCTGCCGCGGCGGGTTTCGGCACGGTGATGCAGGGCTTCATCGAAACGTCGAACGTCAACGTGGTGACCGAGATCACCAACCTGATCACCGCGCAGCGCGCGTACGAAATGAACAGCAAGGTGATCACGACGAGCGACGACATGCTGTCCACGCTAAGCAACCTGCGGTGATGCCATGACAACGATTCGTATTCTGGCTGCCTCGTTCGGCCTGACGCTGCTGTGCAGCACCGCGTCGGCAGCGACGCTGCGTGCGGTGACGATGCTGCACGCCCCGGTCATTCGCCTGTCGGACTTGTTCGGCGATGCGGGAAGCAACGCGGATCGCGTGCTTGGCACCGCGCCGACGCCGGGCAACCAGATCGTGGTGGAGGCAGCGCAGCTTGCCGCCATCGCGCGGCAGTTCGGCGTGGACTGGCGCCCCGCATCGCCGGCGGATCGTGCGGTACTGGAGCGTCCCGGACGCTTGCTGCCGCGCGACGCTGTGTTCGCGGCGGTGAAGAACGTGCTGATGACGGCTGGCGCATCGGCCGACTGCGTGATCGAGATGCCAGGTTTCTCGCCGCCAATGACTCCGGCCGATGCCGATCCGCACGCGGTTGCCACGCAACTGGATTACGACGCGCCGTCGGGCCGCTTTGCCGCAATCCTGTCGGTGACCGGAACCGGCATGGATCCGATCAACCTGCGCATCGCCGGGCACGTGGACGATACCGTCGAGCTGCCGGTTGCCACGACGCGATTGCTGGCAGGCACCGTCCTGCGCCCCGACGATGTGCGGATGGCACGCGTGCTGGTGGCGCGCGTCCGCGGCGAAGTCATGCACGGCATGAGCGACGCGATCGGCATGCAGCTTCGCCAGCCGGTCATGGCGGGCGACCCGCTGCCGGTATCCGACGTGGTGCATCCGATGCTGGTCATGCGCGGTGCGATCGTACAGATGCAGCTCGACACCACGGGACTGTCGCTGCTGGCAGAAGGTGTTGCGCAGGAATCGGGCGCGACCGGCGAACGCATCCGCGTACTCAACCCGGTGTCGCACGCAGTGGTGGCAGCGGAAGTGATTGGTCCGGGACACGTGCGCATCATGCCTGACAGCACGCCGATCGCCATGCTGGGGCCCGGCGGGCAGATCGTGTCGCGGTGAGGTTCATCATGTCCGCCTCTTATCGTGCGGTATCCTGTGGCGCGCTGTGTCTGTGCCTGCTGTCGGGCTGCGGCGCATTGACGAAACTGTCCGAAGTCGGGCGCCCGCCGGCGATGACGCCGAGCTCCGATCCGACGAAGGCACCTGGCTGGCGGCCGCTGACCATGCCGATGCCGGCACGCGAGCCGCCGCCGAGCGAGCCCTCCGCGTTATGGCGCCAGGGTTCGCGCGCGTTCTTCAAGGACCAGCGCGCCTCGGCGGTGGGCGACGTGGTGACGATCGTGGTGGACATGAACGACGCGGCGACCCTGAACAACGTAACCTCGGCTACCCGGGCCAGCGGGGAATCGGCAGGCGTGCCGAATTTCTTTGGCATGGAGGCGCTGCTGCCGAAGACCATCGTCGATCCGTCGAAGCTGATGTCGATCAGCAGCGGCAACAACAACGTGGGTACCGGGCAGATCCAGCGGAACGAGACGGTGACGCTGCGGCTTGCCGGCGAGGTGACGCAGGTGCTGCCGAACGGCAACCTTGTGGTGGTGGCGCGGCAGGAATTCGTGGTGAACAGCGAATTGCGGGAATTGCGGGTCAGCGGCGTGATCCGGCCGCAGGATATTGCGTCGGATAATACCGTGACGCACGACCGGATGGCGGAGGCACGGATCGAGTATGGCGGACGCGGTCAGTTGACGGACATCCAGACGCCGCGCTGGGGTCAGCAGGTGATGGATATATTGCTGCCGTTCTGACGGAGGCCCACCGTAATTGCGAGTTGGCCACATGAATCGATCGCGGCCGGAGCGTAGGTCCCCCCTCCCCTTGAGGGAGGGGTTGGGGGAGGGGTGCGTACTTCCGCGGTCAGTGGATGTACGCACCCCTCCCCCAACCCCTCCCTCAAGGGGAGGGGGGACGTTGCTTCTTGTTAGGCCGCTTGGCCGAAGCAATCCCCCCCGGGAGATTGCTTCGGCCAAGCGGCCTAGCAATGACAGAAGAGCCAAGATCCTCGCAATGACAGAGGGCCCAAGCTCTCCGCAATGACAGGGAACCCAGCGTGCCTTGCTTCGCGCTATTCCGAAAGTCGAGACTGCTCCACGAACACTTCCCGGATCGAATTGAGCGCGCCGCGCAGGTTGTCGAAGCGGCGGACCTCCGATCCATGGCCGACCGACGACACCAGCCAGCAGCTCATGCCGACGGGAGCGTGGATCAGATAGGACGGCGTCCGCTGCGGGCCGATGGTGATGACGATCCGCCGGTAGATCGCCGGGTCGTCGCCGCGGCGCTCGCTCACATACGCCGACGCGACGTTGCACGTCGCCGCCAGCCATTCGTTCACCATGGCGCGCTCGTTCGGGTTGGGCGGGCGAGGCGGGAAGGTGCGCAGGACATCGCCAGTGCGGTCGGTCATTGCGGCTCATCTTGTCGAACGGTTACTCCCCGACGCCTTAGCGCAACCAAGTTTGCAGGATGGTTGCGACCCGCCCCCGGGCCACGCAATCGGGAATCGACCGCAGCCCCGCGACGTGTCACGCTCCCGTCAGGACTGCACCCAAGGGAGGTATCGTCATGCCTTTCGACGCATTGGTTGCCCCTGCCCAGCCGAAGCTGCTGGCCGATGAAGTGGAGGAGCGCGGCATCGCCGCGGTCAGCCTGGAGCTGCTGGCCGCGCATCAGGCGGCCCAACTCGAACGCTTCTCCCCTAGCTTCTGGTACCGCCACCAGGCCTTGCTACCGACCGCGTTGCTCGGGTCCGTGGCCGGCATGGCGGTCAGCGGCGGCCTGGCGGAACGCATCGCCGACGGCGACTCGCCGCTCTCCTGCTGGCTCACCCTGGCCTGGATGGGCGTCATCATGTTGCTGCTCGGCGCCGGCGTGTTCCGCGTCCGCGCCGGTTCGCATTGGGAGGAGCGCTGGGTGCCCGCGGTCTGGCTGAAGGGCCTCGGCGTGCCGGAGCCGATCGCCATCCTCGCGCGCGACCTGAACCGCCACATTCCCGGTTCCGCCCTGATCCTGGGCGAGCTGGTGGAAGAGCACGTGGTGCTGGACCCGTACCTGGTGCTGGAACGGGACGGCGAGCGGGTGTGCCTGGGCATCTGGGACGACGGCGGCATCATCGCGATCGCCACGTTACCCGCATAAAGCGCCGCCTTTTCATGGCTTGTTAACCATTCGCCACGACTCTGCCGCTGCTATGCGGAGGAGTCGCGGATGGAACTGGCAGACGGGCGGGCGCGGCCGGTTATTGCTTGGAATGACGCCGACTATGCGTTTCGGCCGCGGCTTGGCGCAACGGTGGGCCGCATGCCGGCGGCCGAGACCGTCGATGTGCAGGCCTTGCTGCTGCTGGGCGTCGGTGTGGCCGCGCGTGGCCAGACCGCGCGGGCTGCGGCGATCTTCGACCGAGTCGCGCGCGAGTGGCCGGACGGACAGCATCCCTGCGAGGACCTCGCCTCGCTGCTGCCGCGCCTGCCGCAGGACGGCGTAGCGGCGCAGTACCGCGCCTGCCTCCGCTTCGCGCCCGAGGACATGCGCCTGCGCCAGGCATTCGCCCGCTTCCTCCGCGCGACCGGCGAGGGTGCCGCGGCGGTCGCCGTGCTGCGGGAGGGGCTGCGGCACGATCCGTCTTCCGCGATGGCGCAGCACGCGATCGGCGTCACGCTGGCGGAACTGGCGCACATGCCCGAGGCGATCTGGCACCTGGAGCAGGCGGTGGGGATCAACCCGGGGTTTGCGGCGGGGTGGGCGAGTCTGGGCCTGTTGCTGCGCGCCGAGCGGCGGTTCGAGTCGGCGCTGGCCGCCTACGAGCAAGCCATCGCGCGCGCCCCGGCCGAGCCTCGGTTCCGGGTGGACCGGGCACTCGCTCTGCTGCACGCCGGCCGGTGGACCGAGGCCTGGCCGGAGTTCGAGTGGCGCCTGCAACTCCCGGGTGGCCCGCGCCTGCCGCCGGAGCACCTGCTGCGTCCGCAGGCGCATATGACGGAGGCGCTCAACGGCCGGACCGTGCTGCTGACGCACGAGGGCGGGGTCGGCGATACGGTGCAGTGCCTGCGCTACGTCCCGATGCTGGTGGAGCGCGGGGCGCGTGTGGTGGCATGGCTGCCCGACTCGCTGGAGCGGCTGGTCGGCGCGATGCCTGGCGTGGCCGAGGTATCCACCGCCCCCATGGTGCCATCGCCGTTCGATCTGCACTGCCCGTTCTTCACCCTGCCGCGCGTGTTCCAGACCACGCCGGCGACGATACCCCGCCGGCCGTACCTGCGGGCCGATCCAGCGCTGGCGGCCGCCTGGGCTCGTTCCCTGCCGGCGGCTGGGATGCGGGTCGGGCTGGTGTGGGCGGCGCAGGCGCGGCCGCTGGCGCATGGGTTGCCGCGGCTGGACCGCCGCCGCAGCGTCGGACTGGCGGCGCTGGCGCCGCTCGGCGCCGTGTCGGGGCTGTGCTTCGTCAGCCTGCAGAAGGGCGCCGCGGCGGAACAAGCCCGCACGCCGCCGCCCGGCATGCTGCTGTGCGATCCGACGCCCGATATCGAGGACTTCGCCGACACGGCGGCGGTCATCGCCAACCTCGACCTGGTGGTCAGCGTCGATACGGCGGTGGCGCATGTTGCCGGGGCGATGGGCAAGCCGGTGTTCCTGCTCGACCGCTACGACAATTGCTGGCGCTGGCTGTCGGGGCGGGCGGACAGTCCGTGGTATCCGTCGATGACGATCTTCCGCCAGGAACGGATGGGCGAATGGGGTGCGCCGGTTGCCCGAGCCGCGGCGGCGCTGGAGGCAATGGCCATGTTCCGTGGGGTGAGTGCCTGACTGGGGCTGGCCGTGGGCTCGGCGGCTTGTCAGGTCCCGTTCCGGCGGTTCGCGATGGGGGTCTCTGACACAGAGTTCCACCGAGGCAGTCACCGAGTTTCGCCAAGGACCTCGGCGAAACTCTGTGACTGCCCGGGTGGAACACTGTGTCGAAATCCCCTGCCGCCCGCCGGGAAAGCGACGCCTGACAGACCAGGCCGGCACCGATCGGGCCCTTGAGCCGCCGCTTCCGCCCAGACGGGCGCACGGTATCCCCTTGCCAGGAGCGGACCCGCCAAGCCATCACCCGGACCTCGGCACGCAGCAACGAGGACCGGATCGCGATGAGCGACGCATTGGCTGTACCCGCCCGCGGCTCGTTCCTGGAGGTGCTGCGCGTGTTCTTCCGCCTCGGCTGCACCAGCTTCGGCGGGCCAGTCGCGCATCTCGGCTACTACCGCGCCGAAATCGTCGAGCGCCGGCGGTGGCTGGGCGAGGCGGAATACGCCGACATCATCGCGCTGTGCCAGTTCCTGCCGGGGCCGGCGAGCAGCCAGACCGCTGTGTCACTGGGCATATTGCGGGCGGGGGTACCGGGCGGGCTGGCCGCGTGGCTGGGGTTCACGGCGCCGTCCGCCGCGCTGATGATCGCGTTCGCGTATGGCGTCGGCGCGGTGGGCAATGTCAACAACGCGCCGTGGCTGCACGGACTGAAGCTGGTCGCCGTCGCGGTGGTGGCACAGGCGGTGTGGGGCATGGCGCGCAGCCTGTTGCCGGACCGGCAGCGCGTGACCTTTGCCATTGGTGCCGCGCTGCTGGTGCTGGCGGTGCCGACGTCGCTCGGCCAGGTGGTGGCGATCGCGATCGGCGCCGTGCTGGGCTGGGCGTTCATCAGGGAGCCGCCGAAGCAGATCTCCGGCGAGCTGGGCTTTTCGTTGCCGCGCGGCGTGGCGGTCGGCTCGCTCGTGGCGTTCTTTATACTGCTTGCGGCGCTGCCGCTGGCCGCGAGCGGGGGCAACCACACCCTGCAACTGATCGACCGGTTCTACCGCGCCGGCGCGCTCGTGTTCGGCGGCGGCCATGTCGTGTTGCCGCTGCTGCACCAGGCGGTGGTGCCGCCGGGCTGGATTGGCGACAACGGGTTCCTCGCCGGTTATGGCGCGGCGCAGGCGGTGCCCGGGCCGCTGTTCACGTTCGCCGCCTATCTCGGGACGGCGATGCATCCCGGGCCGAATGGCTGGGTCGGCGGGGTGATCTGCCTGCTGGCGATCTACCTGCCGTCGTTCCTGCTGCTGTTGGGGGTGCTGCCGTTCTGGGACTCGCTGCGGCGGCGGGTTGAAGTGCAGGCGGCGCTGCGCGGGGTGAACGCGGCGGTGGTGGGGCTGCTGCTGGCGGCGCTCTACACGCCGATCTGGACGAGTGCAGTGAACACGCCGAGGGATTTCGGGATCGGGCTGGTGGCGTTCCTGCTGCTGGTGTTCTGGAAGGTGCCGCCGTGGCTGGTGGTGGTGCTGGGGGCGCTAGGCACGCAGGCGCTGGCGATGGTGTAGGGCCCATCCCGGATAGTGTTGGGTGACGCACTCCCTTCCGCCACGCACCTTGGGACGTCCAAGCCGCCGCCGACACACAACGTCGCAATGCCCAGCGGGGATCCGCACGGCTTTTTTACCACGGAACGACGTATACCATCGCGAACGCGGCGTCCACTCTCGAGGTGCTAAACCCATTCCCTTAATCCTGAGTCTGTCCTAGAATTATTTCGAGCGCCAATAGCGCAACGTAGCAAGCTCGGCGCTTTCGTGCCTGGTTCGCGCGTCGTCTTGAGTAACTTGCGCACGTCTCCAGATGACTGACGGCGTGCGATCTGAGCCTTGACCTTGGGTAGTTTATGAGAGGGAATCCAAATGGATCGGCCAGAGAGGCTTCGAACATTCACCGCGCTGACGATATATTCTGGCCAGATTGTTTCCGGCTCTGATGATGGAACGGTGCGTTTGTGGGATGCTGACACCGGCCAGGAACTGCTGCGGCTCGAGGGACACGACGGGCCCGTCCGGTGCATCGCGACATTGTCGGATGGGCGGATCGTGTCTGGCGGCGAGGATACGACGCTGCGGCTGTGGGATGTTAACACAGGTCGTCAACTCGGCCGGTTGGTCGGGCATGGAGGCCCGGTCGAGTGTGTGGCAGGTCTATCGGACGGGCGGATTGTCTCCGGATCCGCCGATCGATCGCTCCGTCTATGGGACCCTAGCACGTGTCGCGAGCTTGGGCGCCTCGATGGCCATGAAGGCCGGATTCTTTGCGTAACCACCCTCGCCGGCGCGCAGATTGTCTCTGGCGGCAGCGACAGGACACTTCGTCTGTGGGACGCCAACACGGGGAACGAGGTCCGTCGCCTTGTAGGCCACCAAGACTGGGTGCGATGTGTCCAGCTACTGGCAAACCAACAAATCGTCTCCGGAGCAGACGATAGGACACTACGTGTTTGGGATCTTGACCGAGGCACGGAATTGCATCGCCTGAACGGGCATCTAGGCTGGGTACTGTGCGTTGCGGTGCTGTCGGGTGAGCAGATCGTGTCCGGCGCCGAGGACCGTTCGCTGCGGTTGTGGAACGTGAACGAAGGTCGGGAGTTACGGCGGTTTGACGGGCATGGGGGGGCGGTCACAGGCGTCGCGGTGCTTCCGCAAGGAACTATTGTGTCTGCTTCTTACGATGGCACACTGCGCAGGTGGAACTCTGATGGCGAGGAATCGATCGTACTATTTTCAGCTCCACAAGGGCCACCCGGAGGTGATTCAGATGCTTTCAGATTTGACACGGAAATGCGCTCGATGCTCGCATTACCGCTACACTCGCTGAGGTACGGAGCCTTCAGCGCGTTTTCACGTCGCCCTTCGCCTGACACACGAGGCACGCCGCCAGAAGGGGATGAAGCTCCTACGGATGAACCCATTCGGGTGGTGCGTGAACCGCTCCTGGCGATGCTAGAAGCCTCCGCCGTGGAGACGGTTACGATGGCTCGGGCACGGACCGTAGTGCCTCCAGCGAAGGATCTTGCCAGCTTTGGTGCCAGTTATCCGACCTGCCTTCAGCCTGCGATCGACTTTATTACCAAGGTTTGGGTATTTCCTCAGTCGCGGCGGGCATATGCTGAATCTCGCGCGTTGGAAGAGGCAGCACGACCCACTCGATTCACGTCACAAGGCGCGAGCTGGCTGGAACGCGGAACTCAGCTCGACGTGCGGCTACAGATCGACCAATGCGCGGTCACACCAGCTACGCAAGGCTTAGTATGGACCAATGACCTCACCAGTGTCGCCTTTCGGGTAGCACCGTCGGCCGACCTCCCATTTGGAAGTGTCGTCCTAGGGGAGGCGCGAGTTGAAATTGCTGGCCTGCGGATCGCCGACGTGAAGTTCGAGATTCCGGTCAATCCAAACGGCCCAGCGGCAGCCGCATTTGCTCATGGTCACGCGGTTCGATCGGGGTTCGCATCCTACGCCAGCCGCGATCGATGGCTCGTTCCCGGACGGGTCCAAGGGCTGGAGAAGGCTGGCATAAACGTATTCATGGACGTTCATGGCTTGCACTCGAATGACCGCTATAACGATGAGCTTTTTCGCCAAATTGACCTAGCAGACCGCCTCTATTTGTTTTGGTCACGGCACGCACAACGTAGTGCCTACGTTGAGCGCGAATGGCGCCATGGCCTACAAACACGTGGGCTCGAGTTTATTGATCCAGTGCCACTCGCCGACCCGCGCCATGCGAAACCTCCGCCGGAGCTCGCCGGAGACAAGCATTTCAATGACTGGGTCTTGTTCTACGAACGGCATGAGCAGACTATGGGTATCCGAGAACGGTTGGTTCGGCTGCTTATTCGGCCGTAGCCATTCTGACAATTGTCGCATCGGCTTCATTCGTTGCTTCGCAGCGCGGAGCTTGATTGTCGTCTAGCCGTGGTCGAGTACAGGTCACCGTTGCACGAAGCCACCACTTCGAGACCAGATGAGTCCGAAAGGATCAACGAAAGGAAGTTGCTTCCTCGCTGTTTCATGTGGGTTGAAACGTCCGCCCCTTGCCGCGCCGAGCCGCCCGACCCAGCTAATCCGGTTTCTTGGTTCGGCTGAAAGGGGCCGTTTCTTCGTCCCGGCCTGACGACCCCCCAGGCGCCGCGCACAGCCGCGGTCAAGGATGGCCCGGCCCTTTGCCGGGCCATCGCGCTTGCGCGGCGCGTAGCGTCCTTGACGGCGGCGAGCACGGCGCCACGCTCAGACAGGTCGGGCCACGAGAGGCACGGCGATGCGCGATACCAACCTGCTGCAACTGGCGCTCGGGCTGACCCCGCCCTGGACGGTGACCCGCAGCGAGTTCGACCCCGAGGCAAAGCGGCTCGACATCCAGATCGACTTCCCGCCGGGCAGCCGTTTCCCCTGCCCCAACTGCGGCGCGGCCGATTGCCCGGCCTACGACACCGAGCAGATGACCTGGCGCCATCTCAACTTCTTCCAGCACCAGGCTTACATCAATGCCCGCGTGCCGCGCATCCGCTGCGACAAGTGCGGCATCAAGAAGGTCCACGTGCCGTGGGCAAGGCCCGACAGCGGCTTCACTCTGCTGTTCGAGGCGCTGCTGATGAGCATGCTCTCCGCCATGCCGGCAGGACCGTGGCGAGGATGGTGGGCGAGCACGACACACGGTTGTGGCGCGTGCTGCATCATTATGTGGATCAGGCGCGGGCGCGCACCGACGCCTCGGCGGTGACTCGCGTCGCCATCGATGAGACCGCCGCCCGGCGCGGCCACGACTACATCACGCTGTTCGTCGATATCGATCAGGCCCGCGTGCTGTTCGCCACCGAGGGCAAGGATGCCGACACCGTCGCCGCCTTCGCTGACGACCTCGCCGCGCATGGCGGCGATGCCGCAGCGGTCGAGGAGGTCTGCATCGACATGAGCCCGGCCTTCATCAAGGGCACCGCCGAGCACCTGCCGAATGCGGCGGTGACCTTCGACAAGTTCCATGCGGTCAAGATCATCAACGATGCGGTCGATCAGGTGCGGCGCGCCGAGCAGAAGGGACAAAACCTGCTGCGCGGCACACGCTATATATGGCTGCGCAACCCAGCCAACTTGTCGGACCGCCAGCGGGCCATGCTTGATGCCCTGCCCACGCGGCATCTCAAGACGGCGCGTGCCTATCAGATGCGGCTGGCCTTCCAGGAGCT
>DASXFW010000324.1:0-27060 GCA_036489395.1 Acetobacteraceae bacterium | reverse complement strand
ACGGATTGCTTCTTCGCCTCGGATTGCTCCCCACCCCACCTCGCGATGACGCAGTTACCTCTGGCTTCAGGCTTGGTCGGTAGGCCCAGGATGGACTTGCACCTTCCTGACAAGGCACGCTCACGGACGCACGATGGCCGGTTCAAGCCCGGCCATGACGGCGGGGGGTGGCGGTCGCCGCCATCACTCGATCGTTTCGCCACCCGCGTTAGTCCACTAACGCCTGATACACCAGCGAATTGATCATCGGCCGGAACCGCCGGCGCTGCTCGCCCGGAACCTGCGCCATGAACACCACCGCCAGGTCCTCGGCCGGATCAGCCCACCACAGCGTGCCGTAGGCGCCGTTCCAGTAGAACTCGCCCAGGCTGCCCATCAGCGTGCTCGGCCGCGCGCGCACCGCGACGGTCAGGCCGAAATCGTAACCCGCCGAATTCGGATCCAGCGCAGCGATGCGGTTCTCGATACCAGGCGTCATGCGGTTGGTGCGCATCGCCTCCACCGTCTTGCGGCCGAGTATGCGCGTGTCGCCCAGCACGCCGCCGCCCAGCAGCATCTGCGCGAACCGCAGGTAATCCAGCGCGGTCGATGCCAGCCCTCCCCCGCCGCACTCGAACCGCAACGCCTGCGTGCGATCCGGCACCGATTGCGCCGCCCCGGTATCGGGGTCGCGCGGGTGCGGACGCGCCAGCCGCGCCGCCTTCTCGGCCGGCACCCGGAAATGCGTGTCCGCCATACCCAGCGGACCAAACAACCGCTGCTCCAGGAACGCACCGAGGCGCTGGCCGGTCAGCGCTTCCACCACCAGGCCGATCACGTCGATGGAAAGTCCGTAGTCCCACACCGTGCCCGGCTGATACAGCAGCGGCGCCGCCGCCAGCCGATCCAGCAACGCAGTGGCATCCAGCGTGGCGCCCGCGGCGTTGGACGACGCGGGATACATCGCGTGCACCGCGGTCGTGCCGCGCCCGCCATAGGTCAGGCCGGAGGTATGGCGCATCAGGTCCAGCATGGTGATCGACCGCGCGGCGGGGACCGTCTCGATCGGCCCCTGCCCGGCACGCACACGCTCGGTCAGCACCGCGACGCGCCGGTCGCCGAGCTGCGGCAGGAACCGCTCCACCGGATCGGCCAGCCCGAGCCGCCCTTCCTCCCACAGCAGCAGCCCTGCCACGCCGGTGATCGGCTTGGTCATGGACGCGATGGCGAACAGGGCGTCGCGCGGCATCGGGGTGCGGCGGTCGGGACCGAGATGGCCGACGGCCTCGTGCATCACCAGGTGCCCGTGCCGGGCGACCGCGATGACGGCGCCGGGCAACTGCCCCGCCTCGATCTGCGCATTCAGCGCGGGGATGATCCGGCCAAGCCGCGCCGACGACATGCCGACCGCTTCCGGCTCTACGTGGGGCAGCGCCACGCCGCCGTGCGAGTTCGTGTTGGGTCCGGTCATGTCGCTGCTCCCTCTCGGTTCGGTCCGCGATTGTTGGGAAGCCTGTCGGACAGGTCGGAACGGGTCAATGACGCCACGCGCTTCGCTGGTCGTCGCGCTGGCACGTGCTTTCTCAAACGGCGGCGCAGGACTCGATTTGCAAGGCCTCAGGCGGCATCTCGGCCGCGGCGCGCTTCAGCTCGTAGATCATTTGCAGGTTCATCCAGTACTGCGCGGTGGTCCCGAACGCACGGCCGAGGCGGATTGCCATCCGTGCGCTGATTGCGCGCTCGCCGTTGACGATGCCGGTGACAGCGTTGTGGGGTACGTGAATATGTGCGGCGAACTTGCGTGCGCTCAGCCCGAGGGCTTCGAGTTCGTCACGCAGGAACTCGCCGGGATGAATCGGTGGCAGTCCATCAATCGCGTCGGCCATGCCATGCCTCCTCAATGGTAATCCGTGATCTCGACATCATAAGCATCCCCTTCAGCCAACAGGATGTCAGTTTCTTCAGGGACCGAGCCGTGGGGCGCCCACTTGAAGCAGACCCGGAATTGCCGGTTGATCCGGATGCTGTACTGCTCGGTCCGTTCGCCCCCGAGCGCTTCGAACCTGTTTGATGGCGGCGATCGAAGGTCGGCGAGGATGACGGCCGCCTGTAGCCTGGTCAGCGCCTTGGCAGCCTGATCCGCGAAGGCCTGAAACTCCCTGACCCGCTCTCCGGCAAGGAACCGCTCCGTTCTACGGTCCCTGCACCCGCTGATCGCCATGCACCACCCTGGTCCAAGCGGTATATGGTATGTTCCAAGTACCGGTCAATCGCGCTCATCCCATGCAGGCAAGCCGAATCGGCTGCCCTCGTCGGAGCCGTCACCGCTGCCGAGATTTGGCAGGGGCCCCGGCGCCAGTGTGCAGCCCCGGGCGCATGTCTCTACCCATAATGGGCTTGAATTGCGCTTGGCCAGCACTATGATAGCGTGTCTGCTATCGTAAAGGCCAGCCATGGCACAGGTCCTGATCCGCAATGTCGAGGACTCGGTGGTTGCCGCCCTGCGCACGCGGGCCGCGGCGCGAGGGCTGCCGCTGGAGGCCGAACTGCGCGACGTGCTGACACGCGCTGCGGCACATCCTCGGGCCGACATCGCCGCGGAGCTCGCCGCCGTGCGTGCGATGACACCGCGCGGCCGGCGCCGGCTGGCCGAGCATCTCGTGCGGGACGGCAGAGACGAACGGTGACACTGGTCATCGACGCCAGCGTCGCATTGAAGTGGTTCCTGCAAGAGGCAGGCAGCGATGAAGCGGCGGCGCTGTTGGATCGCGAGGACCTGCTGATCGCACCCGACCTGATCGTCGCCGAGGTGTGCAATGCCGGCTGGAAGGCGGTGCGGGCCGGCACGGCATTGGCGCAGCAACTTGAGGTGGCAGCCGCCCGCCTGCCCGCGGTGCTGGATGAGCTGGTGCCCTTGCGCGCGTTGGCGGCGGATGCGGCGGCCGCATCGCTCGCGCTGGATCATCCGGCTTACGACTGCTTCTACCTGGCATTGGCCGCGCAGCGCGACGCCCGGTTGGTGACGGCGGACCGGCGGCTGTTGCGCCCGGTCGCCGACACGCGATGGGCGCGTTATGTCGTGGCGCTGTCCGCGGCGCGGTGACCCGCTACGCCGCTGCCAGCGCGTCGAACAACGGCTTGCCGTCGATGCCGCCCATCAGCGGATCGACCAGGTCCTCGGGGTGCGGCATCAGCCCCATCACCCGCAGGTTCGGCGACAGGATGCCGGCGATGTTGCGGGCGCTGCCGTTGCGGTTGGCTTCCGGCGTGACCTCGCCGGCCGGCATGGCGTAGCGCAGCGCCACCAGGCCGTCGCCCTCCAGCCGGTCCAGCGTCGCGTCGTCGGCGAAGTAGTTGCCGTCGCCGTGCGCCATCACCGCGCGGAACACGGCGCCGCGCTGGTACTGCGCGGTGAACGCGGTGTCGGTGCGTTCGACGCGCAGATGGCAGTCGCGCGCCAGGAAGCGCAACGTGGCGTTGCGCAGCAGCGCGCCGGGCAGAAGCTGCGCCTCCGTCAGAATCTGGAAGCCGTTGCAGACGCCCAGCACGTAGCCGCCACGGTCCGCGTGCGCGCGGATCGCCGGCATGACCGGGGAGTGCGCCGCCATGGCGCCGCAGCGCAGGTAGTCGCCGAAGCTGAAGCCGCCAGGGATGACGATCAGGTCCAGGCCGGAGAGGTCCGTCTCCTTGTGCCAGATCATCCGCGGCGGCGCGCCGGAGCGCTCCAGCGCGATCGCCATGTCGCGCTCGCGGTTGATGCCGGGGAAGATGACGATGCCGGTTTTCATGCGTGGCGGCATACGGCAACGCCGGCGTCGGGGGAAGTCGCCCGAAGCGCAGCTTCGTCCGCCTGCAACAACCTCAACGGCGCCCCGAGGCTGTCCTGGTCGGCGACTGTGTGGCGTCGACGCCTGCTGAGGGTGTTTCCCCGAGTGCGCCCGCCATCAGGGCGAGAGTGGCCGGTTCGGGCACCGCGAATGCCGTCGTCGTCACCAGGATCGCCGAGAAGTTGTTGTCCCCGTTGGTGAATGTCAGGGTTTCGGTCGCTCGTGTCAGCGTGAAGGCTGGCGCCGTGCCATTACGGATTTGCTCAGTACCTTACTGCGTCATGGCCGGAGAAGTCACAGGATGCGCTCAGACCCTGGTTACCTGCGTGCGGGGCCGATCCCGCGACGGCGCGCGGCAGCAAGTCCGATCAGGCCGATGCCAGGCAGCGCTCCGCTCATGGGTTCAGGTGCGGGGTGACGTTAAGGGTGAATTCAACGCCGACCTGGTTCTGATTACCGCGGCGTTGGGCGAGACGGTCAGTGCCCTGCCGCCGCCCTGAGGCGATCGATCGCGGTGCGGTCCAGCTACGGATATTCGGCAACGGAACAATTCCCACGCGTCTCATTCACGGGAATCATCTTGGGCACCGCTCCGGTGGCTCGATGGAATCTGGCTTCCCACGTCAGCGCATTTTCATCCCGCGTGTTCGCTTGTCATCACTTCGGCTCCTGTTGGCAATGCCCGAGCCGCGCTTCACGTGATCGATGAAGGCTCGCAGCTTCGGCAGCATTTGCCGGTGGCCGGGATAGTAGAGAAACAGACCCGGCGCCATCGGTGCAAAGGGTTCCAGCACGGTCACGAGTTTCCCCGCTTGCACCGCGCCGGCGGCGATCGGCCCAGGCATCTGCGCAAGACCCAGCCCTTCGACCGCCGCGCCAAGCACGGTGGGCATATCATTGGCGATCAAAGGTCCCGCAACGATGACTTCGACGGCCTCGTTGCCATTGACAAACGACCAGGGCGCGATCGACCCGTTCGCGCGGCGCATGCGCAGGCACGCGTGAAGGCGCAGGTCATCGATGCGCTCCGGCCGCGCCCGCCGCCGCAGATACCCGGGGCTGCCGACCACAGCCAGCCGGTGCGATGGCCCCAGAGGCACCGCGATCATATCGGCCTCGAGGAACTGGCCGAGCCGGATGCCGGCATCAAATCCTTCCGCGGCGATATCGACCAGATCCGCGCTTGCAGCGATCTCCACCTCGACCTCGGGATACGCCTTGCAGAACGACGCGATATGCCGCTCCAGCAGGATCGGCACCACCGCCCGCGGCACCGTGAGGCGCAACAACCCGGCAGGCCGCTGCCCAAGATCGCGCGCAACTTCGCTGGCTGCCACGAGCTCCTCGAACGCGGGCTTGGCACGCGCGTGGAAGCGCGCGCCCGCCTCGCTCAGGCCCACACTGCGCGTCGTGCGGATGAACAGCGCCGCACCGACACGCGACTCAAGCGTGCGCACGGCCTGGCTGATCGCCGATGGCGTCACCCCGAGCGCTGCGGCCGCCTGGCGGAAACTGCGGTGCTGGGCAACGGTCAGGAACGCCTCGACGCCATCGAGCGCACCCTGCCTGACTGTGAAGCTCTGCTTCATGCCCCATCAATATTATCGCGGATAGTCGCTCACCGAAAGTGGCCGTACATGCCGCGTGCAGATCAGTCCTTATGCACGGAGCGCCACCGATGACCGCCGCCGCTGTTCCCGCCGGTATCGTCCCGGCGCATCCCGCCTGGCGCAGCTTGCGCTGGATCGTCCCGCTGACGCTGCTGTGGATCGCGCTGATCGCCTGGCAGCCGTTCATCCCGGAGAGCGGCGTTCCCACGTCGGCACATCAGTTGATGGCGCATGGGCTGATCGCGCTCGGTTTGTGGCTCGGCCTCGAACGCACCAACCTGACGCCGAGCCAACGCCGCACGATGTGGCTGACGATCATGCTCCCGGACACGCTTTGGTTCGCGGTCGTGTGGAGCGCGGCGATCCACGGCGTGTTCATCACGGGCGTCTCGCGCATTCCGTTCCTGCCGCTGGCGATCTTCCTGCCGGTGATCACCGGCTTGCCCCTGCTGGTGTTGTCGAAGCGCGTGGGGCAGGTGCTCGACGCGATGCCGGCGCACTGGCTCGTCGCGCTTCAGGTTTACCGCATATTCGGCAGTTGGTTCCTCGCGGCCTGGCTGATCGGGGCGGCGCCCGGCGTGCCCGCGTTGCCGGCGGGAACCGGCGATGTGCTGACCGGCTTGTTCGCCCTGCCGGCGGCGATCGCCGTGGCGGCCGGCACGGCGCAGGGCCGCAAGGCCGCGATGATGTGGAATATCCTCGGCCTGACCGACTTTGCCGTCGCGCTCACCTTGGGAATGCTCACCGCGCCCGGCCGGTTCCAGTTGATCGTTCCGAATGTGCCTGGCTTCAACCCCGGCGCCTATCCGGATGTGCTGACCCCCGCGTTCGTCGTGCCGAGCTCGATCCTGCTGCACGCGTTGTCGCTGCGCCAGTTGCGCCGGCGCGGCCGGGCGGAGGCGGCGCGGCGCCAGGCGCGCCTCGGCACGTCCGAATGTCGCCAATAGAGCGAAACCCACGCCGCGTGCGGGCGCCCAGCGGGGATCGACGATAAGTCGCCAAGCGAACCTAACTATGTTAGGTTATTATACTTGACATTTCCCGCCGCTTGCCGTATATACCCCCCCGTTATGCCAACCCTGCGCACCGCTCCGGCCGAAGCCTGTTCCCCCGATCCAGATCGGGACGGCCCAGACGCGCCCACGCTCATGCCGGAGTGGCTTGCCTACCTCATCGCCGTCGTCATCCTGTTCATCATCGAGCAGTTCCTGGCCATCCAGCAGCGCCCGGCGCGCCGCATGGCAGCACGGCCCGCCGCCCGGCCGCCCCTGCCCCGAGATTCCGCGCAGCCGACCGCCGCCTCGATCCGCACCCAGTCCGCCGACGCAACCGCCCGGCCGCGCGCCCACGATGGCGTCGCGCCCAGCACCCTGACGCTGGCGAGCGCGCTTGCGACATTGCGCGACAAGCTTCAGGGTTCCGAGGAAGGCCCGGCCGTCTGGTCGCAGCTTGAGGCAATGGGCATCGTGCCCGACCCGCTCGGCCCCGACACAGTGGCCACGCAGTCCGCGCCGGTGCCCTCACCGCTTCGCGCCGCGACGAACCTCCGCCGCACCGCACCGCGATCGGCGCCCGCCGGCGCCAGGCATGCCGAGCCGCCCGCGTTCGCGCGGCACAGCTTCGCCCGCGCCGGCACCGGTCCGCCGACCGGCCCTCCTTCTGTCCCCACCTACCAATCCTGTTACGCATGACGCACGGGGCCACAGCATGGCTGGCCCCGCCGTCCTGATTCGTGCCATCCGAATATTCACTCCCCAGGGCATTCGCTTGTGCGGCCGATTGCTGTCGGCCAATGACCCAGGGCCGATGCGGATCATTGCTTCGTTTGATTCGCACGGAGGACGCGCGGAGGGCCACGGGGAACACGGAGGTCCTGTTCACGCACCCCGCGGCGTGCGTCGGCTCGGGATACAAGTACTTCCTGGCGTCGGGGCGTTCGTTGCAGCGCGGCACACCGGGAAAGTGCCTCCGTGATCCCCGTGGCCCTCCGCTCGTCCTCCGTGCGAATCAAACAGCAGAAGGGGCAGCACCGACTTTCGGACCATAGCCATCGATCCGCCGTCAGGACAAATGCGATCACCCTGCGGACGCGCCTCCATTGCTGACACACCGCGCCTCGCCCTGCTATCGTGCCGCGATGAGCCAGGCCCTGCGCCGCCCGCTTCTCACCGTCGATGAGTTCCAGGACTGGGACCCGCCTCCCGGCATGGAAGACTGGCGCTGGGAACTGGTCGATGGCGAACCGGTGGCAATGGCGCCCCCCGGCATCAACCACGGCGCTATCCAGGCCCAGTCCGCGTTCCTGCTCACCGCCCACCTGCGTGCCCACCGCCCCACGTGCCGTGTTATCATAACGCCCGGTGTCATCCCCCAGCTTCGAGCGCGCTTCAACGAGCGCATCCCGGACCTCGGCGTGTCGTGCAGGCCGTTCACCGACGGGCGGTCTCTCGCCGACCCGATCCTGCTGGTGGAAATCCTGTCGCCGTCGAACGAGACAAAGACCCGCGCCAATGCCTGGGCCTATGCCACCATCCCCAGTGTGCAGGAGGTTCTGATCTTCGCCAGCACCGCCGTGCGGGCGGAAGTCCTCCGCCGGGACGATGAAACGCCGGACATCGTCGTCGGCACCGAGACGCTGCGTCTCACCAGTATCGGCTACGCCGGCCCGCTGGCCGATTTCTACGCCACCACCGACCTGAGCTGAACCCGCGGGAGTTTGCGTCGGTGCCGTGCGCCCGACGAGGAACACAATTCTCCCCTCCCCTTGAGGGAGGGGTTGGGGGAGGGGTCGAAACGCACAGATCGACCCCGCCCCCAACCCCTCCCTCAAGGGGAGGGGAGAAGCTACGCTCCGGCTTTGAGGGAGGGGTCAAAACGCAGAAATCGACCCCTCACCCGGCGCTGCGCGCCGCGTCGATCCGCTTCGCGGCTCAACCCCGCAAGGGATCGTCCTAGCCTACCACCGCCACCTGGAAGCTCTCGATCACCGTATTCGCCAGCAGCTTGCGCGCCATCTCCTCGGCTTCCGCGCGCGCCTTCGCCGGGTCCGTCTCGGTCAGCTCCAGCTCGATCACCTTGCCGGCCCGCACGTCCCCCACGCCGGAGAACCCCAGCGTGTGCAGCGCGTGCTGGATCGCCTTGCCCTGCGGATCCAGCACCCCCGCCTTCAGCATCACCGTGACGACAGCCTTCACTGCATCAGCTCCGGGCCCTTCAGGTCCCGCATGCCCGCCTCCGGCAGGATGCCCAGCCGCTTGGCCACCTCCTGGTACGCCTCCTCGACGTTGCCCAGGTCGCGGCGGAAGCGGTCCTTGTCCATCTTCTCGTTGGTCTTCGAATCCCACAGCCGGCAATTGTCCGGGCTGATCTCGTCGGCCAGGACGATGCGCATCTCCTCGTTTTCCCACAGCCGGCCGAACTCCAGCTTGAAATCCACCAGGCTGATGCCGACGCCCAGGAACAACCCGGTCAGGAAATCGTTGATCCGCAGGGTCAGCGCGACGATGTCGTCGAGGTCCGCGGTGCCGGCCCAGCCGAAGCAGGTGATGTGCTCCTCCGACACCATCGGGTCGTTCAGTGCGTCGTTCTTGTAGTAGTACTCGATGATCGACCGAGGCAGCCGCGTCCCCTCCTGGATGCCCAGCCGGGTCGCCAGGCTGCCGGCGGCGACGTTCCGCACCACCACCTCCAGCGGGATGATCTCCACTTCCCGGATAAGCTGCTCGCGCATGTTCAGGCGGCGGACGAAGTGGGTCGGGATGCCGATTTCGCCCAGCCGCACCATCAGGTATTCGCTGATGCGATTGTTCAGCACGCCCTTGCCGGTGATGATGCCCTTCTTGGCGCCGTTGCCGGCGGTGGCGTCGTCCTTGAAGTACTGCACCAGGGTGCCTGGCTCCGGCCCCTCGAACAGGACCTTGGCCTTGCCTTCGTAGAGCTGGCGGCGGCGTGCCATCGCTTTTCCCCTTGGCGGTCCCCGCAGGACCGCGGGGACGCAGTGTCGCGCCCCAGCGAAGGCTGGAGCGGCGGATTGGATATAGCAATGCCCGCGCCATCCTGCCATGAGGCGAGTGCGCTTAGGCCGCGCTTCGAAGCAGGCCGCCGGCCGGCCCGCACCGCCGAGCCGGCTGTTGGATCGCTCCCATCAAGCCACCATCTGTCCGCAGTGGCGCGCTGTACGGGGAGGCGACATCGTCCGCGGAGGACGATTCCCGACCCTCAGCCGCATGTTTTGCGGTGCAATCTGATGTTTACCGAATTTCTATCACGCGATTGGCATTCTGTTACACAGTCCCGGATGGATTCGGAACGCGATTCGTCTATTCTGGTGAGAACGCCACCACGGCGGTGAAGCAACCGGGAGCAATGCCTCGGTTATGGGGGTTACCAAGGAACGTCATGCTCGGAGGCCATGTTGATGTCATTTCGCGTGAGCTGATCACCGGTTGGGCGGCCGAGAGCACGGACCCCAATGGCGTCGTCGTGATCTCGGTCTTTGTGGACGGCATGAAGGCGGGCGAGATCCGCTCCGATCAGCCGCGCGCCGATCTCCGCCGCACCGAAGGCTTCGGCGAGGGCAATCACGGCTTCCGCTTCGAGTTTCCGTCCCCCCTGCCGGTCGAGGTGGAGCGCCGCGTAACGGTGCGTTTTGCCCGTCAGGGCCGCATGCTTGGCAACGGCGATGCGCGCGTCACGCGGGACGGCACCACGCTGCTCCCGATTCCTCCGCCGCCGCCGTATGAGGAGGATCTGCTGCTTCCGGTCCCGCTCGATCCGCGGGCAACGCTGCAGCTTTTCACCATGTTCGATCCGACGCAGGGCCTCTACCCGCTGCTGATTCGCGTCGACTTCGGCCGGCGCCGCCGCGCCAGCCATATCCATTACGCCGCGTTCGGCGAATATCCGCTGGTGCCCGACAGCGGCGCATCCCTGCGCGACTACAAGGCGCGCGACTACCTCAACGACTTGCTCTATTCCCGCCGCTTCCAGGACGACATCATTCCCACTGTCCTGCGCGCTTTTCCGGAAAAGCGTCGGCTGCTGTTCGTGCATATCCCGAAATGTGCCGGCAGCGACCTGTCGATGCACCTCGCCCGGCACTATCCGTCGATCCACCAGCGCCTGATGGAGCCGCCCTGGACGCCGAAGGAAGCGCTGTTCCGTTCCCTCAGCAGCATCGTCCGCGAGCTGGCGTTCGGCGATTCACTGTTCGTGCGGGGCCACATCAACCTGAGCTACTTCCTCGAGAAGCACCTCATCCGGCCGCTGGACCGCGTGTTCACCATCGTGCGCGACCCGGTCGAAATGGCGATCTCCCAGGTCAATTACCTGATGTCCAAGATCACCTGGAACGTCGAGTCCGCAACGCTGGAGCCGGATACCGCGGAATGGCTGCATCTGCTCGGCCTGCCCGGACTGCCCGCGCGAATCACCGAGGAGTACCAGCAGGAGGTCTGCCGCAGCGCCCTGCGCAACTCGACCATCGTGTTGCCCAACGCCCTGTGCCACTGGCTCGGCGGCGGTACTGCCGCCGAAGTCATGGCGCGGCTGCGCGAGAATGAAATCGAGGTCACCGATACCGCCCGCTACAACGCGTGGCTCCGCGCCGAATGGGGCCTCGACGTGCACACCCGACAGAACGAGTCCCTGAAGTTCATCTCCTCGGCCACGCTCGCGCCGGAGGATCGGGACCACCTGGCCAGCATCACCCAGGAAGATGCCAAACTCTATCAGGCGATCGAGGAACGGCTGGCCTCGGCTGGGACGCCGTCGATCCGGGGGATGGAGCCGGCCAGGACATCGCCACCCGGATAATCGGACGGATCGCCCACTCGGCCCCCGAATGACGCGGTGTGCGCAGGATGCCCTACGCCTCGGTCGTCGCCGGTTCCACCACCTGGGCGGTGAGCACCGATCCGACATGGTTGCCGGTCGCCAGGTTGTACGCCTGCCGGCAAAGCTCCAGCCATGCCGGCAGCGGCAGGTCGTGGGCATTCTCATACGGCGCGAATCGTTCGATCCAGCCGCGCAGCAGCCCGGGCAGCACGCGCTCCACCCGGCCGGGCGGATGCTCGTCGTCGGCCGGCACGACCCACAGCAACGTGGACTCGCCGCGCGCGCGCATCGCCGCATAGAGCGGCAGGATCTCCGCCTCCGACACGGCATCATTGCGCTTGAACACGAAGATCTTCTCCGCCGCCGCAACATCGTCGATCAGCTTGCGGGCAAGGAACTTCAGCCGCGCGCTTTGCCGAGCGAGCAGCCCGTCGGCCGCGACCTGATCCTTGTAGAGGAAGGTGTGGTAGGTGATGCCATAGCTGGTGTCGCGGATGACGTACTCCTTGCCATCCGCGCCGTCCCATAGCTCCAGCGTGTCGAGGTCGCCCGCGCCGGCGAACCCTGACGTCATGCCGCGCAGCAGGAACGGCAGCATGATGTTGGAGAAGCGGAGAAGGCCGAGCGGCTCCTTGCCGCAGCGGCGTTGCACCAGGCCGAACTCGCAGTTGTCGCCGAGGCTCTCGAAGTGCATGACCAGGTCGCCCGCCGGCATCTCCGTCGGCGCGTCGCGCGGCGTGTTGTCGTCCGCAACCGGCAGTCCGGTTGCCCAGGACCTCCAGGCGACGGGCTCCGGCGGTGCGGTGGGCCGCGACAGCGCCGGCACATCGATCCGCAGCACGCGCGCGCTGTGCACGGAAACTGCCAGGGGACGTGCATCGGTCGATTCGGACAGCTCGCTGGGCCGCCGCGCGTCGGGGTGCAGCAGGGTCAGCCGCACCGGTCCCGGTGCGGCCAGCAGGGCCCGGGGAACGTGCCAGGCGAACACGCCGCCTTTGTCCAGATCGGCTCGTCCCACCTGGACGCCGCGCACCAGCAACGCGAAGCGCTGCGTCGTCAGCTCCGGCGGGCGGACGAATGGGCGCAAGTCGAGCTCCAGCAGGAAGTCCGACGCGGTGCCGGGGTTCTCCAGCCACAGATCGCTGGCGTCGCCCACCATCCAGCGGAATCCGTCCTCACCCGTGGACCAGCCGAACCCGAGATGGGTTTCGGCGTTGCCGCCTTGACCGAATTCCAATGCCAGCAGTGCTTCAATCACCCAGACCTTCTCCGTCTCACCCAATGGCGGTTGTACCTCTACGCCAGACCGGATACGACCGGGCGAGAAATTCTCGGCAGAGTTTTTGCACTTGTCCAAATTGTAGCGGGGTTGCGCTTGAAAGGGGAGAGGCAATCGTCGCGCATCTCCCGTGCGTGACCGGCCCCCCGGCTCGATGTGCTGATCCGTTCGCGGCCACCGTGACCAGAGGTCCGGATCGCTGCCGCTGCGCGGTGGAGGCATCGAGGGCAACGAAATCAGCGGGCCGGCGATTAGTTCTTGATTTGTTCGTAAGACAGTGCTACATTGACACCCCGCTGGACATCCCATCACCCTGGTTGATCCGCCGGCCGAATTGGCGCGGAGCTTAGCGGAACTCTGCTTCTCGATCGGGTTGCGTCAGCCAGCGGCCGCGCGTGGGGGCGGCGGCGCCATCCCCCTCCCGGCTGCAAATTCTGCCTGGACGCCTATTCTGGGCCGCGGCCGGAGCGCCGGGCAAGTAGGATCGGCGGCCAAAGGATCTGGCAAAAGTAAGGATTACACCTTACATCTCTAACCAAGGAGACCTGCCATGTCCGTGATCGAAGAGGTCTGCACCATCACCGCCAAGGGCCAGACGACGGTGCCCAAAGCGATCCGCCAGGCGCTCGGCGTCAGCTACGGAGGCCGGATCACATTCCGGGTCGAGGACGGCACCATCAGCGTTCACGCCGCCGCCGATCCGCAGGAGGACCCCGCGCTCGTGCCGTTCCTGGTCCTGATCGAGCGTGATATCGCGGCCCGGCCGGAGGCGCTCGTGCCCCTCACTTCGGAGCTGGCAGCCCGCATGACGGCAGCGACCGAAGGCGTAGAGGCTGATCTCGACGCGCCGATCGAGGGTGACGTGGTGCTGTAGTCCGATCGTGTTGCAACGCCACGGCTGGCGGTTGGTCGGTCACAAGCTGCTGCTCGATCAGCTCGACAAGCTGATCGTCGCGGCCGAGCGTGCCCGGCAGTCCGATCCGGCCGGCTGGCAGGGCAACGCCAACGTCAAGCTGCTGGCCACGCTGCGCGATCTCATGCTCGATCGCGTGCCGCGCAACCCGCTTGCCGCCGAGTTCCGCCAGGGCAACACGCTCGGCTCGGCGCATCGGCACTGGTTCCGAGCCAGGTTCGGCGCCAACCGCTTCCGGCTGTTCTTCCGTGCCGATTCGGCGTCACGGATCGTCGTCTATGCGTGGGTCAACGACCGCGACACGCTGCGCAAGGCCGGCGCCGCGAGCGACCCTTACGCGGTGTTCGCCCGCATGCTGGCGCACGGCAATCCGCCGGATGACTGGCCGAAGCTGCTCGCCGCAGCGGAAGACCCGGCGACGATGCAGCGCTTCGCGGCAGTCGCGCCCAAGCCCTGATCCAGTGGCGTCAGCAGATCGTTCCTGACGTATGCGCAGAGCTCCCTTACCCACCCCCGATCTTCGGAATCAGCACCACTTCGCTGTCCGGCCCGAACGTCGCCGAATACGCGTCCTGAAAGATCTCGCCGTCGATCGCGACCGCCATGCCTTCCTCGACCTGCTTGCCCAGGCCGGGGAACCGTTGCTCCAACTCCAACACCAGCCGGCGGAACGTGGTGGCGCTCACCTCGAGTTCCGACCTGCCGCCGGTGAAGCGTTGGCAGGCGGAACCCGTGATGAGCACTTTCGGCATGCGGCACCCTCACCCTCGGTGCTTCGCACCATCGACCTCTCCCGCAAGGGGAGAGGCTTTCCAGACCTACTCCGCCGCCATCTTCGGCGCGACGGCATCCAGCGCCGCCCGCACCTTCGGCGGCGACATCGGCAGGTCGTGCATGCGCAGGCCCGTCGCGCTGCGGATCGCGTTGCCGATCGCCGCCATCGGCGGAATGATCGGCACCTCGCCCACGCCGCGCGCGCCGAACGGATGCCGCGGGTTGGGGATTTCCACCATGACCGCCTCGATCATCGGCATGTCCGACGCGACCGGCACGCGGTAGTCGAGGAACCCGGCGTTATCCATCTTGCCGTTCTTGTCGTAGATGTATTCCTCGTTCAGCGCCCAGCCGATGCCCTGCGCCGCGCCGCCTTGGATCTGCCCCTCGACATACGAAGGATGGATCGCCTTCCCCACGTCCTGGATCGCCGTATAGCGCAGGATCTTCACCGCGCCCGTCTCGTGATCGACCTCCACATCGACGATGTGCACGCCGAAGCCCGGCCCGGCGCCCTGTGCGTTCAGCGACACCTCGGCGCCGATCGGCCCGCCGGTGCGCCCCGCCTTCGTCGCGATCGCCGCGATATCCAGCGGCTCGAACGCGCCGGCGTTGGAGCCGGCGGGAACCGCCTGGCCGTCCTTCCACTCCACCGCTTCGACGGGGATTTCCCAGATCTGCGCGGCGCGGCGCTTCAGGTCTTCAACCACGCGTTCCGCTGCCTGCGTCGCCGCCATGCCGGTGGCAAAGGTCACCCGCGACCCGCCGGTCAGGAAGCTGAACCCGATCGACGACGTGTCCGGAATGATCGTCCGCACCTTCTCGGCCGGCACGCCCAGCACTTCCGCCACCATCATGCCGATGGACGCGCGCGAGCCGCCGATGTCCGGATTGCCGGACACCGCGACCACCGTGCCGTCCTCGGCGATATGGCAGCCCGCCGAGGACTCGCCGCCGATGTTGAACCAGAACCCGCAGGCGATGCCGCGGCCCTGGCCAGGCTTCAGCGGCGCCTTCCAGTGCGCATGGTTCTTCGCCGCTTCCAGCGTGGCGAGGAACCCGATGTTCTGGTGCGTCGGCCCGTAATGCGTCTTGGTCCCGTTACGCGCCCCATTCTGTTCTCGTAACGCTATCGGATCGACACCCAGCTTGCGCGCCAGATCGTCCACCGCGCATTCCACGGCCCAGGAAGAAATCGGCGCGCCGGGAGCGCGATACGCCGCCACCTTCGGCCGGTTGCTGACCACATCGTAGCCGACGACATCGACATTCGGAATGTCGTACATCGCGAAGCCGCACATGCAGCCAGGCCCGATCGGCGAGCCAGGGAACGCGCCCGCCTGGTACTTCAGGATCTCCTGCGCCGCGACGATGGTGCCGTCCTTCTTCGCACCCAGCTTCACCTCGATGGTGGCGCCGGAGGTCGGACCGGACGCGCGGAACACCTCGTCCCGCGTCATCTGCATCTTCACCGGCCGGCCGCTCTTCTTGGAAAGCGCGATCGCCACCGGCTCCAGATACACCAGCGTCTTGCCGCCAAAGCCGCCGCCGATCTCCATCGCCACCGCGCGGATGTTGGAGATGTTGAGGCCCAGCAACTTCGCGCAATACGCCCGGACCATGAAATGGCCCTGGCTGGAGCTGTAGATCGTCACCTGCCCGTCGGAGTTGTACGAGCAAACGCAGGCATGCGGCTCGATATAGGCCTGGTGCACCGGCTGCGTGGTGTAACGGCCCTCCACGATCACGTCGGCGTCCTTGAAGCCGGCATCGGGATCGCCCTTCCTGAACACCACCTTCTTGGCGATGTTGGACGGCTTCGTCGGCTTCGGCTCCACGCCGGCGGTGAACAGATCCTCGTGCAGGATGGGCGCGTTGTCGGCCATCGCGTCTTCGACATCGATGACGTAGGGCAGCACCTCGTACTTCACGTCGATCAGCGCGATCGCCGCGTCGGCGATGGCCTGCGAATTGGCGGCAACGGCGGCGATCGCGTGGCCTTCGTACAGCGCCTTGTCCCACGCCAGGCAGTTGCGCGACAGGTCGCGGAAGTTCATCGGCCCTTCGCCGACGAACGCTTCCTCATTGGCGATGTGCGGCAGGTCCTTCGACGTGACCACCGCGCGCACGCCCGGCAGCTTCTCCGCCTTGGACGTGTCGATCGACAGTATCTTCGCGTGGGCGTGCGGCGAGCGCAGCACCTTGCCCCAGATCATGCCGGCCACTCGCATGTCCGCGCCGAACTGCGCGCGGCCGGTGACCTTCTCTACGCCGTCGGGACGGATCGGACGCGTGCCGACGACCTTCAGATCGGACGGAATGTAGTTCATGCGGCCTTCTCCCCTCGCATTACCGATGCGGCGTCCATGACGGCGCGGATCACCTTGTCATACCCGGTGCAACGGCACAGGTTGCCGGCGAGCCAGTAGCGCGCTTCCTCCTCGGTCGGATTGGGGTTCTCATCGAGCAGCGCCTTGGAGGCGACGATGAGGCCGGGAGTGCAGAAGCCGCATTGCAGTGCCGCATGCTCCAGGAACTTCTGCTGGATCGGATGCAGATGATCGCCCTGCGCGATGCCCTCGATGGTGGTGATGGTGCTGCCGTCCATCTCGCACGCGAGGATCAGGCAGGAACACATCAGCTTGCCATCGACGATGACGCTGCATGCGCCGCAGTCGCCGGAGGCGCAGCCTTCCTTGCTGCCGGTCAGGCCGATCTCGTCGCGCAGCGTATCCAGCAGCGTTTGCTGGGTCTCGCAGAGGAACTCGACCGACTCGCCGTTGATCGTAGCCGAAACGTGATGTTTGCTCATTGTCGATGATGTCCCCGATTTGTCAGTGAGTGTGCACGACGGGCTTGCCCGCCGCGCGGTCGAACGCGATGGCGGCGACACGCCGCGCCAGCACGCCGGCGACCTTGGTGCGATAGACGATGGTGCCGCGCTTGTCGTCGATCGGCTTGCACGCCGCCTGCGCCGCGGCGTCGAGTTTCGCCAGCGTGTCGGCGTCCAGCTTGTGGCCGATCAGCGCGTCGGCCGCCGCCTGCACCAGCAGGACCGTCGGCGCCACCGCGCCGAGCGACACGCGCGCGGCGGTGCAGGTGCCGTTCGCGTCCAGCGTCAGGCTGATGCCGCAGCCGACCACGGCGATGTCCATTTCCGTGCGCGGAATGAACCGCAGATAGGCGTCGGACGAATGCGCCGGGCGCGGCGGCAGCTTGAACTCCAGGATGAACTCGCCCTTCGCCAGCGACGTGCGGCCGGGTGCGATGGGGATTTGCTCGACCGGCACTTCGCGCCGCCCGTTCGGCCCGACCACCACGGCGATGGCGGCGGCGGCAAACAGCGCCGGCACCGAATCAGCGGCGGGGGAGGCGTTGCAGAGATTGCCGGCAAGCGAGCAACGCCCCTGGATTTGCGTCGAGCCGATCAGGTCCAGCGCTTCGACCACGCCAGGCCACGCCTTGTTCAAGCCGGCATGCGCCTCGACCACCGCACCGGGCGTCGCGGCACCGATGGTGAAGCCGGCCTCGGCACTGCCGCTGATGCCGATGATGCCGGGAATCTTCTTGGTATCGACGATCAGTTCCGGCTTCAGCCGCCCGGAGCGAAGCTGCACCAGAAGATCGGTCCCGCCGGACAGGACCTTCGCCAGACCGGAGGAACCGGCCAGCAGTTTGACGGCATCGTCCACCGATGTCGGCGCAGCATAATTGAGGGTTGGCATCGTCGCTCCCGATTCCATAACGTTCACGTTTCCCCGGTCCGCGCGCAACGCACGCGGACGGCCTGTACGCAGGTTATTCGATCGACCGGGCTTGGTCGAGTCGGCACCGCCCGAGTGAGGGAAGGCCAGGGGCTCCGCCCTTGGCTGGGTTCCAAGGGGTAGCGCACCTTGCTGGGGTCGCAGGGGCAAAACCCCGGACTTCCCTCAACGCGCCGGGTCGATCACAGTTGCCGCGAATCGGTGGTCTCAGGGTGTTGGGCGAGGCGACCGACCAACCAGCGAGTTAGTCATGCAGTGCCAGCGATGCGCGTGCGACAACCCGCCCGGCAGCCGGTTCTGCCAGGCCTGCGGCTCGCCGCTGGAGACCATGTGTGCCGCCTGCGGGCGTGGCTGCCCGACGACCGCTCGGTTCTGCGGCTGGTGCGGTGCGTCGCTCACCGGCGATGGCCTCGCGCCGGAACCCGGCGGCGAACGCAAGCAGGCCACCGTGTTGTTCGCCGACATCGTCGGCTCCACCCAGTTGATCGCCGGCCTGGATGCCGAGCAAGCGATGGACCGGCTGCAGCCGGTGGTGATTGCGATGGCGCAGGCGGTGCGGCGCTTCGACGGCACCATCCTGCGCACGCTCGGTGACGGGCTGAAAGCTGCATTCGGCGTGCCGCGAACCCAGGAACGCCACGCCCTGCTCGCCTGCCGCGCGGCACTGGCCATGCAGGAGGCGATCGCAGCCCTGCCGGATGCGCCACCGATCCGCATCGGCATCCATTCCGGCGAAGTGGTTGCCGGCGCGCTGGATACCGGCTCGGCGGTGGAGCAGGAGGCGCAGGGCATGACCGTGCACCTCGCCAACCGCATCGAGCAGCTTGCCGAGCCCGGAACGATCTGCCTGAGCCGGGAGACGCGGGCGCTGGTCGGCGCGTACTGCGCCACCGTGGCGCTGGGGCCGCATGCGCTGAAGGGCATTGCGGAGCCGGTGGAGGTATTCCGCCTGACCGGCCTGCGGCCCGCACTGGCCAGCGACGTCTTCCGCGGCAACGAACTCGGCCCGCTGCGCGATCGTCTGACCGAAATGCGCATCCTCCAGGACGCGCTGCTCGCCGCGGAGGCCGGAACCGCCAGCGCGATCGGCATTTCTGCACCGGCAGGAATCGGCAAAAGCCGCCTCTGCTACGAATGCAGCGAATGGTGCCGTCAGCGCGGCGTGTATGTGCTGGAGGCCCGGGCCCACGTGTTCGGGCAGGCCACGCCGCTGCAGCCGGTGCTGGAGATGCTGCGCGCGTTCTTCCAGATCTCGCAGTTCGATCCGCCGGACAGGACGCGGCAGAACATCCGGGATCGCCTGCTGGAACTGGACGATGCGTTTGCCGCCGATTTGCCGCTGGTGTTCGAGTTCCTCGGGTGTCCGCTGCCGGATGCGCCGCCGGTGCAGCCGCTGGAACCCCGTGCTCGGCACGTGCTGCTGCGCGACATCGTCCGGCGGATAGTGAAGGTCCTCGGCCGGCGCGCCTCGGTCATCCTGATCGAGGATCTGCACTGGCTCGACGATGCCAGCGCCGAGTTCGTCGAGACCATGGTCGATGCGGTGGCCGGTGCGCACACCCTGATGGTGCTGAATTTCCGCCCCGGGTGGACCGCGCGCTGGATGACGCAGCCGCATTATCGCGAACTGCGGCTGGGCGAACTCGACGAAGCCGATACGCAGCAGGTCGTGCTCGACCTGATCGGCAACGCGCCGGAACTGTCCGATCTTGTCGCGCGCATCGTGACGCAGAGCGGCGGGAATCCTTTCTTCGCCGAGGAACTCGTGTTGTCGCTGGTACAGAGCGGCGTGCTGATCGGCGAACGTGGCCACTATCGGCTCGCCGCGGACGCGCCCGACGATCTGGTCCTGCCGGCGACAGTGGAAGCGGTGATTGGCGCGCGGCTCGACCGGCTCGGCGAGCGGGAAAAGACGCTGCTGCAGATTGGTGCCGTCATCGGCAAGGAGTTCCCGCTGGCGGTGGCGCAGCAGGTCGCGCGGATATCCCCCGAGGAAGCAACGCGGCTATTCGGTCATCTCAGCGAGGCCGAGCTGATCCAGCCGTGCAAGACCGCGGTCGGGCCTGGCTTCACCTTCCGCCATCCCATGCTGCAGGAAGTCGCATACGCGATGCAGTTGCGGGCAAGGCGCGCGCGGCTGCACGCCTCGGTGGCCGAGTCCATAGAAGGCTTCGAATGGGGCAAGCACGACGAATTCGCCGGCCTGCTGGCGCACCATTGCGAAGCGGCCGGCAAGCCGGTCGAAGCGGCCATGCATCTGCAGCGCGCGGCGCGCTGGATGGGTCGCACCAACTCGGCGCAGGCTTTCGCACACTGGAAGAAAGTGCGCTGGCTGTTGCGCGATCAGCCGCGCTCCGACACCAACGACCGGCTGCGTGCGCTGGCCAGCGGGCAGATCCTGAATTTCGGCTGGCGCGAGGGTATCGATCCGGAAGAGGCAGCCCCCTACGCCGAGGAAGCGCTGCGCTACGCGCGCGAGGCCGGCAACCGTCAGCACGTGCCGTTGCTGCTTGGCCTCTATGGACGGATTTTGGCGCTGGGCGGCGCCGCGGACGAGTACGTGCGGCTGGTCCGAGAAGCGTTGGTGCTGGTCGATGAAGATGGCGATCCCGAACGCATCGCCCTGGTGAATGCGATTCTCAGCCAGGCCTACTGGCTCGCCGGGCAGTTGCGTGAGGCACTCGCGGCAAACGACGTCGCGCTGGAGATCGCGGCTGATCAGCAGGGCCCGGACGGCAAGATCGTGCTGGGATTGAACATCAGCCAGCTTCTGGGTTTCGACGTGGAATACTGGAGCAAGTGCCGCCGCGCACGCATGCTGGTCTGGCTGGGACGGTTTGACGAAGCGGAGCAATGGCTGACCCGCGTGCTGCAGGTCGAACCGGAGCGCATCGATCCGCACGTTCAGTTCAGCCCGCACACCGCAGGCGTGGAACTGGCGTGGCATCTCGGCGATGCCAGGCTCGCCGAGCAGCACGTGCATATGGTGGACGAATATCTGGCGCAGTCGCCGACGCCGTATCTGCAGGTGGTCGCGCTGGGATGTCACGGGCTTGCCGCCTGCACGGCCGGAGATTTCCCTGCGGCCGAGCAAAAGTTTCGCGCCGCGCTGGAGCTGGGCCGTCGCGCGAAAGCGGGGCTGGAATTCGAGGCGCGTCTGCTGGCACAGCTCGCCGATACGCAGTACCGGGCCGGCAAACCGAGGCTCGCCGCCGAGACCGCGGCCGAGGCGATCGACGTGGCACGCCGGCGCTCCGACCGTCTTGGCGAGTGTCACGCGACCATCGTGGCCGCGGCCGCGCAGTGCGCTTCCGGTCATCCTGCCGAGGCGGCCGCTCTGTGCGAACGCGCCGAGGCGCTGCTGCACATCACCGGCGCCGCGGCGTTCGAGCCGATGCTGGCGCAGACACGGCAGAATATCGAAACGTCCAGGAAATAACGGTCTTGATTGTGCCGCATCGTTCGGTCAGTCTCCGCCGGTAGAATTCGGCCAGGGCCGATTCAGCCAGGGAGAGGGAAACATCATGGGCGACATGCTGCGCGACCCCGCGACGGCGAATGTTATCTACCAGCATAACAGCCGCTTCGGACCAGGTGATCCGATCCGGGAGATCGCGGCCGTCCACAAGGAGTTCGGGGTCTTCTCCAATGAGCGCTCCCTGCGCCAGGCATATCGGGTCCTGCACATCGTGCCGGAGGATTTTGCCGACCGGCGCAAGTGGTTCCGGTTCCTCGACAGCCTGAAGGACTATACGTCCGACCGGAACGGCGTGAACGGTCACGATCGCTGGATGCTCGCGATCCGGGAGAATCTGGAAGGCGCCCAGCCGCTGCCGATGCACATGACGACGCACCTGGCGCGCACCGAGCAGCGCCTGACGGTCAAACGGGGGCGCGCGGTGGCACACGAGAATCAGGACTACGTTATCGTTTCTATACCGACGATCCCGAGCGGGGAGGCGCCGAAGCCGACCCTGCCAGCGGCCCGGGCGAAACGCGCCGCGCGGCGCGGCAGTGCAAGCTGACGGCGGCGCCATCGCGTCAAGCTGAACTTCCGGAAAGTGGGGGACCCGGACAGGGTCCTCGCCTTTCCGGGGCCGGCGAGGGTGTCGGTAATTCGCCGGACCGTCTGCGTTCGTCGTCGTTCGATGGGCTGTGCGCTGACGTTACGGCGTACTACACCGCGAGGCTTGTGCGGCACGGCGCCATCCCGCTGGGCGTGGACTGGTCATGCGAGGCGACCCAACAGTTGCGTTTCGTCAAGCTGCTGCGGGTTTGCGATTTCACCCAGCCGTTTGCGTTGAACGATCTTGGCTGCGGCTATGGCGCGCTTGCGGCGTTTCTCGCTGAAACTCATCCGGACGCGGACATTGACTACCTTGGGATCGACCTGTCGCCGGCCATGATCGGTCGCGCGCGGCGGCGATTCCGACGCAGGCAGAACACGCGCTTCGTCATCGGGAGAACGCTGCCGCGGATTGCCGATTACAACATCGCCAGCGGGATCATGAACGTGAAGCTGACGCAGCCTGTGGCGCTTTGGGAGGATTACGTCCGCGCGATCCTGACCGACATGCACCGCGCCAGCCGGCGTGGCTTCGCGGTGAATTTCATGACCAGACCCACGCCGGGTGCGCCGGCGGATCAGCTCTATTGTCCTGCGCCGCTGGTATGGCGCGACTTTTGCCGCGATAGGCTGGGGTGCTCGGTCGAGGTCGTCGGTGATTACGGACTGCGCGAAGTCACGCTGCTGGCGCGCCGCTGCGAAGATCGCTTCCGCCATTGCGAGTTGCCCACCGGCCTTCGGCCGACCCGCGCTGGATGAAGCTGTGACGGTCGCAGCGTAGGTCCTCCCCTCCCCTTGAGGGAGGGGTTGGGGGAGGGGTCGAGGCGTACAAATCGACCCCTCCCTCAAGGGGAGGGGAGGCCTTGTTTCTTGTTAGTTGCCGCCACCCCGCGCTGGACGCAACAGCAGGGGACGCCCCTGCCCTACCTTCCGAACCGTCGTTTCCGCTGCTGGAACGCCCGCACCGCGCGAAGGAAATCGATCTTCCGCAGCGCCGGCCACAGCACATCCAGGAAATAGAATTCGCTGTATGCGCTCTGCCACAACAGGAACCCCGACAGCCGCAACTCCCCGCTGGTGCGTATGATCAGGTCCGGCTCTGGCGCCTTCAGATACAAATGCCGGCTGATCGCTTCCAAATTCACCCGCTCGGCGACGTCCGCCAGCGTCTCGCCGCGCTGCGCCGCTTCCAGCAGCATGCCGCGCACCGCGTCGGCGATCTCCTCGCGCCCGCCATAGGCCACCGCGATCGTCAGCAGCATCCCGTCGTAACCCGCGGTGGCTTCCTCCGCGGCGCGGATCGCCTCGCGCGTCCCCGCCGGCAGGCTCGCGGTCCGCCCGATCGCCTGCACTTTCACCCGCCGCCGGTGGATCTGCGGATCGACCGCAAGCTGCCGCAGCTTCGCCTCCACCGCGCCCAGTATCCCGGCCACCTCCACCGGCGAGCGCGTCAGGTTGTCCGGCGAACACACCCACAGCGTGACCGCGGGAATCGACAGCTCGCCACACCAATCCAGCACCGAATCGAGCTTGTGCGCCCCGAGTTCATAAACCTGCGCCGGGTCGCAGACGCCCCAGAGCTGCCCCCAGCGCCGGTTGCCATCCAGGATCAACCCAACATGCCGTGGCGGCGGATTGGCCAGCACCTGCCGCAACAGCCGCTGCTCGTACACCGTGTACAGCGGATGCGTCAGCGCCGCGGGCAGGATATGCCGCAGCCGCCGCAGCGACAGACGCCAGTCCACTGGCGCCTGAGGTTCGCGCTGGACGGCAGGCCGGTCGAGAATCGGGTGGTTCATCGGATGCGCAACGAGAAAGCCGCGCCGCACTGTTGTGCAGAGCCCCGATCAGGGCAAGTCCGGTTATTCCCACCGGGTCATTGCGAGTTGCCACCGGCCGATCGACCGACCCACCCTGGATGAAACGGTCGGCGTCACCCCCACGTCATGCCGACGAAGGTCGGCATCCACGACTTGCTGTGCTGGCCGCGGCACAGGCGTGGATGCCGACCTTCGTCGGCATGACGAGGAGGCGCCGAGAGTGCCTCCCGTCCGCAGCATGGAAGGCCCCAGTTTCCTGTTAGGCCGCTTGGCCGAAGCAATCCCGGTCGTGACGAGCCGCTGGCAGCTTGTCACGACCGGGATTGCTTCGGCCAAGCGGCCGCGCAAGGACAGCGAGCCCCTCACTCAGAAGACCTGTTCTCCATGCAGAACAATGTCCAAACCCTCGCGCTCCTGCTCGCGTGTGACGCGTAGCCCCACCAGCCGCTCGGTCAGCTTCAGCAGCACGAAGCTGACCCCGCCGCAGTAGCAGAACGTCACCGCCACCCCCAGCGCCTGAACGGCCAGCAGCGCGCCGCCGCCCACCGCGCTGCCCTGCGGATGCGCGGCCGACGCGGTCAGCGGCCCGAATGCGAACACCCCGGTGGCCAGCATGCCGACAATGCCACCGACGCCATGCACGCCGAACACGTCCAGACTGTCGTCGTAACCCAGCATCGGCTTCACCACGGTCACCGCCAAGAAGCACACCGCGCCGGCGACGATGCCGATCGCCAGCGCCGGCCCGGGCAGCACAAAGCCGGCCGCCGGCGTGATCGCCACCAGCCCCGCCACCGCGCCGGAGATCGCCCCCAGCAACGACGGCTTCGCCCGCAGGAACCACTCGGCGACGCTCCACGACAATGTCGCACCCGCCGCCGCCATCTGCGTCGCCAGCACCGCCATGCCGGCACGCGCGTTGGCTCCCAATGCGCCGCCCGAGTTGAATCCGAACCAACCCACCCACAGCAGCGACGCGCCGATCACGGCGTAGGATAGATTCCACGGCGCCAGGTTCTCATGCCCGTAGCCGACCCGCCGCCCCAGCACGATCGCGCACATCAGGCCGGTGACGCCCGAGTTGATCTCCACCACGGTGCCGCCGGCGAAATCGGCGATGCCCAGGTGGTTGAGCCAGCCATTGGCACCCCACACCCAGTGCGCGACCGGCGCATAGACCAGCAGCGACCACAGCGTCATGAACACCAGCAGCGCGGAGAACTTCATGCGGTCGGCAAACGCGCCGGTGACGACCGCGGGCGTGATGATGGCGAAGGCCATCTGGAACAACACGAACACGCTCTCCGGGATCGCCGTCGGCAATGGATTGGTGGTCCCGGCGCCCAGCGTGAACGCCTTGTCCCAGTCGGCGCCCAGGCCGTTCAGCAACAGCCGCGACGCATCGCCGATCCACGCATTGCCGTTGCCGAACGCCAGCGAGTAGCCGGCGATCATCCACACCACGGTCATCAGCGCGCACAGGCTGAACGACTGCATCATCGTCGCCAGCACGTTCTTCTTGCGCACCATCCCGGCGTAGAACAAGGCCAGGCCGGGGATCGTCATCAGCAGCACGAGCGTGGTGCTGACCAGCATCCAGGCGACGTCGCCTGGCTCGATATGTTGCATACGCGGTACCTCAAAGGTCGCCGCAGCACACCAAGAAGCGTGCCAGGTTCAGCGGCTTGCCGGACCCCGCCGCCGGGGCCAGTGTGCCGAGCGATTGGGCAGCCGGCCTTGCCGTCGTGCCGGGCAGTTGCACGCCCGGCCAGCGCGGTTGACGCTAAACTGGGTGCCGCGTTTCTGTGCAATGGAGAGCAATCCCGAAATGGGCGAGACGATCTCGGCCGAAATCTGCGTCATGGGAGCCGGGCCGGTCGGCGGCACGCTCGCCTGCCGGCTGGCGCAGGCGGGTGTTTCGACGGTCGTGGTGGACCGTGCCGCGCTGCCGCCCATGGCGCATCCGGCGTTCGACGGCCGGGCCTACGCGATCGCCGCCGGCTCGCGCCAGTTGCTGGTCGATGCCGGCCTGTGGGAGCGGCTGCCCGATCCGCCGAGCCCGATCCTCGGCATCCGGGTCAGCGACGGACGGTTGGGCCGCCCGGCCTCCCGCCTGCACTTGCATTTCGATCCGCAGGAGGCCGGCGCCGATGCCGGCCCATTCGGCTGGATGGTGGAGGCGCGCGGCCTGCGCGTCGCGCTGAACGCCTACCTGCACGACCTGCCGTCACTGCGCGTGTTCGCGCCGGCGCAGGCGGAGGTGGAGCGGCGCGCCGACGGCGCAACGGTGCGCATCGCCGGTGGTCCGACAGTGGAATGCCGCCTGGTCGTCGCCGCGGAGGGCCGGGATTCGCCGCTGCGCGAGGCCGCCCGCATCCCGGTGACGCGGCTGCCCTATAGCCAGACCGGCATCGTCTGCGCCATCAGCCACGAGAAGCCGCACCACAACGTCGCCCTGGAGCATTTCCTGCCATCCGGCCCATTCGCCGCCCTGCCGATGGCGCCGAGCGCCGATGCCGAAGCGGGCGGTGCGCCGAACGTCTCCGCCATCGTCTGGACGGAACGCACGCCGATCGCGCAGCGCATGCTGGCGCTGGACGACACGCGGTTCGCGCGCGAGATCGCGCGGCGGCTCGGCGACCACCTCGGCGCGATCCACACCGTGGGCCGGCGCTGGTCCTATCCGCTGTCGGCCATGCTGGCGCATCGCTACGTCGATACGCGCCTCGCGCTGGCGGGCGACGCCGCACACGGCATCCACCCGATCGCTGGCCAGGGCCTGAACCTGGGCTTCCGCGATGCGATCGCTCTGGCGGACCTGCTGATCGAGGCGGCGACACGCAACGACGATCCTGGCGCGCCCGGGTTGCTGGCGCGGTATCAGCGCGCGCGGCGCCCCGACAACCTGCTGATGCTGACAATGACGGACGGGCTCGATCGGCTGTTCAGCAACGACGTGCGGCCGCTGCGCCTGGCGCGCGACCTGGGAATTGCCGCGGTGGACCGGCTGCTCCCGGTCAAGCGCATGTTCATGCGGCGAGCGATGGGGCTGGCGGGTTGAATGCAATGTCGGGTTGCATGCAGCGTCATGTTGCATGCAGCGTCATTGCGAGCAGCGAAACGACGAAGCAAGAAACTGGGTTTTCTGTCATTGCGAGGCCGCCTGGCCGAAGCAATCCCGGTCGTGACGAGC
>DASXFW010000293.1:0-14440 GCA_036489395.1 Acetobacteraceae bacterium | reverse complement strand
AGGGAGGGGTTGGGGGTGGGGTGCGTACATCCACCGACCGCGGATGTACGCACCCCTCCCCCAACCCCTCCCTCAAGGGGGGGAACTTTGTTTCTTGTCAGGCCGCTTGGCCGAAGCAATCCCGTTCGCGACGAGCCACCGGCAGCTCATCGCGAACGGGATTGCTTCGGCCAAGCAGCGTCGCAATGACAGAATGGCGCACCGCGCCAACACCGGCTTTGCGGCCACGCCTGTCCTGTGCTGAAACGTCGTCATACCCGCGCAAGGAACAGCATACATGCGCATCGCAATGATCGGCGGCGGCTATGTCGGCCTCGTCTCCGGCGCGTGTTTCGCCGAATTTGGCACCGATGTTTCCGTCGTGGAGGCCGATCCCGCCAAGCTGGCTGCGCTCAACGATGGCCGCATGCCGATCTACGAGCCGGGCCTGGAAAAGCTGGTGGCCGAGAACGTGGCCGCCGGCCGTCTGACCTTCACCGCCGACCTGTCCGCCGCCGTGCGCGACGCCGAGGCGGTGTTCATCGCGGTCGGCACGCCGACCCGCCGTGGCGACGGTCACGCCGACCTCAGCTACGTCCATGCCGCCGCCGAGCAAGTGGCGCGCGCGCTCACCGGCTACACGGTTATCGTGACGAAATCGACCGTCCCGGTGGGCACCGGCCGTGCGATCATGGAGATCGTCCGCGCCGCGCGGCCGGACCTGGATTTCGACGTTGCGTCCAACCCGGAATTCCTGCGCGAGGGCAACGCGATCGGCGATTTCATGCGCCCGGACCGCGTGGTGATCGGCGCCGAGTCCGATCGCGCGCGCGAGGTCATGCGCCAGCTCTACCGGCCGCTCTATCTGATCGAGGCGCCGATCGTGTTCACCGGGCTGGAAACTGCCGAGCTCACGAAATACGCGGCCAATGCCTTCCTGGCGATGAAGGTCACCTTCATCAACGAAATGGCCGATCTGTGCGAGAAAGTCGGCGCCGACGTGCATGATGTGGCGCGTGGCATTGGCCTCGACGGCCGCATCGGTCGCAAATTCCTGCATCCCGGGCCAGGCTATGGCGGTTCATGCTTTCCCAAAGACACGCTGGCATTGGTGCGCACGGCACAGGATTTCGGCGCACCGTCCCGCCTGGTGGAAGCTACCGTCGCGGTCAACGACGCACGCAAGGCGAGCATGGCGATGCGCGTGATTGCCGCGTGCGGCGGCAGCGTGCGCGGCAAGACGATCGCCGTGCTCGGCCTGACCTTCAAGCCGGAGACCGACGACATGCGGGATTCGCCGTCGCTGGCGATCGTGTCGCGGCTGATGGGAGACGGCGCGACGATCCGCGCGTTCGATCCCGAAGGCATGCAGCAGGCGCGCGCGGTGTTGCCGCAGGACGTGGTGTACTGCCGCGACGCGCTGGACGCCGCCGCCGGTGCCGATGCGCTGGTGCTGATCACCGAGTGGAACGAATTCCGCGCGCTGAGCCCCGTGCGCCTGCGCGACGCGATGCGCGGGCAGGTGATTGTCGATATGCGCAACGTGTACGACCCGATTGCGATGCGGCAGACGGGTTTCGTCTATCACGACATCGGCCGCGCGGCGCACGTGGCGGACTGAGCGCAGGCCAGAACGCAGGAAGATCGGAGCTCCGCCCCGAAACCTGCCAGGAGACTCTGCCTTCCTGGACCTCCGACAAAGGCGTGGCCTTTGTGCAGCCGGCGCGGCAGTCGCACCAGGAAGGCCAGGAAATGATCGACAGAGTCGCGGGATGCTTTGGCCATCACAGCGGCGAATGGTACCCCGCCGAGCCGTGTCACGAACCATCTTAGTGCCTTTGGAGCAGGGTCCCGGCCTTTCCTTGGTTCACCCGATTGCCTGCCGTAGCCCGTGCACACCGTTGCGCCGCGCCGTTGCCATCCGGCAAGTTGCGTGTATGGCCATGCGCTTTCACGATCGGCACGAGTGGATCGACTGCCTGAAAGCCTGTGAGGTGGCGCGACGGATTGTTGCCGACTCCTTGATGATTGCCGATGCTCGAATTTTCGTCGCGATGCGGATGCTGCCCGGTCCGCATCAGCGCGACTATGCCCTGATGTGGCAGGAGCTGCTGCCGCAAACCGCGGCCGAGATCGCCGCGGCACTGACCGAGAACGGCCCACGCGGCAGCTACTCCGAGAGACCCGTCCGGTATTCGGAAATGGATTGACCTCCCGCGACGTTGCCGAGCTGATCGCGCACGCGGATGCTCCGGCGCTCTGACATCGACCATATCCTGCGCGTCGCCGCGGCGCTGTCCGGTTATGCGCGTTGTAACTGCGCTTCCCACACAACGCACCTGTCGTTGCCTCCGCTGCACGCTGCCGCAATGACAGCAAGCTTGGTTGACTCCCCGCCCCGTCGGCCGCCCACTGCCCGCCCCAATCCGCAAAGGAGGCCGGCATGCCTGAATGGGAGAAGCGCCGCGTCGGGCGCACCGCGCTGCACGTGACAAGTCTCGGCCTGGGCACTGCGACGATGGGCGGCAGCCGGATTCCGGTGACACGCGAGGAAGGCGAGGCGATGGTGCGCGCCGCGTGGGGTGCCGGCGTGCGCTATGTCGATACCGCACCGTTCTACGGCGTCGGCGCGGCGGAGCACCGGGTCGGCGATGCGATGCGCGACAAACCGCGCGACGAATGGGCGCTGTCCACCAAGGTGGGCCGCCTGCTGCGCCCCGGCACGCCGCCTGGTGGCGCGACCGACGGAGACGCATGGCGCCGATGCCGTTCCACGTCTTGTACGACTATTCGCGCGACGGCATCATGCGTTCGGTCGAGGACTCCTACCAACGCCTCGGCCTCGCAAAGATCGACATTCTGTTCGTGCACGACATCGGCGTCTATCAGCACGGCGAGCAGGGCAATTTGCCGCACATGAAGGCGCTGCGTGACAGCGGGTACCGTGCGCTGGATGAACTGCGCCGCACCGGCGTGGTCAGCGCGATCGGCATCGGCGTGAACGAGAAGGCGGTGCTGATCGAGGCCATGGGATTCGGCGACTGGGACGCTTTCCTGCTCGCCGGGCGCTACACGCTGCTGGAGCAAGCGCCGCTCGACGATCTGCTGCCGATGTGCGTGCAGCGCGGCACGTCGATCGTGGTGGGCGGGCCGTTGAACTCCGGCATCCTGGCGGGGCGCGATACGTGGAACTACGCCGCGGCGCCGCCGGATATCGTCGCGCGGGTGAAACGGATCGAGGCGGTGTGCGACGCGCACCACGTGCCGCTCGCAGCGGCGGCGCTGCAATTCCCGCTGGCGCATCCGGCGGTATGCGCGATCATTCCGGGTCCGCGCACGGCAGCGGAATTCAACGCGAATCTGATGCTGCTGGCGACGAAGATTCCGGCAGGGCTGTGGTCGGATCTGCGCACGGCGGGGCTGCTGCACGCACAGGCGCCAACGCCGGGGTAGGAGATCAGGACTGTCATTGCGAGTTGCCCACCGGCCTGCTGGCCGGCCCGCGCTGAATGAAACGGTCGCGGCCGGAGCGTAGGTCTCCCCTCTCCTTGAGGGAGGGGTTGGGGGAGGGGTGCGTACATCCGCGGTCAGTGGATGTACGCACCCCTCCCCCAACCCCTCCCTCAAGGGGAGGGGAGACTTTGTTTCTTGTTAGGAGCGAAGCGGCGAAGCAATCTCGTTCGTGACGAGTGGAGCAACGCTTGTCACGAACGAGATTGCCTCGGCCAAGCGGCCTCGCAATGACATGCCCTCTGACGCGCTCTCTGACACACCCTCGGACACGCCCTCCGCCCCCCTCGGACACGCGGAATGACGCGCGCCGCCCGTCACCCCCGCGGTCGCAGGCGCACCACGTTCGATGCCGAATGCACCCGCATGCGTAGGCGCATCAGCGTATCATCCAGCTCGCGGATGGTGAACGGCTTGCCCAGCACCGCGTCCAGCGGATTGGCCGCGCCTTCCACGCCCGCCAGTTCGGCATAGCCGGTCACCAGCGCGATCGGCATCGACAGCCCGCGCTCGCGCAGCCGCCGCGCAAGTTGCAGGCCGTTCATCCCCGGCATCGCGTAGTCCAGCAGGATCACGTCCGGCGGCCCGGCAAGCTGTGCCAGCAGCACCAGCGCTTCCGCCGCGCCCCCCGCCTGCACTGCGTCGAACCCCAGGTCCTTCAGCATCTCCACCGTGACCTGGCGCACCGGCGCGTCGTCATCCACCACCATCACCAGGATCGCAGGTGAGCCGCGCGGCGCCACATCGCCGGCACGGGCGGGCTGCGTCGCTGCGGCATCGGCGGCGGCACGCGGCAGCAGCAGCACGATCTCGGTGCCGACGCCCTGGGTGCTGACGATGCGCACCGTGCCCCCGGACTGCCGCGCCATGCCGTGGACCTGCGCCAGGCCGAGGCCGGTGCCGCCGGGGCCCTTCGTCGTGAAGAACGGCTCGAAAGCGCGCGCGACGACCTCCGGCGGCATGCCGGTGCCGGTATCGGAGACGCTGATGCGTACATAGGCGCCGGACGGCGGATCGTCCGAGTCGGCCGCGCGCTCCAGGATTTCCGTCGCGGTGGCGATGGTGAGCTCGCCGCCCTCCGGCATAGCGTCGCGCGCGTTCAGGCACAGGTTCAGCAGCGCCGCTTCGATCTGGCTGGGATCGACCATCGCCGCGGGCAAATCGGACGCGAGATCGGTGCCGACGCGCACGCGGCGGCCGAGCGTGCTGGTCGCCAGCGTTACCAGGTCGGTGATCAGTTGGTTCAGGTCGGTCGGCCGCGCCGCCAGCCGCTGCCGGCGGGAGAACGCCAGCAGCCGCGAGGTCAACTGCGCGCCGCGCTGCACCGCGTTGCTGGCGCGCTCGATCAGCTTGCGCAGGCGGTCGGCGTCGGCCTCGGTCCAGGATTCGACGCCGGGGGCGACGCGGCGCTCCATCAGTTCCAGGCTGCCGAGGACGGTGGCGAGCATGTTGTTGAAGTCGTGCGCGATGCCGCCGGCAAGCTGGCCGACGGCTTGCAGCTTCTGCGCCTGCAGCAGCGCCGCCTCGGTTTTTTCGCGTTCGGCGATCTCCACCTGGAGCCGATTGTTGGTTTCCGAGAGCTCGCTGGTGCGTTCGACGACCTGCGCTTCCAGCACCTCGGCTTGCAGGCGGCGTTCCAGGTCGCGTGACTGGAGGGTGGAGACCATGGCGTTGAACGCCTGCGCCAGGGTGCCGAATTCGGAGTTGGGCTGGCGGATTTCGGCGCGAGCACTCAGGTCGCCGTCGCGCCAGCGGCGGGCGGCAGACAGCAGGCTCGCAGTGGGATGGTGGATGAAGCGGCGCGCGGCGAGGGCGGCGAGACCGAGCGCGGCCAGCACCGCCAGACCGAGCAACAGCGTATCGCGCCACGCCGTCTGCGCCATGTCCGCCGCGACATAGGGCTGCGACACCTCCTCGATGACGGCAACGCCGTCGGGCGGGGCGGATGCCGGGATGCTGGCGACGATCTTCCGGTCGTCGCGGATCATGCCGGCCGCCGCATGCCCCACCAGGGGCAGCAGCCCGGCGGGCAGCCGGCGACCGAGCCAGTCGCTCGCTTCCGGAAACCGCGCGAGCACGGTGCCGTCGCGGTCGGTGACGAACAGCGTGCTGTCGGGGCCGGAATCGAAGCGGGGGAGGCGGATGTCCTCCAGGTGCTTGTTGAGCCAGGGCAGGTCGAGCGCGGCCACCAGAGTTAGGGCGTTGGCGGCCCCTGCCGCGCCGGGAAGCCGCACACTGACCGGCAGGAACGCACCGTCGGCACCGGCATCCGTGCTGTAGCGGCCGATGCCCATCTCCGCACCGGGCGGAATCGCCCAGCCGGCGGCGGTGGCCGTCGGGGCGCCGGGGGTGGACGCGCAGGCCAGCGTACCGTCCGGTCCGTACAGCGCGAGGAAGCGGTACGCCGCCAGCCCGCGCTGCAAGGCGGCCAGGCGGTTGGCGCAGGCGGGGTTGCCTGCGGCGGCCTCGGGAAGCTGGGCCAGCACCGCCGCCACGCCGCGGACCTGGTCGAGCACGCCGATCAGCTCGCCGTCGGCAAGTTCGGTTTGCCGCGACGCTCGCTCGGCGATCCGGGTCTGCCGCCATTCGCGCAGGCTGGCCGCGCTGTATAGCTGCACCGCGAGAACCGGCAGCACGCAGACAAGCACCAGCAGCAGCAGGCGCGTGGTGAGCCTCATGCCGAGCGTGCCGCGACGACGCGGGGGCGGGGATGACAATCGGTTACCGGCAAGCTGCTGCGTCCTGTGCCTGGGAGTCCGCTGATCCGGGATCGACCCGAGCGGACCGTAGCATGCGCAGGCGGCGTTACCGCCCGTACGTACCCCGGCAGCGCGCTGTCACGATTGCGCGACGGCGGTGGTCAGGCGAACTCCGGCTCCACCACCGCATGCACCGAGCCGAACGTGATGCGGGTTCCGTCCGCGAGTGCGACGCTGGTGCCGGCCGCGCTGGCGGACATGGCGGGGGTGATGCGCATGCTGCCGCGCGCGCCGCCCACGACATGGCGGGCGGCGGGCTTCGGCGCCGCGGCGCCGCTCACGCTGGCGCGCCGCATCGGGATCGCGGCGAGCGCCTGGAACATCTCGATGCGCGGATCGGGGGCTTCGCCTGCGGTGGCGGCCACCGCGGCGGAGACGTGCAGCGGGCTGGCCTGGGCGCGCTGGACGCTGCCGGTGGCGGGGAGGCGGGAATGGGTGCGTGTGTCGTCCATGTCGGGTGTCCTTCGGCTGCCATCGTCCGGCGGTGTCGCCTGGGGTGGGCGGCGTCACTTTATTTGGACTGGCCTAAGAAAGCGTTAACGCACGAGACGGCAACGGGTGCCATCACAGCTTCCCCCCTCCCCTTGAGGGAGGGGTCGGGGGAGGGGTGGGACGGGGGCGCCGACCTCGGAAGGGCAAACCCCCGCAGGCACCCCTCCCCGGCTAGGCACCCTTCCCCCCGTAGGCACCCCTCCCCCTGGCCCCCTCCCTCAAGGGGAGGGGGGATCTGGTCTTGTCCGCGACGGTTGGGAGCGGTCTCGAGGCGTGGTATCCCCATCTCGCCCGCCACCCCAACAGCAGAGAATGGCCGAGTCGCCGGCCAGTCAGATCGCCCCGCAATGTCCGGCTTGTTCCAGGAAGACGAAGCCCCGACCGAGGACATTCCGCCGCCGCCCGCGCCGGACGGTCCCGGCTTGTTCGGCGAGAGCCTGCCCATGCAGGCGCCGCCGCCCGAGCCTGCACCGGCCTACCGCGTGCTGGCCCGCAAGTACCGTCCCACCCGGTTCGACGACCTGATCGGCCAGGAGGCGATGGTGCGCATCCTGCGCAACGCCTTCGCGCTGAACCGCGTGGCGCACGCCTTCATGCTGACCGGTGTGCGCGGCGTCGGCAAAACCACCACCGCCCGCATCATCGCCCGCGCGCTGAACTGCACCGGCCCGGACGGCACCGGCGGCCCGACCGCCGATCCGTGCGGCGTGTGCGACAACTGCGTGGCGATCCTCGCCGACCGCCACCCCGACGTGGTGGAGATGGATGCCGCGTCGCGCACCGGCGTCGATGACGTGCGCGAGATCATCGAGGCCACGCGCTACCGGCCGATCCAGGCGCGCACCAAGGTGTTCGTCATCGACGAAGTGCACATGCTGTCGCGCAACGCGTTCAACGCGCTGCTGAAGACGCTGGAGGAGCCGCCGCCGCACGTGAAGTTCGTGTTCGCGACGACGGAATTGCGCAAGGTGCCGATCACCGTGCTGTCGCGCTGCCAGCGCTTCGACCTGCGCCGCGTGCGGGTGGGCGAGCTGGCCGCACATTTCGCCGGCATCGCCGCGAAGGAGGGCGTGCAGGTGGACGCTGCCGCGCTGGACCTGATCTCGCGCGCGGCGGATGGGTCGGTGCGCGACGGGCTGTCGATGCTGGACCAGGCGATCGCCCAGGCGGACGGGACGATTTCCGAGGCGTCGGTCATCGACATGCTCGGTCTGGCGGACCGTGGCATGGTGTTCGAACTGCTGGAAGCCGTCATGGCCGGCAATCCGCGCGCGGCGCTTCAGCTTACCGACCGGGCGTACGAGCGCGGCGCCGACCTGGGGATCGTGCTGCAGGACCTGCTGGAGCTGGTGCATACGGTCACCCGCCTGAAGTCGATTCCTGGCCTGCGCGCCAGCGGCGACCTGCCGGAAACCGAGCGCACCCGCGGGGCGGCGTTGGCGGATCGGCTGTCGGTGCCCAGCCTGGCGCGTGCATGGCAGATGCTGCTGAAGGGCGCCGGCGAGGTGGAAGCCGCACCCGATCGCCGTGCCGCGGCGGAAATGGTGCTGATACGGCTGTGCCACCTGGCCGATACGCCGACGCCGGGCGACCTCGTGCGCCGCTTGACTGGTAACCCACCGGCGGCGGCTGTGTCCGGAGCAGCGCCTTCGCCTGTCATGCGGGCGCCGGCGGCGACACCTTCGTCTGCGAGCGCGCCTGCATCGGCGCCTTCGTCTGTGGCCGCGCCTGCATCCGCCGTGGCCTCAGCCTCGGTTCTGGCGCCGCTGCCATCGTCGGGCGTGCGGGCGTCGGCCGGCGGTACGGCGCCAGCGGCCGCCGCCGCTGTGTCCACGGAACTCGCGCCGCCCCAGGCAGAGCCTCGCCTGGCCTCATTCCGCGACCTGGCCGCGCTGGTTGCCGAGCACCGCCACGCAATGCTGCACGCGCATCTGGTGCACTCGGTGCATCTGGTGCGCTACGCCCCGCCAGTGATCGAGCTGCGGCCGCAGCCCGACGCGCCCAAGGACCTCGCGCCCAAGCTGATCGCGCTGCTCGCCGAAGTCACCGGCACGCGCTGGACCGTCGCGCTGTCCACCGCGCCGGGCGAACCGACGCTGGCGGAGCAAGGCAACGCGGCGGACGCCGGAAGGCGGGCGGCGGCGGCAGACCATCCGCTGGTGCGCGCGATCCTGGAGGCGTTCCCCGGCGCGCGCATCGACACCGTGCACGATGCCAGTGTGGACGCCTACGGTCTGCCGGCCGACACTGCGGCCTCGGCTGCAGCGGCGGACGATGCCGACCTGCCGGAGTTCGCCCCGCCCGACGCCGAACCCTCGGATGAGATGGAGCCAGACGAATGAAGAACCTCGGCGGCCTGATGAAGCAGGCGGCGCAGATGCAGTCCCGCATGCAGGAAATGCAGGCGAAGCTGGAAGCGATGGAGATGGACGGCGAGGCCGGCGCGGGCTTGGTGCGCGTCACGCTGAACGGCAAGGGCGACCTGCGGAAGGTGCACATCGATCCGAAGCTCGCCGATCCCGCGGACACCGAAATGCTGGAGGATCTGCTCGTCGCCGCGCATCGCGACGCGAAGGCCAAGATCGATGCGGCGATGGCGAGCGAGATGCAGAAGGTCACTGGCGGGCTGCAATTGCCGCCGGGAATGAAGCTGCCGTTCTGACGATTGCGCCATGGCGCGACTGGCCAGGCGTTATGGCACGCACCAACCATCTGTCATTGCGAGGTGCGCAGCGCCGAAGCAATCTCGTTCGGGATTATGCACGGGCGAAACTGCATCGCCGTTGCGACGGCCCGAACGAGATTGCTTCGGCGCTGCGCACCTCGCGATGACAGGATAGCCTGACAGGGCGATCTGGCGCTGACACTGACCCATGGGCGGACCCGAAGTAGACAAGCTGATCGGCCTGCTGGCGAAGCTGCCCGGCATGGGGCCGCGCAGCGCGCGCCGTGCCGCGCTGAAGCTGCTACAGCAGCCGGAGGCGCGCATGCTGCCGCTCGCCGTCGCGCTTGCCGATGCCGCGCGCGCGGTGAAGCCGTGCCGCCTGTGCGGCAACCTGGACAGCCGCGATCCGTGCGCGATCTGCACCGATCCGCAACGCGATCGTTCGGTCGTCTGCGTCGTCGAGAGCGTCGGCGATCTGTGGGCGTTGGAGCGCGGCGCGGTGCATCGCGGTCTGTATCACGTGCTGGGCGGGACGCTGTCCGCGCTGGGCGGCATCGGGCCGGAGGACCTGAACCTTCCGCCGCTGCTGTCGCGCATCGAAGCGGGCGGTGTGACCGAGGTGATCCTGGCGCTGCCGGCGACGGTGGATGGTGCGTCAACAGCGCACTGGTTGACCGATCGGCTGAAGCCGCTCGGTGTCGCGGTAACCAAGGTGGCGCAGGGCGTGCCGATCGGCGGCGCGCTGGACGTTCTGGACGACGGTACGCTGGCCGCGGCATTGCGCGCGCGGCGGCCGTCGTGATCGGCTGACTTTCGGCCAGGAGGTGCGGCATGAGCGACGATGCCATCGTCAGAGTCGATGCCGAGGCGTTGCGCGCCTGGTGCGAGGACAACAACATCCGGCTGGTCAACAAGCCGAAAGTCACGAACCCATAACCACCAGCACCACGCCGCAAACCACCAGCACCAGTCCCGCGACGTCGCCTCGCCGCAGCGTCTCCTTCAAATAGAATCGGCTGAACAACAGGGTGAACACGATCTCCACCTGGCCGACCGCGCGCACCAGCGCGACATCGGCGATGGCAAAGGCGGTGAACCAGCAGGCGGAGCCGGCCGCCGATAACGTGCCCGCCCAGGACGAGCTGCGCCACGTCGTGAATGCCTTGCGCAACTCGTGCGGCTCGCGCCAGGCGAGCCAGGCGCCCTGCATCAGCGTTTGCAGCGCGTTCGTCACCACCAATGCGAACAGGGCACGCACGACCGTGCTTGGGCCGTTCAGATGCTGGATCGACAGCTTGATGAACACGGTGGTGAAGGCAAAGCAGAAGCCCGCGCCGAGGCCGCACAGCGCCGCCGGCTGCACGCTGGCACGCAGCAGCTCGCGTGGCTGCAGGCCGCGGCCGGCGATCGACAGTGTCATCACGCCGGTCAAGCCGAGCCCCATGCCGAGCCAGGCGAGCGGACGCAGCACTTCGTGCAGCAGGATGAGCGCGACCACCGCGCTCTGCATCGCGTCGGTCTTGGAATAGGCGGTGCCGACCGCGAAGTTGCGATAGCCGAACGCCATGATCAGCAGCACGGTGGCGAAGATCTGCAACAGGCCGCCGGCGACGCACAGCGCGACGAAGCCGAGGTTGAGCGCCGGCAGCGGCAGGCCGGTGACGGCGAGTGCGATCAGCAGCAGCACCAAAGCGGACGGCGCGCCGTACAGATAGCGCACGAAACCCGCGCCGTTGACCGACAGCACGCCGCGCAGCTTCTGCTGCACCGCGGTGCGCCAGCACTGGAACAGTGCCGCGGCGAGGGTGATGGGAAGCCAGAGGGGCACGGCGGGGCAACGACTCCAAACGGCACTGTTGTCATTGCGACGCCCGCCGGGCCGTAGCAATCGCGGTAGGGATCGTCGCGGCCCGGCGGCCTTCGCAATGGTCAACTAGCAGCGGCGGGCTGACACGGTGAGAGGCGCAGTTATCCCGGTATGATCGCTACCAGGATCGAACGTGGCGTCCCTGCCAAGGACTGGCGTTTGCCTGGGCCAGGGAATGGCGCATGTCAGCAGTCAGGTGGTCGTCGCACATCGCTAACAAGAAACTGGAGCCCCCTGTCATTGCGAGGCCGCTTGGCCGAAGCAATCCCGTTCGTGACGAGCCGCCGGCAGCCCGTCACGAACGGGATTGCTTCGGCCAAGCGGCCTCGCAATGACAGAATGCTGCCGTTTCAGTCAGGGCGGGTCGGCCGAAGGCCGGCGGCCAACTCGTAACGACATTCACGCGGCAACGCCTGATCCGCATTCCGCTGTTCGACGCAGCCACGCCAGCCGCTACAATGGCCGCAACGTTCAGCCCAAGGAGCACCACCATGCCCGCCCCGCCCCCGATGACCGCCGGCGTCACCGCCGAGAACGCCAGCGTTGACGGCGTCGTCTGGAACATCCTCGGCCAGACCTACCGCCCGCTGCAGATGAGCGATAGCAGCTTTGCGTGGCATGCGACGTTCCCGCCGGGGACGTTCGTGCCGCCGCATATTCATCCGACGCAGGACGAGTTCATCTACATGTTCTCCGGCCGGTTCGAATTGCTGCTGGACGGCCACCCCGCCGGCGCCGGCCCCGGCGAGCTGATCCGTCTGCCGCGCAACATTCCCCACGGCATCTTCAACAAATCCCAGTCCGACGTCACCTGTCTGTTCTGGGTCGCCCCGGCGCGCCGGCTGTGGGACTTGTTCCAGGCCATCCATAACCTGGCGGATCCGGCCGAGGTCGTGCGCCTGGCCGGCGAGCACGAGGTGAACTTCCTGCCGCCGCCGACCTGAGCGCATGGCCGTCGTCATCACGGTAGCGCAACAGAAGGGCGGCACCGGCAAGACCACGTTGGCGGCCAATCTTGCCGCCGCGCTGGCGCCGGTCCGCCGCGTCGCCGTGCTCGACATCGATCCGCAAAAGAGCCTGACGCGTTGGATCGCGCTGCGTGCGAACGCACCGCAGGCTGCGGCGCTGACGTTTTCCGAAGTGTCCGGCTGGCGGTTGAGTGCCGAACTCGACCGGTTGAAACGCACGCACGACGTGCTGCTGATCGACTCGCCGCCGCAGATCGACACCGACGCGCGGCTGGCGATCCGCGGCGCCGATCTTGTGCTGGTGCCGGTGCAGCCCAGCCCGCCGGATGTCTGGGCGGCCGAGGGCACGCTGAAACTCGCCGCCGCGGAACGCCGTCCCGCGCGGCTGCTGCTCAATCGCATGCCGCCGGCGTCGCGGCTGGGCGAGACGGTGAAGGCCGACCTGGTGGCGCGCGGGCTGCCGCTGCTGCGCGCCTCCGTTGGCAATCGCACGGGGTTTGCTATTGCGTTCGCCGTGGGGCTTGGCGTGACCGAGGCTGCGCCGCGCTCCACTGCCGCGGCCGAATTGCGCGCGGTGCTTGAGGAACTGAGGGAGCTCACCGAATGACGGTCTGGGGCGTATTGCTCGCGGTACACATCCTGTGCGCGGTGATCTGGGTCGGCGGCATGTTCTTCGCATACCTGGTGCTGCGGCCGAGCCTGTCAGTGCTCGACCCGCCGCAACGGCTGCTGTTGCACACTCAGATTTTCCGGCGGTTCTTCCTGATCATATGGCACGTGATGCCGCTGATCCTGCTGACCGGTTTCGGCGTGGTGTTCGGCGTGTACGGCGGTCCGGCGAACCTGCGGTGGAACGTGCAGGCGATGATGGGGCTGGGCCTGATCATGTCGGCGATTTTCGTGTTCATCGTGTTCGGACCCTACGCACGGTTCCGCCGCACCACGGACCGCACGCGCATGGCGGCTAATATCGACGCGATCCGCAAGCTGATCGGGGTGAATCTGGTGCTGGGCCTGATTACGGTCTTTCTCGCGGCGCTGTCGCAGTTTTAAGCGCGTGAGTGTCATTGCGAGACGCGAAGCGACGAAGCAATCTCCTGCCTGATGAGCCGCCGGCGGTTCATCAGGCAGGAGATTGCTTCGTCGCTTCGCTTCTCGCAATGACAGGGAGCGCTACGACTTCCCGGCGTAGCTCTTCGCCATCCCCTCGCCCGGTTCGGCCTGTGGCCCGAACGGCATGATCGGATAACGCAGCCCCGCCTTGGACAATCCCTGCAAGCCGATAACCGCGCGTTGCAGGTCCTCGGGCGGACAGGCCATCAGCATTTCCTCGTCCGCCACGCCGCCGTAGCGGCGTTCGGCGTAACACGGGATCGACAGGCTCACCGTGCGCGTCTTCAGCGCGTGGCCCCAACTGTCGGCGCAGGCGCTTTCGCCGGTGATGCTGAAATCATAGCGCCGGTAGTTCTTCCATTGCAGTCCGTTAATGAACAGGATCATCTGCGCGGGGTTTCCGTAGAACAAGCAGATGTCGGGGGGATCGAGCCGCGCCGAACGCAACGGCGCCACCACCATACCTTGATACGTGCCGGGTGCGACCCGCGGCATGCCGGCCTGGTGCGCGGCGGCGGCGTCGCGGTTCTCGAACCACACGCCCTCCATCTTGCGGCCGGACATGTAGATGTCCCCGGGCGCGTCCAGTCCGATGACGCTGCTGCAGCTTGAGAACTCCGGGATGTTTTCCGTGGTGATGCCAAGTGTGAAGCCGGCCATGCGCGCCTGAGTCACCAACTGGCAGGTGGAGAACGTGCGGCCTTTCGGCGGCCGGCGCAGGCCGGGGACGTTGGCCATCTCCTCCAGATCGGCAAAGCCGCGCATGCCGATCGGCAGCGTGCGCAGCCGCAGGAGTTGGGAGAGTTGTTCTGCCAGTTCGGCGATGGCTTTCGCGTCCAGCGCGGGTGTTTGCGAAATTGTCGGTGCGTCGCTCATCGGTGGAACTCCGGTACGCGCGGGGTGGCGCGGTGGAACGGGTGTGCCCGGAAGCTTGCCGCGTTGCGTCGCGGTGGACAAGGAACGCCACGATGTGAGCCTCGCCATCTGTCATTGCGAGGCCACCTGGCCGAAGCAATCTCGTTCGTGACGAGCCTCCGGCAGCTCGTCACGCACGAGATTGCTTCGGCCAGGTGGCCTAACAAGAAAC
>DASXFW010000276.1:0-48148 GCA_036489395.1 Acetobacteraceae bacterium | reverse complement strand
ACGCCACTCTGTCGCGGAAATCCGGATGGGATTGGAAAAACGCCAAAAGCGCGTCGTCGCTGAGGTTTGCCGCTGCCATGGGTCCGATTCCCTCGATTGCCGAATTGCCAGCTTACTCCCCACAAGGTCGAATCGCACCCGGCCCGTAGGCCCGCCTTGCGCCTGACGGTCCCGGCCATTATAGACCCGCCCCTCAGTCTGCGCGCCGGGCCTGGAATGGGCATGCCCGGCCGCGACCGCTTGCCCCGGGGCCGTTTCGCCCCGGCCGGCAGGCCCCAGGTACAAGGAGATGCAAATGCCCAAGGCGAAGACCAAGTCCTCGGTCAAGAAGCGATTCAAGATCACCGCGACCGGCAAGGTGCTGGCGGGCCCGGGCAACAAGCGCCACGGGCTGATCAACCGCTCGCAGAAAGCCAAGCGCAGCAACCGCCGCATGCAGGTGCTGACTCCCGAAGACGGCCGCACTGTGAAGCAGTGGGCGCCGTACGGGCTGGGTTGAGCGAGGGAGAACGCACATGGCACGCGTCAAACGGGGCACCACGTCCCACGCAAAGCACAAGAAGGTCCTGGACGCCTCGAAGGGGTTCCGCGGCCGCACGTCCACCACGATCCGCGCGGCGCGCGAGCGGCTGGAGAAGTCGCTGCAATACGCCTACCGCGACCGCCGGGTGAAGAAGCGCGAGTTCCGCGGCCTGTGGATCCAGCGCATCAATGCCGCGGTGCGCGAGCACGGCCTGACCTACAGCCGATTTATCGACGGGCTGAAGAAGGCGGGCATCGAGATGGACCGCAAGGTGCTGGCGGCGATCGCCTACGACGATGCGGAATCGTTCGCGGAGATCGTGAAGAAGGTGCAGGCCGCGCTCTGACTCCGCGCGGGTCCGTACCCGACCTCGCACCTGACGCCCTCCCGTCATGGCCGGGCCTGACCCGGCCATCCACGCAACGGCGGCGGTGCAGGGCGGGACCGGGGGCGAGCGCAGCAAAGTTTAGTTTAACCACAGATGCACACAGATACACACAGATGACTCCGCGGCAACGCCACGCGCGTGACCAGTCATGCGGCGCTGCGGCCTGTCCCCGGCCGCTGCCCACAGATTCGACCACAATCTGTGTGCATCTGTGTGCATCTGTGGTTCCAATTCCTGCTTCCTCGCCATGACCGACGACCTCACCGCCCTACAGATCGAAACCGACGCAGCCCTCGCCGCCGCGGCTGATCTGCGCGCGTGGGATACGATCCGCGTCGCGGTGCTCGGACGCAACGGCAAGCTGACCGCGCTGCTGCGCGACATGGGCAGAATCCCCCCCGACCAGAAGCGCGAACGCGGCGCGGCGCTGAACCTGCTGAAGGACGCGCTGACCGCGGCGATCGAATCACGCCGCACCGAACTGGAAAACGCCGCGCTCGACGCGCGCATCGCCGCCGAGCGCCTGGACGTGACATTGCCGCCGCGGCCGCGCGAGACCGGCCTGATCCATCCGATCACCCGCACCATGGAGGAGATCGCCGCGATCTTCGGCGCCATGGGCTGCCGCGTCGGCGAAGGCCCCGACGTCGAAAGCGACTGGTTCAATTTCGGCGCGCTGAATATTCCCGCGCATCATCCGGCGCGCGCCGACCACGACACGTTCTATCTGCCGGCCAAGGGCAACATGCCGCCGCCGGTGCTGCGCACGCACACCTCGCCGGTGCAGATCCGCACCATGCTGACGCAGGCGCCACCGATCCGCACCATCGTCATCGGCCGCACCTATCGCGCCGACCATGACGCGACCCACTCGCCGATGTTCCACCAGTGCGAGGGCCTGGTGATCGACCGCGACCTCACGCTCGGGCATCTGAAGGGCGCGCTGATCGACTTCCTGCGCACGTTCTTCGGTATTGCCGATCTGCCGGTGCGATTCCGCTCCAGCTATTTCCCGTTCACCGAGCCGTCGATGGAAGTCGATATCGGCTGGAACCGCCGCACCGGCGAATTGGGCAAGGGCAACGACTGGCTGGAGATTCTCGGCAGCGGCATGGTGCATCCGCGCGTGCTGGCGAATTGCGGCATCGATCCGCGCGAGTGGCAAGGCTTCGCCTGGGGCATGGGCGTCGAGCGCATCGCCATGTTGAAATACGGCATCGCGGACCTGCGGCCGTTCTACGAATCCGATATCCGCTGGCTGCGGCATTACGGCTTCAGTCCGCTGTCGCCGACCATGCTGCATGAGGGGGGATGAACGGTGAAGTTCTCCCTCTCGTGGCTGAAGACGCATCTCGACACCGACGCGCCGCTGCGAACGATCACCGACACATTGACGCGCATCGGGCTTGAGCTGGAGGGCGTGGAAGATCGGTCAGCCCCGCTCGCGGCATTCCGCATCGCGCATGTGGTGGAGGCGGTGCAGCATCCCAACGCCGACCGCCTGCGCGTGTGCAAGGTGGATGCCGGCGACGGCGTCGTGACGGTGGTGTGCGGCGCGCCGAATGCGCGCACCGGCATGAAGGGCGTGTTCGCCGCGCCTGGCAGCTATATTCCCGGCACGGATACCACGCTGCGCGTCGGCGAAATCCGCGGCGTGCAGAGCGCGGGCATGTTGCTGTCGGCGCGCGAGATGGGCCTCGGCGACGACCACAGCGGCATCATGGACCTGCCCGCCGATGCACCAATCGGCGTGCCGTATGTGACGTGGGCTGGGCTGGACGATCCGGTCATCGAGGTGAACGTCACGCCCAACCGTGGCGACTGCTTCAGCGTGCGCGGCATCGCGCGCGATTTGGGGGCGGCCGGCGTTGGCACACTGCGTCCGTTCGCGCCGGCGCACATTCCGGCCGCGTTCTCCGGCGGACCGCATTGGAAGATCGAGTGGCCGGACGCATGTCCGTGGGTGCTGGGCCGCACGATACGCAATTTGAAAAACAGTCCGAGTCCAAAATGGATGCAGGATCGGCTGACGTCGATCGGGCTGCGGCCGATCAACGCGCTGGTCGATGTGACGAACTTCTTCACCATCGATCTCGGCCGGCCGCTCCACGTGTACGACGTGGCCAAACTGACCGGCGACGTGCTGACCTTGCGGCCTGGCCACGGCGAGACGTTCCGCGCACTGAACGGCAAGGACTACACGCTGACTCCCGACGACCTGGCGATCTGCGACGCCGCCGGCGTGCAGTCGATGGCCGGCGTGATGGGCGGCCAGCCGACCGGCTGCGACGAAGCCACAACCACCGTCTTCATCGAGTGCGCGTTGTTCGATCCGGTGCGCGTCGCGCTGACCGGACGGCGGCATCAGATCGTCTCCGATGCGCGGCAGCGATTCGAGCGCGGCATCGACGCGGCGCTGATGCCCGATGCGGTGGAAGCCGCGACGGCGATGATCCTGGAGCTGTGCGGCGGCGAACCGGGCGAAGTGACCGCGGCCGGAGAGCAACCGGAATGGCGGCGCGAGGCGTCGATGCGGTTCGCGCGCGTGGCTGAATTCGGCGGGTCGGATATCGCGGCGGATGCGGCGGTTGCGTCGTTGCAACGGCTCGGTTTCAGCGTGCGGCAGCGCGATGCGGAACGCGTGACGGTCGCCGTGCCAACCTGGCGCAATGACATCGCCGCACCGGTCGCGCTGGACCAGTCGCCCACGTTGGATCGCGCGGTCGCGGCAAAGGCCGCGGAAGGCTGCGCGGCGATCGAACCGGAATGCGATCTGATCGAGGAAGTGTTGCGGCTGCCGGGTCTCGACGCGGTTCTGCCGGTGTCATTGCCGCGCGCCGCACCGGTGCCGGCGCCGACACTCACTCCGCATCAGCAGCGCGCCGCGCTGGCCGGACGTACCCTGGCCGCGCAAGGTTTGTTCGAGTGCGTCACCTTCAGCTTCATGGCCGCGAACCACGCCGCGTTGTTCCATGCGGCCGAGGAAGAACTGCGCCTCACCAATCCGATTGCGTCCGACCTCGACCAGCTTCGTCCGACGCCGATCGCCACGCTGACCCTGGCGGCGCAGCGCAACGCCGCGCGCGGCTGGTCCGACGTTGGTGTGTTCGAGATCGGGCCTGCGTTCCGGGTGGACGCGCCGGATGGGCAAGCGCAGGTGGCGGCCGGCCTGCGCGCTGGCAACACGCCACGGCATTGGGCCACACCGGCGCGTAGCGTGGACGCGATGGACGCCAAGGCCGACCTGTGGGCCGTGCTGTCAGCCGTCGGCGTGCCGATGGACGCGCTGATGGTCACGCCCGACGCGCCGGCATTCTATCATCCCGGCCGCTCCGGCACCGTGCGGCAGGGACCGAAGACCGTGCTGGGTCACTTCGGCGAATTGCATCCGCGTGTGCTGGCGGCGCTCGACATGATAGACGCGGTCGCGGCGTTCGAACTGAACCTCGACGCAGTGGCCGAGCCGAAACGCCGCCGCCGCGCCGCACCCGATCTGCCATCGTTCCAGCCGCTGCGCCGCGACTTTGCATTCCTGGTCGATACGACGGTCAACGCCGACGCAGTGATGCGCGCCGCGCGCGGTGCCGAGCGCACACTGATCGCCGGCGTCACCCTGTTCGACGTGTACGAAGGCGAGAAGCTGCCCGCCGGCAAGAAGTCGCTGGCGATCGAAGTGGTGTTCCAGCCGCGCGAACGGACCCTCACCGATGCGGAGATCGACACCGCCGGCCAGAAGGTGATCGCCGCGGTGGTGAAGGCGACCGGCGCGATGCTGCGGTAGGATGGCGGCGCGGACGGTACCCTTCCGTCATGGCCGTGCTTGACCCCATAGGCATCAGGACAAGTCGATGGGCCGAGATGCCGATGCTCCTGTGTCATGGCCGGCGCATGCCGGCCACCCACGTCTTTGCCGGTCGAAGCAAGGAAAGACGTAGGTGGCCGGCGTTCGCCGGCCATGACACATGGAAGTTCCGTCTCCTCACACCGCTTATCCTGATGCCTATGGGGCTTGACCCCATGTGCAGCGCCGGCATCCCGCCCACCGCCTTATCCTGATGCATATGGAGTCAAGCCCGGGCATGACGGGGAGACGGTGCCCGCCATACGTCGGACTCTCCAACACCTGGTCACAATCCGCTGTCGTCCGGCGTGACAGCGGAACTATCCAGATCCCGCAGTAGTGTCTCCGCGACACTTTCTTCCGAGACTGCAACGTCATGGGACTGCATGGCGCACGCAAGCCGGTCGTCCCACGACGCGACCGCCGGCGCACCCTCCAGCGGACGCCCTGGCCGGGGCAATTTCCCAACGGCAGCCAGATAATCGGCGGCCGCGAAACGCCAGGGCCGAGCACCCCATGCTCGCGTTACGTGATTGCCGATATGCAGGCCCGCCCAGTCGAAGTCGCCGTGATAGTGCAGAGATGCGCCAGCCAGCGACAATTGACTCAACAGCCGGGCCTGCGCGGCGGCCGGCATGCCATCGGTGCAGACCAGCGGGCGGCAGCGAGCCCCCAGCCGGTCGGCGGCGATCGCGAGCAGATTTGGATTTTCGCAGACATACACGGTGCGGTGGGCAACCCCCCACAAGGGCGGCGCGCGCACCAGCAGCCGCAACGACAGATAGCCGGGTTCTCCGGGGGGATGCGACGTGTTCGTACCGTCGCCCACCGGAAGATTGAGCACGAGCGCCGGACGCGCCAATTCGTTGACCAGCACGCCGGCCCGCGCCCAGGTGTCGCGGGATTTTTCGGCGCGCAGATCGTCCGGAGCCCCTGCGGCATCGTCCGCGTCTGCCGGCATGGCGTCCGGTGCCGCGTCCGCCGGCACAGCGTCCGTTGCAGCGTCCGCCGGCACGGCGGCGTGACGCCAGACCGCCAGCACCAGCGTCGCCGCCGCCTGGCCGTTATCAAGTGCATGCGGATCGCCCAACGTCTCCGCGGCAAGCTGCGCACGCGTCAGACCTTGCGCCGGCAAGCGGTGGAGAACGGTCTGGACCGAGGAACACAATCCGGCGGCCGTCGTGGGATCATTTCCAGACAGCCGTTTCAGCAACCCGCCCGCCGCCGGAGACGCCAGGTAACGCGCGAGGCCGGCATGGAGGCAGCCCTCGATCACGCCTGACCAGAGACGCTCCCGTTCCGCGCGAGCCGCCGCGCCGTTTACGATGGGGCCGTCGAGTGCCTCGAGCGCCTCGCGCAGCGACGCTGCAATGCCCGCGTCCCGCAACGCCTGATCAACGGCGCGCTCATCGACCAGGAGCGATCCCGTGAAGCGCGGATGCCGGCCGACCAGTGACGCCAGTGCGGCGTGCTCCTCAGGCGTGAGCCCGGTGACGCGAAAAGCCGCGCGGTCGTCGTCGGGCGGCAGGCGTTCGTAGTGCCGGCGCAGACGCCGGCGCAACGCCGCGAGATGCCCGCCGCCCAGCAGACGTTGCAGCCGCTCGTCCATGCCGTGACTCATTCCGGGTCTCGACTCATTCCTTGTCTCGACGCATTCCGGACCTTGATTTATTTCGGTATGCGACCAATTCCGCGCCTTGACTCATTCTGGCTGGAACCTGCGGTCCGGTTCGTTCATCGACACGCGTGCGCGCCCGTCCCAGTTCCAGCGCGAAACGAACACCGCGTCTATTCCCTCCCGACGGTGCAGATTGCAGATGGCGACGCCGGGAAGTTCGGCATAGCACGCCCACTCGCTTTCGCTCGTGATCACGAAGTCCAGATCGAATTCCCGAATCAGCGCCATGCAGTGCGCCCGCGCGGCGGCGTCGATGCCGGCGAACGCCTCGTCCAGCAGCACAAGCCGCGGTGCATTGGCATAGCTGCTCTGGCTGTAGAAGCTTGCCACCGCGGCAAACAGCGGCACGGTGAGGCCAAGGGCGCGTTCGCCGCTGGAGGCCGGACCGGAAAGTTTGCGCCACTGCCCGTCTTGCCAGCGCTGCACACGGAATTCGTGCCAGCGCCGGTAATCGAGCGCGCGTGACAGTTGCTCGAGCAAGCTGCTGCCGCCGGATGCCTCGGCGTGCTCGCGCTCGGCGGCGATGCGCTGCTGCAGCATGGTGCCGACCACGCGACGGTCTTCGGCCGACCACAAATCGGTGCTGGTGTTCAGCAGGCGCTTGCGAGCGGCTTCCAGGCCGACCGGCGCATCCTGGGACCCGTCGGGCAGCGGCAGCCATTGCAGGCGATAGCGCACGCCGGTGGACGTGGGGCGCTTGTGCAGTTCCTTGTTGATCGCATCCACTTGCCGTTCTGCGGCTTGCAACAGTCGCTGCACCGCGGTGGCGATCTCCGCCTGCAGATGGTTTTCCAGCACCTCGCGTTCCTTGGCGCTGAGCAACTCCTGGCGCTGCGCGATCTCGTCGGTCAGCCGGCCGACCAGCTTATCCGGCCGCTCCGGCCGGTTCTGGTACACGACGTTGACGATCAGCCCGTAATCGGTGGTCTCCGCGTGCGTCTGCTGGCCGAGCGCGGTCAGGCCGCGTTGCAGCTCCGTCAGGTCTTCGCTGGTCTGGCGTTGCAGACGCGCCCAGATCTCGTCGGAGTCGTTGACGTGCGACAGCGATTGTTCGGCGCGGCGGGCCAGCGTCAGAGCGGGATCGATGGTCCAGGGACTGTGCAGGTCGGGCAGCTCGATGTCCGGCAACGCTGCCGACAGCAGGCCGGTCATGGCGAAGCGTTGCAGGCTGACCACCGCCCTTGCCCGCGAGTCCGCACGGTCCTGCTGCACCGCGGTGGCCGCGGCGGCGTCGCGATCTGCGACCGCACGCGCTTCGCCGGTCTTGCGCAGCCGCACCGCTGCCTTGTCCGCCGCCTGCTGCCCCGCATGGACCGCTTGTTCTGCCGCCTCAAGCTGCCGGCGCAGCTCTTCGACCTTGGCGCCGACGGTGTCGCGCAGCACGCTCCAGCGCGCCGCGGCTTCCTCCGCTTCGGTCCGGCACACGGAAAGCTGCTGCTGGCGCTGCTGCATGTCGTCGTGCGCCTCGGCCTCGCGGCCCTGCTGCCGGCGCAGCTCGGGAACCGCGAGGCGCAGTTCGTGGGCGGCGGCGGCAAGCGTTTGCTGGGCTTCGTCGAACCGGCCCAACGTGGTTTCGACGTGACGCACACCCTCGGCCGCGTGCGGCAGCCGCAAATCGGCCGCGGTCTCTTCCAGCGCCTGCCGTGCATCGCGCAACGCTTGCTCGGCCGCGCGATACTGCGTTTCGGCGGCAGCCATGCGTTCCCGCGCCGCCTGGAATTCCCGCGCGCCGGCGGCCGCGGCGAGATGCGCCTCCCGCAGCTTCGTATCCGAGGGTGCGTCGCGCCATTCGGCTGCCGCCGTGCGCTCTGCCTCGGCATGCCGGTCCAGTTGAGCTTGCAGGTCCGCGGCTGCGTCAGCGAGTTGCGCCAGGCGATCCGCGATCTCCGCCAGTCGGCGGGCGCGGGCCGCGGCACGGGCGGCAAAGCCGATATAGACAGCGGCTGGCTTGTCCCATGCGCCGGTCAGCGGACCGAAGCGGAAGCGCCCGTCCGGCGCGACCCATGCTTCGGCATCCGCCGGGTCGTGCGGCCCGCAGGCGATGCCCGTCAGCACGCGCGCGACGATGTCGGATGGCACCGCGGAATCGACAACCGATGCAGGCTCCAGCCAATCCGCCAGCGATGCGGACTGGCGCGGACGCGGCACCGCCTGCACGTCGTGCAGCACGCGGCCGTCAAATGTTTGCAGCGCGCCGTCGGGCGCCATCCACGCGTCCAGCAGCCCGGCCGCTTCCAACGCCGCCTCCAGCCCGGCGCGGCATGCCGCATCCACGTGCGCGCGGAACTCCAGCAACTGCCATAGCGGGGCGCCCGGACGGCCATCGCGCACCGCCTCGGCACGCGTGTGCGGCACCGGCGGCGCGGCGTCCTCGCCCGCTGTCAGGCGGCCATGTTCGTCAGTGAGCGCCTGCGCTTCGTCGTGCACCGTCTGCAACCGCCCCTGCAGTTCGATGCGCTGCGCGGCCTGGCGTTGGCTGGCCTGCTGCTGCGCCACTTGCAGGGCGTGCGAGGCCGGATTGCCGCCTTCAAGCGCGGCGATCCAGTCGCCCAGCGCGGCCAGCGCCGCATCGGCGTCAAGCCGAAGCTGCCGCAGGCCGGCGAGGTGCGTCTCCCAGCGTTCGACCAATGCCTGGCCTTCATGCTCTACAGCATCATCGGCACGGCGGCGACGATCCGCTGCCGCATCCGCCTCCTCCCGCCTGCCGTCCAGCGATTGCCGCGCGCCGGTGAGCCGCATCTCGGCGCGCGTGGTTTGTTCGATATGGTCGCGAACCCGCGCGATGTGCTCGCGTCGTTGACTGGCCAGTGCGCGCAATCCGGACCGGCCGGTTTCGAACATGCGTGGCGGCAGCTCGACCAGCGACGGCGTGTCCAGTGCAACCAGCGGATTCTCCGCGCACTGGCTGGCAAGGCCGACGGCTTCCGCCAGCTCGGCAATGCGAGCCCGCCGGTCGGCGAGCGCGGCCTCCGCCTGGCCGGCGCGCGCGGCATAATCCCCCGTCTCATCACGCGCGCGGCGCAGCCGGTCCGCGGCGGCTTCCAGCGCGGCATTCGCTTCCGCCACCGCGCGCTGCCGCGCCTGCATCTCCCGCGCCGCGCCATCGAGCCGGTTGGCGTCCTGCATCGTCGGATCGGACCGCAGCGTGTCGAGCCGGGCACGCTCGCGGGCAACGTCGCGCGCGGCGGTCTCATGGTCCTGCTGCGCACGGGTCTCGGCTTCATGCGCTTCGTGCAGCCGCGCCTGCGCCTCGTTGAGCGCGCGGCTGGCGTTGTCGAACTCGGTCTGCGCCTGGCGCAGGGACCGCGCCTGACGCCGGGTCTGGGTGCCGGCGTACAGGCGATAGCGGTCGTTGAACCGGCTGACCGTCCGTTCCAACGCCTGGTATTCCTCAAGCTGCCGCCGGTCTTCTTCCAACTGGTTCAGCGCTTCCGCCACGTCGCTGAGCAAATCGGCGGCGAGCGGCGGCAGCGCCTCGGTCAGCGCATGCGACAGGCTGGCCTCATCGGGCTTCTTCGACAGTTGCGGCTGACGAAGCTGGATCAGCGTATCCACCATCGCCGCGTAACGCGTCTGCCCGAGGCGAAACAGCCGCTCGTCCACCGCGCGGCGATAGCCGGTGGCGGTGTCGAACACCTGGCCGCGGCGATCCAGCACTTCGCGCAGGCGCTCCTTGGTCAGCACCACGCGCTGGGCACTGGTGAGCCAGATGTCCTGGCCCAGCCGTGGTGCGTCGGGTGCGTCCTCGACGATGAAGTACCAGCTATCGATCTGCGGCCGGGCGGCAGCGGCGGACAGCCCGGCGCCGAGGGTCAGGTAGTGCGGCGTGCCATCCTCGGCCATACGGCCGAATTCGACCCACGCGTAGCCGATGCGCCGGTCGTACTCGTTCAGCAGCAGGTTCCAGGCCATGCGCTTGCCTGGATCGCCGTCCGGTTCGATGCGCGACGGCCGCAGATCCGCGTCGAGCAGGAATGGCAGGGTCAGCGCGAGGACCTTGGATTTGCCGGTGCCGTTGTTGCCGCGCAGCAGCAGGTGGCCGTCGCGGAACCAGAACTCCTCACTGTCATAGCGGAACAACTCCACCAGCCCGATGCGCAACGGCTGCCAGCGCGCGCGCACGGGCACCGGAAGGTCCGGTCGGGTTTCGGAGGCAGGCAGCAGCTCAAGCATCAGTTCAAAGCAGTTGCGGCAAGGATGCCGGGTTGCCCGCCGCGGGACGTATCTCGGCAGTGCGCGAGGCGAAGCGTGCCAGGGCGGGACGCGGCCGGACCACAGGGCCGTCACGCCGGATCAGGCGCAGTTTCTCCAGGCGCTCCAACGCGATGGCGGCGAGTTCGGCTTCGGCATGTGGCTCGCGGGCGGACTTGCGCCAATACCGGCCGTACTGCGCTTTCGCATCGCGCAGGAAGGCGACAACGTCCGATGCATCGGCGGTTCGCCGGGCTCCGGCGAGGAAACCTGCCACCAGCAGGGTGGCATGGGCATCGGTGCCTTCGGCCGGCATGGCGATGTCGGTCAGCTCGCCTTCCGCGTCGATCAGCGCAAGCCCTTCCGCACGTTGTTCGGCCGACAACCCGGTTGCCTCGGCGAGGCGCGCCGCCATCGCGCCGCGCTGGTTGATGAAATAGCCGCGCTGCTCTTCGTCCAGCCCATCGAGGTAAACCACCGGATCGTCCAGCAGCCGCCGCGACAAGGCGTGGCGCAGCGCCGAACGGTGGCCTTCCTCGCTGTCGGTCAGATGCTCGTCCACCAGGGCATGCAGCCTTGCTTCCAGCGTGACCGGCGCTTCCGCCGGCGGCCATGTGGACGGGCCACGCACCGCCGCCAGCATGCCGGAGAGTGTGCGCCGGTGCACGTCGTACAGTGCGTCGGCCGAGTCTGCCTCGATCCGTACAAACGCTTCCTCGTCGCCGGCGACGCGCAGCAGCACGCCCAGATCGAGCAACGTGCGGCAGACGCTGACCAGTTCGCGCCGTTCGTGCACCGTCGCCAGAGCGAACGTGAAGCCGCTCTCCGCCAGTGCGGGATCGGCGGCGAGCAACAGCAGGCGTTCGCCCAGGACACGCAGGGTGATCTGCGGGTCCGCGCGTTCCAGCACCGCGCAGGCCAGGCACAGCAGCACATAGCGGCGGCGATCGTATCCCGGCAGGCCGCGCGTGGCATCCGACAGATCGGCGGGCCGCTTGTACAGCCGCACGCAATCCTGCTCGATATGCAGCATCCAGCCGGTCTCGCGGGCGAACCATTCGCGCAGCGTGTCGGCCTGACGGCGGACGGTCGGGAAATCCGGATGGCCGGCGCTCATCAGTGGCGTCATCAGCACGGCGCGCACCGCGGTGCGGAACTCCTGCCGCCGGTGCTGCTGCTGTTGTTCGCCGATGCTGCGGCTGTCCGGGCGGGTCGCCATCACGGGTGCCGGAGGCTGATGGTGAGGCGGTGGTCGCGTCCCGCGAAGACGCCACGCGGCGTGACGATCTCCGCCTTGCTGTCCGGGTCCAGCGGCTCCAGCCGCACCGACAGCAGGCCGTCGCCGGTGGCGCGTTCCACCGGCATATCGGGACCGGTTTGTTCGCTCAACGCGTCGCCGAGCAGATTGAGGAAAAGGCCGAATGCGGGCAGGTCGAGCGAGCCGAGTTCCGACAGGCGGGTGGGCCGGCCGGTTGCCAGAAGCAGGCGCGCGGCTTCGACCTGACGCGCTTCGTCGGCCAGTTGCAGGCGCAGCAGGCGCCGTTCCTCGGTCCGGTCGTGCACTTTGGCGAGCGGGGCGCGCGGCGTTGCCTCCCCCCACTCGCGCAGGCGCGGATGAATGGTGAGCGGCGGGGCATCCGCCCAGCGCGTACTGGCCGCCAGGTCTTCGTCGGCTTCGGTGTCGAACAAGAGATGCCGCGCGGCATTCAGGGCGAGCGCGGCGCGGGCCAGCCGGTGTGCCTGTCCGTCGTCGGTGCAGGCGGCGAACCAGCCGGCGAGGATGCGAAAATCGGCCGACCGATCGCTGCGGCCGCTGCGCCGTTCGTTCAGCGCCGTGATCGCAGACAGCAACTGCGGAATGGCCGACCGGGCCCGTGCGCGCAGCAGGTCGGCCTGCGGCGGTTCATGGTTGGTGCTGAGGAACCAGCCGCGCAAGCCGGACCAGCGTTCGCGCCAGGCAGCCCAGCGCTGGTCCTCCGCGGCGGCGCGATCCTGGACATCGGCCGGCCCTGCGTCGCGCGCTTCACGCATCGCCACCTGGCGCAGCAGGTCGTCGATCTGCGGGGCCAGCGCGGTAAGCTGAGCGGCGATCGCGTCCGAGCGGCGGATCAGGTCGCCGATGAAGCGTTCCAGGTAGTCAACCAGGCGTCGCTTGTAGTTGGCGATGACGACCGGATCCGCCTGCTGCAATCCGATGCTGCGGGCGACGCCTGCCATGAAGGCCTGTGCGTTCTCTGCCAGGTTTTCGAACACCTGCACCAGATCGCGCAATGTTTCGTGGACCTTGGCGACGTCCGGTTCGGCGAGGTCCGCCAGGGCACGCAACGCCTGAAGCTGGCCGGCGATGTCCTCGAGAGCGACCGACTGCAACTCGGCGCGTTGCTGCAATGTCCGTACGAACTCCGCCAGCCCGGCCTCGACGGCTTCGCCGCTGCGCGACAGCCGGTAGAGGTAGCGCGCGCGATAGAAGTCGCTGAGGCTGGATACCCGCGCGGTATCCGCCTGCGATTCAAGATTGCCCCACCCGGCGAGTTGGGTGAGCAGGAGAGTGACTTCCTCGATCGGCGGCGGCGAGCCGGGCCAATGTGCTTCGGCCAGGACTTCGTCGGGGCGCAACTGTAGTCGGTATTGCCGCTTGGCAGCGGCGAAGACATCCAGGATGCAGCGGTAGAGTGCGGACTTCTCGACGCTGACATGCCGGAAGAGCTCTCGGGCATCGGCTTGCATGCTGGGTCTTTGTCCGTATTGGGTGTCGCTCGCCGCACAGGGCGCGCCAGGGAGTGGCGGCCGAGCTGGCGGCGTGCGGCGGCGAACATGAATGGAACGGCCTGCGGGCGTCAACCGGAACGCGCGATCACGATGGGGGCGCGAGGGCATTGACCGAGCTACAGGCCGGATCGGAGACGATGCCGTGACGAATGCGTCGAGATGTGCCCGGAACAGCGGCCCGGTAACCTCCATCGACTCGGGGTTGCGTGACCCCAGTCGCTCGATCAGCGCCGCGCCGGGCGGCCGCGATACTCGTACCGAATCTCCGAGCCTTCGGAATCCTGCTCTGCCAGCTCCAGAATCCGGGCATGATGCGGAGACAGTTCGCAGGCAGGATCGGTGGCGCGCGCATCGCCGGCGAGCGCAAGCGCCTGGCAGCGACAACCGCCGAAATCCACGTCGCGCAACGCGCACGACCGGCACGGCTCCGTCATCCAGTCGGTACCACGAAACGCGCGGAACGCCGGCGACTCCAGCCAGATCGCCGCCAACGAATGCTCGCGCACCGACCAGAACGTGAGGCCGGGGATCGTTTCCGCGGCGTGACACGGCAGCACGCGGCCCGATGGGGTGACGTTCAAGGACCGGCGCGCCCAGCCGCCCATGCACGCTTTCGGCCGCTTCGCATAATAGTCCGGCACGACCAGATCGATTACCAGTTGACCTGCATAGCGCGGCCGGATTTGCTCGACCTCCTGCATTGCCTGGTCAACCTGCGCGCGCGTCGGCATCAGCGCCGCGCGGTTGCGCAGTGCCCAGCCGTAATATTGCGTGTGCGCAATCTCCACCCGCCCCGCGCCAAGCGATGCCGCGATTTCAACGAACGATGCGACGCGGGCGATGTTGGCGCGATGGATCACCGCGTTCACCGTCAGCGCGAAGCCTTGCTCCACGACGGAGCGTGCAAACGCGAGCTTGCGGGCGTGGCCGCCGGGGTAGCCGGCGATGTGGTCGGCACTCGTCGCATCCACGTCCTGCAACGAGAGTTGGACATGATCCAGACCCCCACTCTTCAATCGCGCGAGCCTTGCTGGATCGAGGCCGATCGAGGACGTGATCAGGTTGGTGTACAGCCCCGCTTCGTGCGCGGCAGCGACAATCTCCGGCAGGTCGCGCCGCGCCGCAGGTTCGCCGCCGGAAAGATGCACTTGCAGCACGCCCAGGGCGGCGGCTTCACAGAACACCTTGGCCCAACTCGCTGTATTCAGTTCGTCGGCACGATCTTCCAACGCCAGCGGATTGGAGCAATACGGACAACCCAGCGGGCAGCGATGCGTCAGCTCGGCGAGCAATCCGAGCGGCGCCGTCACAGGCACCGGCCCACTCATGGCGCAAGCATTCGCTTGGCAAGCAGCTCGGCAAGCATATCGGCGACGTCGCCGGCGATCTGCGCGCGGTCCGCATTATAAATCGTAGCCAGTTCGTCGATGATCTGTGAAATGGTTCGGCTGCCGTCGCAGCGGCGCAGAATCTCGCTTGCGGGGCCTTCGGTTTCGATGACGCGCTCCGGACCGAGCAAGACCCACGCGTTCCGCACGCGATCAAAATGCAGCCTTACGCCGGGGGCAAGGCGCGGATGCTCCGGCAGTTGCCTTGCATCGCCTTCTGGCATCGATCATGTCCGAGCAACAATCGCACATCCCCGTCGGCATCATGCCGCACGGGTTGCCGTCGCGTTTATCCAGATGTGCGCGCTATCGCGCCGGCGGCGGGTGTTTGCACCTCAAACCGAGGGGTGGCAGCCTACCCGCCGCCAACACGGCGTCGTGACTTAGAGCTTCCCGGCAAAGTAGCCGTTGATCTCCATGCCGATGCAAATTTCCCGCAGCTTCGGGCGTGTCCATGCCATTGGAGGTCTCCTCACTCTTGGGACGTTCTGCAAGCATCGCAGGCTGGCCTTGTCGCCAACACCTCAGACTGTAGCAGGCTCCAGGGATGGCGTCCAGCATGCACCGTCCGCGATTGCCGCACGGCGGGTAACATTGCCGCTGCGGCCATGGCATTTTCTCGGGCATGCCTTGACCCTCGCGAATTTGCCGCAATACGATTCATCGGGAGTTCGAGAGGAAACGCAGCATGATTTGCGATTTAGTGAAATCGCTGCCCTGTGCCGCCCCCCCGGCGCGGCGTGGAGCACGCTGACGTGCCGGCGGAGTCGGCAAGTGCCGGTGTTCCTCCCCTGCACGTGCGCGTGCTTGGCGCCGCCGCCGGCGGCGGTTTCCCACAATGGAATTCCAACGCGCCCGCGTGCCGGCGCGCCAGGTCAGGCGATCCGCGGGCCAGGCCACGCACCCAGGCCTCGATTGCCGTGAGCAGCGACGGCGAACACTGGTTTGTGTTCAATGCCTCGCCCGACCTGCGCCAGCAGATCGAGGCGACGCCGTGTTTGCAACCGCGGCACGGCTTGCGATCCTCGCCGATTGCCGGCGTCGTACTGACCGGCGGCGACGTGGATGCAATCGCCGGACTGCTGACGCTGCGTGAGCGGAACGCTTTCACCATCTACGCGACCGCCGCTATCCTGCAGGTTTTGGAGGCCAATCCGATCTTCGACGTGCTGGCTCGCGATATTGTCGTGCGTCAGCCGATGGCGTTGGGGGAGCAAACCGCTTTGGCGCTGCCAGATGGCAAGCCGAGCGGCCTGTCGCTGGACATGTTCGCGGTGCCCGGCAAGGTGCCATTGTATCTTGAGGACGGAACAGCCCCGCCGATCGTCGAAAGCGATACCACTGTCGGTGCCAGAATCAGCGGGGCGGCGCGTCATTTGTTCTTTATCCCCGGGTGCGCACGCATGACCGAAGCGCTGGCCTGCCGCCTGCAAGGTGCCGACGCCGTGTTGTTCGACGGCACGCTGTGGACCGACGACGAGATGCTGCGTGCGGGCGTCGGCAGTAAGACCGGCCAGCGCATGGGCCACATGAGCGTCAGCGGGCCAAACGGCACGATAGCGGCGTTTCAGAACATCGATGTGCGCCGCAAGGTTCTGCTGCACATCAACAATTCCAACCCGGTCCTGCTGGATGATTCGCCAGAACATGCCGCGGCGATCGCGGCAGGCTGGGATGTTGCCTATGACGGAATGGAGATCGAACTATGACCGATCGCGTACTGTCCCCGGACGAACTGGAAGCGTCGCTGCGGCAAATCGGCGCGGAACGCTACCATTCCAACCATCCGCTGCACAAGATGATGTACCAGGGCAAGCTGAATCGCGGACAGCTTCAGGCCTGGGCGCTCAATCGCTACTACTATCAGTGCCGCATTCCGGTGAAGGACGCGACGCTGATCGCGCGGCTGCCGACCTCCGACCTGCGCCGGGTCTGGCGGCGGCGGCTGCACGACCACGACGGCGACGCGCCGAACACCGGCGGCATCGAACGATGGCTGAAGCTGACCGATGGCCTGGGCCTGGACCGCGCGTATGTGATCTCTACCGCGGGCCTGCTGCCGATCACGCGCTTCGCGGTCGATGCCTACGTGGACCTGGTGCGCGACCGCTCGGTGCTGGAAGCCATCGCATCCTGCCTGACGGAGCTGTTCTCGCCCGCCATCATCGCCGAGCGCGTCGGCGGCATGCTGGCGAATTACGATTTCATCACGCCGGAGACGCTGGGCTATTTCACGCCACGCCTGGACCAGGCGCCGCAGGATGCGGATTTCGCCTTGGCCTATGTCAAGGAACATGCCCGCACGCTGGAACAACAGGTGCAGGTGCAAGCGGTCCTGCGTACCAAGTGCGACATCCTGTGGGCGATGCTCGATGCGCTGTATCTGGCGTATGTCAATCCGGGCACGATCCCGCCTGGCGCCTTTGTGCCAGAGTCTGTCTGAACGACGGCAATGTTCGTAATATTTGCAAATGTCCAAAGAACCTAAAACGACACTGTGCCGGGTCGCCGTAACGTGATGCTGCGATTTGCCTGATCGGGTCGTAAAAGGCGCGCCGCATCCTGCAATGACAGGATACGGGATCGTTTGCGTTTCTGCCGGGTCCATCGGGGCCTCGGCCGGAGCGCAACGGCGGGTGACGAGCGATCACTCATGTGCACGTGCGCGGGCGATATGGTTCCGCCAGCGTGCCAACCAAACGCGGAGAGGAAACCAACATGACATTGCGCCAGAAACTTCGGGCAACCGCAGCATTGTTCGCACCGGCGACGGTCGGCCTCGTGGCGGCGATCGGCATCGCGGGAAGTGCCAGCGCGCAGACCACGCCGAGCGGCCAGGATTTCGTCAACGCCGCCGCGGATACCGCCAACTGGATCCTGCCGCACAAGAGCTATACCGGCAACAACTATACCCCGGCCGCGCAGATAACACCGGCCAATGTGCGCAACCTGCGGCTCGCCTGGAAATACACTGCTGACGACACCGGCCCGATGGAGGTGTCGCCGATCGTCTATAATGGCATTATGTACATCACCACGGCGCACGATCACGTCGCTGCGTTGAATGCGGCTACCGGCAAGCCGATTTGGTCCTTCACCGACGATCCGCACGTGATCTCGTTCGCCGCCAACCGCGGCGTCGCGTTGTTCGACGGCAATGTGTATTTCGGCACGCTCGATGGCCATCTCATCGCGCTGAACGCGAAGACGGGCCAGAAAGTGTGGGACAAGGTGGCGGTGGATGATACCGCCAACTCCTTCTACACCATGTCGCCAGTCCCGTACCACGACCCGGAAACCAACCGGGATATGATCATCATGGGCGTATCCGACGGCGACTGGGGCGGCAACGGCAACATTGCAGCCTATAATCCGCAGAATGGCGCCGTGATCTGGCGCTGGGACACGGTGCCCGGTCCCGGCGAGCCGGGCCATGACACCTGGAGCGGCGATTCGTGGAAGCGCGGCGGTGCCGCCGCGTGGACCGGTGTCACGATCGATAGCGCGACGCACACGATGTATCTGGACCTTGGCAACCCAAGCCCGGACTTCCTGGGCAGCGTGCGCAAGGGCACCAACCTCTACACCGATTCAATGGTGGCGCTGGATATCTCCGGCGCCAAGCCGAAGCTGAAATGGTACCACCAGTTCATCCCGCATGATACGCACGATTGGGATCCGCCGATGCAGCCCGTGTTGTTCACCGGCGAGGTGAACGGCCAAAGCCGTAAGCTGCTCGCGGCGGGGGACAAGGCCGGCAATCTTTGGATCGTGGATGCCGAGACCGGCAAGCTGGTGGACCATACCGCGGTCAGTTTCCAGAAAGGTCAAAATACGCAACCGACGCTGGAAGGTAACATCGCCTGCCCCAACACGCTGGGCGGCGTCGAATACCAGGGCGGCGCCTACGATCCCGCGACGAACAATTTCTATGTGTCCAGCGAGAACGAATGCGGCTTCTGGAAGGCGAGCAAGGATGCTGTTTACATCGCCGGGGAATTCTATCTTGGGGGTGCCTTCCCGAAGCTGGTCGGACCGGATACCGGGCAGGTGAATGCGGTCAACGTCTCCAATGGCGTGTTCTCATGGCGCCATCATTTCAATCTGCCGAACTATGGCGGTGCGCTGGTGACCGCGTCCGGCCTGGTGTTCTCCGGCAATCTGGGCGGCAACGAACACGCGTTCGACGCCAAGACCGGCAACATCCTGTGGAGCTATGACACCGGCGGCTATATCCAGGCGCCCACCGAGGCGTTCGAGGTGAACGGCAAGGAATACGTCGTCGTCGCGTCAGGCGAAGCCGGTAATGCCAAGATTCCGGAACTGCCGACCAATCCGCCGCGGCCGAACACCATCAACGTCTTCTCGGTACCGTAAGCCGGCCGCATGACCGTACTTTCGCCGGACTCTGCCAGGCCGGCCCGCATCGCCGGGCCGGTTGCTTTTCTCGCCCTGTGCTTGCTCGCATGGGTGCTCATGCCAGGCACGGCGATGGCCGCCGCGACGCTCGCGGATGACCACGCGCAGGCGGTTGCGACGCTCGCGGATGTCAACGCGGCGATCGCCGAACTGGTGCGGGCCGATGCGAGTTACATTGCCGATCCGAAAGTTTACCACGGCGCCGCCGAACGGGCGATCAATGCACTCGCTGGAACGCATGGCGACGGCTATGTCGCGAGCGCGGGCTCGTCCGGCGACGCGGCCGGCGCGATTGGTCATATCGACTCGCTGCTGAACCGCACGGCAACGCTGGTCTGGACCAGCCCGCTGGAAGGCGCGGAAGCGAACATCCGCGCCGCGGTCGCCCACCTGCAGGACGCCGCCAAGGCCCATGAGCTGATGGACTACGCGATCGCTGCCTCGCGCGCGCTGGACTATTTGCAGGTGGCGCGCGGCCGGCCGAATGAGACAGGCGTGTTCGGCGGGTTGGAAGGCGTGCTGGCCAACACCGAGCTTGGCGTTCCCGCCGGTGCGCAGCAGCAGGATGCGTGCCGTGCGCCATCCGCCACGCCATCTTATGGCACGCATGGCGGCTATATCGCCTGGGTGGTGCTGCCCGCCGGCAACGGCACGCACGACCTGGCGGGGCCGTCCGCTGTCACCAGCCTGTCGCTGCAGAATGGCATGATCGTGCTGCGAACCGCCGCGGCGAAACTGGTCGCCGACGCCTGCGCTGCGCATGCGAAGGATGATCCGCCCGATCCGCCGGCAACACAGGCGGCGGCGCAGGTAACACAGACGCCACCTGTGTCATCGGGAGGGCCGCCTCCTGCGCTCTATACAAAAGCGCAGGCCGAGCGCGGCCAGTCGATCTTCGCCACCAAATGCGTGGCGTGCCACGGCGCCAACCTGCAAGGCACTGCCGCGCCGTCGGTGGCCGGCAACGACTTCCTGGTGACCGCGCGGCACAACGGCTGGACGCTCGAGATCATGCGCTACATCGTGTTCGAGCAGATGCCGCGTAATGCGCCGTCAACCTTGTCCCCGGGGGACTCGGCCGACGTGATGGCTTACTTGCTTGCGTCGAGCTGCTATCCGGCGGGCCACAAGGCGTTCCCGCCGCGGGACGACCCGAAGTTCGCGAACATCAAGCTGGGTCCGGTGCCAGGCCGGCATCCGGGCCAGAACGCCAAGGGCGTGTGCAAGCTGAACTGACGCCGGTGTTATTCCAGGTGTCGGAATGATCGATCCGTGCGCCATCCCCGGCAGTGTCATTGCGAGTTGGCCACTGGCCGGCAGTGGCCGACCCGCACTGGATGAAACGGTCGGGGCCGGAGCGTAGGTCCCCCCTCCCCTTGAGGGAGGGGTTGGGGGAGGGGTGCGTACATCCACATGGTCGAGGTGCCCATGTTAGAGACGCTGGCGGCGTTCAACAGCATCGAGATGTTCGGCGGCATCGCGTTCGTCCCGCCGATCGGGCCGTCCGGATACAAGCGGATGAAGGCGCGGAAGCCGGTGCGCACCAAGGATGGCTGGCTGACGATGTTGCCGTATTCGGGCGAGAACTGGTGCGCGTTCTTCGAAGCGGTGGGACATCCCGAGTGCATCGAGGAATTCTCGGTGCGCGATCCGGTGGCGCGGGCGCGCAACATCGATCGTATCTATGACCGCATGCGCGACATCGCCCCCACCCGGACGACGGCGGAATGGGAGGAACTGCTGCTCTCGATCGACGTGCCACACACAGGATTTGCGAAGTTATCGGAAGTGATGGAACAACCGCATCTGAAGGCAGTGGGATTGTTCCAGGAGATGGAGCATCCGACGGAAGGCAGAATTCGCCAGGCGCGTCCGCCGGCGCGGTTTTCCGCCAGTCCCACCGGCATACATCGGCTGCCGCCGAAATTGGGCGCGCACATGCGGGAGGTGCTGCGGGAGGTGGGGTACGCGGACGCGGAAATCGACGGGCTGGTGGAGAAGAACGTTGTGGGGGTGGGTGCCTCGCACTGACACCGATCCACGACCCCCATATCACCTCTTGCGCGACTCGGTGGCATGCGGCGGCGCAGGCGCCTCATCGAGTTCAGCCAACATGCGGTCGGCCTCCATCTGCAGCCGATCGAGGCTGGCGATCAGCGTAGCAGCGGCACCTTCCGGCAGGGCTGCCAGCAGCCTTCGTTGCCGCCGCCGTGCAACAGCCAGGATCGCATCATGCATTTCCTTGCCTGGCGCGGTCAGGCTGATCAGGGCTCGTCGTGCGTCCCGTTGGTCAGCCGTGCGGGTGGCAAATCCGCGCCGCAGCAGGTTATCGACCGATAGTCCAACCCATCCCTTGTCAGTGGCCAGGATGCGGCTGATCTCGCGCGCCGTCGTCGGCTCGCACGACGCGATGATGGACATGACCCGCCACTCCGGCAGCGTCATGCCGAATTGGTCGCGATAGCGGCGGCCCGCGTACAGGCCGAATGTATTGGACAATCGAAGCACGCGGGAGGTCAGAAAATCGGTAACGTTTTTTGGCTGTCGCATGTCGTTGCGGTTGTTTCGAAGGGCTGCGGCCCAGACGCGGGAATCTCCAAAGCAAATGTACACGGGCCATGCCCGGCCGCCTAGCGCTTGACCGCATCGCTTGACCGCACCGGCGAGCAGGCGATATGGTAGTGATCACACCTATTCCCGGGCAGGATACGATGTGCGTAAGCAGCGCCGCGATTGTCGATGATCAGAGCGGGCTGCGGCGGTGGCTTGCCGTCATGGCAGGTCTTAGCTGCGCTTGGTCGGGGACAGGCGCATGACGGCATTGCCGCTCGCCGGCGTACGGGTCCTGGAATGCGCGAACATCATCGCCGGTCCTTATTGTTCTTATATCCTGACCCTTCTGGGCGCGGAGACCATCAAGATCGAGCGTCCGTCGCAGGGCGACTGGATGCGCAGCCAGGGCGGGGACGCGACGCTTGCCGCCGCCGGCATGGGCAGCGCGTTCCTGTCCTGCAACGCCGGAAAGCGCTCTGTCGCACTGAACCTTAAGGATCCGCGCTGTCTGGAGATTGCGCGACAGATCGCCGCGCGGTCTGACGTGATGATCGAGAACTGGCGCCCCGGCACGGCGGCGCGGCTGGGTGTTGGATTTCAGGACATCCGGGCGGTCAATCCGCGCATCGTGTATTGCTCGATATCGGGCTTTGGTCAGGACGGACCAATGGCGCCGCGCGCTGCCTACGACCACATCATTCAAGCCGTGTCGGGCATCATGTCGGTGACCGGAACGCCGGAGACGGCGCCTGGCCGGACCGGGCCGCCTTTGGTCGATTATTTGACAGGCCTTTCGGCGTCGGTGGCAATCCTGGCCGCGCTGCGCGAACGCGACCGCACGGGGCAGGCGCAGTTGGTCGATGTGGGCATGCTGGATTGCGCCGTCGCGGCGATGGGATCGATCGTGTCGGCTCACGTCAACGGTGGGATTGCCGCAGCACCCATCGGCAATTCGGCTGCAAGCGGTTCGCCTGCTTCGGGCATGTTCCAGACCAGCACGTCACTTTTGACGCTTGTGGCAAACACCGAGGATCAGTTCGTCGCGCTGTGCGGCACGCTCGGCCGGCCCGATCTGGTTGGCGATCCGCGCTTCCGGGAGCCTGGCGCTCGCAAGCAGAACCAGGATGCGCTGCGGGACATTATCGGCGCGTGCCTGACGCAGCGTCCCGCGATCGAATGGGAACACGCGCTGGCTGCGGCGGGCGTTCCTGCCGGCGCGGTGCGATCGGTGCCTGAGCTGCTGGATGAACGGCAGGTTTCGGCGCGCGCGTTGTTTAGTCGCCTCGCTCTGCCCGGCCTTGACCGCGACGCTTCTTTTCCATCCGCGGGTTTCAAACTCAACGGATGCGGGATCGCGCCGCAGCATGCGCCACCCAGGTTGGGAGCTGACAACGAAACTGTGCTGACAGAACTGGGGTACGACGCGGAACAGCGCCGCGCACTGCGACAGGATGGGGTTTGGTGATCGCTGCGACGATAAGGCGCGCGGGTGATATGCCCACGCGTAAATCCAAGGGAGGGAAACGAATGAAACAATGGATTGCCGCCGGCGCGCTGGCGCTGGTGCTTTCGTGGGCGGGGGCTTTGATCGCGCCCGTTGCGGCGCATGCGCAAGCGAAAGTCGAGGCGACGATCGGCTACTATCCCGGCGCCCTGATATCGTTGCCGGCATTCATCGCCAATGATGAGAAATTCTTCGACAAGGAAGGCCTGGCAGTTCAGCTTGTGCCGATCTCAACCGGTCCGGCGATGACGTCGGCCGTCGCCAGCGGCAGCGTGACGTTCGTAAACAACTCATGGGACAATCTGCTGGTGGCGGTGGAGCATGGGTTGCCGGTCCGTGGCGTGGTCGGATCGACGGTGACGGTGCCATTCGCGTTCATTGTCAGAAAGGGCCTGCCTCTGCCGCATCTTGCCGAAGGCTATCCGGCGGTGATCAAGGACCTTGTCGGCAAGAAATGGGGCGTTCTCGCGCTGGGCGTCTCGGTCCAGTATATCGAGCAAACATTGCTGACTGCGGCGGGGTACAAGCCTGAAGATGTGACTTTTTTGGCCGTTGGATTGCCTAACACCGCCCGTCCGGCCTTGCTGCGCGGCACCGTCGATACCTATCTGAGCGTTGAGCCGCTGCCATCCATCGTGGAAGCGAAGCACGAGGGCACGGTCGTTCTGAACCTTGCCCAGAACCAGGGGCCGGCGATCTTTCATAATCTCGGCTATAATGGCTGGTGGGCTTCAACCTCCACAATCAAGGACAAACCCGAGGTCGTGACGCGGTTCGTCAAGGCGATGCGGGATGCCTATTGCTGGTACAGCAAGCCGGCCAATCTCGACCAGGTCGTCGCCATCATGCAGCGATACGCGAAAGTGCCCGATCTATCCGACGCCGAATACAAGGCGATGGTACAGCGCATACTTCCGGGTTTTGGTCCGGCCATCACCGCCCAGACCATCGATACCTGGTCGAAGCTGATGGTCGAGCAGAAATTGCTGCCGTCGTCGAAATCGCGATCCGACGTCGTTGCCGGGATCGGGCGCGAAGATTTCGCTTGTGGGAATTAGCGTCCACGACCGATAAACGCATGACTCGTCTGCTCCGTTGTCATGCGGCGTTGGCTACCGGGAAGTGACGCAGATGGCGCTGAATGCAACTGCCGGCGAAGCAGCCAGGGCCGTGCGGCGTACCGATATCCGCGTGCGACAACTGGCGGTGAATTTTGGCCTGGCGCGCAATGCGTTGTCCGGCGTGGACCTCGACGTGCAGGAGGGCGAGTTCGTCGCGCTGATCGGTGCCAGTGGCTGCGGCAAAACGACCCTGTTGAATGTTATCGCCGGGCTCGTGCCTGCCGCGGGCGGTGTGGTGGCGATCCGGGACGCGCCGCCCACGGCGGGACGCAGCGACATCTGCTATATTCTCGCGCGCGACGCGCTGCTGCCCTGGCGGAGCGTTCTGGCCAACGTGGAATATGGGCTTGAGCTCGCCGGTGTCGGGCGCGTCGAACGGAAGCGCCAGGCCATGACGTACGTCGATAAAGTCGGGCTGCACAACTATCGCGACTTCTATCCTTCCCGCCTTTCCCAAGGCATGCGGCAGCGCGTTTCATTGGCGCGTGCCTTCGCGGTCGGACGCAGAGTCTATCTGATGGACGAGCCGTTCAGTGCGCTCGACTCGCAAACGAAGCTGCTGCTGCACGATCAATTACTCGATCTGTGGGACAGCAGCAGGGCAACCGTCGTGTTCGTGACACATGATATCGGCGAGGCGATCACGCTGGCGGATCGGGTGGTCGTCATGTCAAAGCACGGCACGGGCGTCGTGGAGGAAATTCGTGTCGATCTGCCGCGGCCGCGATCGGCCGAGGCACTGCAGGCAGATGCACGCTACCACGAGCTTTACCGCAGGACCTGGACGTCCTTGAAGGCGAGCACGGAATGAGCGACCTGGCGAGCTCGGAAGCGAATCTCGGTACGGCGACTCGTTTGCCAGGAAGCGGCCGGTGGTCGGTTACGGTCGCTCGTGTCGCGTTTCTGGCACTGCTTGTCGCGATCTGGCAAGGCGCGGTGGCGGTCGGTCTGGCCGACCCGGCCTTCGTGTCCACGCCTGCAAGTATCGTGCAATCCTTGTGGTCGCTGCTTCAGGGCGGCGAGTTGCTGCCCAATCTCGGAACCACGCTGCTGGAGATCATGATGTCCTTTGCGGCATCGGTGGTGCTCGGCGTCGCCTCCGCCATTGTGTTGGACCGCAATGATTGGCTTAACCGGATCCTCTCACCGTTCTTGACCGCTTTCAACAGCATGCCGCGCATCGCCCTCGGCCCGCTGTTCATTCTTTGGTTCGGTATCGGCATCGCTTCGAAGGTGGTGCTGGCGTTCTCGCTTGGCTATTTCATCATGCTGCTTAGCACGCTGGGCGGATTGAAGAACGTCGATCGTGACCTGCTGCTGATGTCGCGGCTGTTCGGCGCCTCCGAGTTTCGCCTGTTTCGCCACGTTCGGTTGCCGTGGGCACTGCCGGGCATTTTCGCCGGGCTGCGGCTGACGTTGATCTATTGCAGCGCCGGGGCGGTCATCGGCGAAATGATTGCCGCCCAGAGCGGCCTGGGCCTGCTGGTGCAGACCTTCAGTGGCCGTTTCGATATTGCCAGCGTCATGGCCCTGATTCTTGTGGTGGCGTTCATTGTGATGGCCCTGACATCGGTGATGGACCTGGCGGAACGGCGCCTTCTGGCGTGGAGCAAGGGCAGCACCGACGTTCCGGGATAACGCATGGTGCGTGGAGCATGCGCCCGGGACAAAGCTGTCATTGCGAGAAGCGTAGCGACGAAGCGAGCTCGTTCGTGATGTGCAGCGGCTTGTCACGAACGAGCTTGCTTCGTCGCTTCGCTTCTCGCAATGACAGTGGGGGCGCGGTGCCGCCTGGCATTATCCCTTCAATACGGTTCCCTCACGAAAATAAACGTCGTGCCCGTCACGATCGGTGCGCTCGCGCCGACGAACGACACGTTGGCATCCTTCACCTGGCGCGATCCCGCGCGGCCTGACGCCTGTAGCGCGCCCTCGATAATGTGCCACAGCCCGTGAATCCGGCCCGTGCCCAGCGAACCTCCGAACGTGTTCAACGGCAGGTCGCCATCCAGTTCGATGCGCCCGTCCTGGATGAAATCCAGCGCTTCTCCTTCGCGACAGAACCCATAAGACTCCAGCCCGTAGATCACCGACGCCGAGAACCCATCGTAAATCTGTGCCACATCGACATCCTTCGGCGAGAACCCGGATCGTTCCCAGGTCAGTTTCGCTGACGAACTCCCGCCTTCCATGTAGCTGGACAGACTGCCGATCCGCCCGGCGACTTCGAAATGCAGCCGTTGCCCGTAGCCTGCCAGATACGCCGGCGTGGGCTTCAGGTCCCGCGCCCGGTCGGCGGTCGTCAGCACGATCGCCACAGCCCCTTGCACCGGAATATCGCAATCGAACAGACAGAAGGGATAGGCCACCATGCGCGACGCGAAATAGTCCTCGCGCGTCAGCGGAGTGCCATGGAAATACGCGTGGGGATTGTGCTGCGTGTGCTTGCGCTGCGTCACCGCGAGCGTCGCCATCTTGTCGCGGCTCTGCCCGTTCCGCTCCAGCCAGCGTGTATAGGCAACCGCCATGCCCTGTCCGGGACCGCCGAACCCATACGGTGCGGTGAACTGCGCAGCGCCCGCCGCATACGCACCCGGCAGGTTCTGATAGGTGCCGCGCGGATTGTGCATCGCGCGCCACACCACGGCGTATTTGCACACCCCGGCCAGCAGCGCGTTCACCGCCTGCTGCACCGCGCCGCCGATGTTAGTCGTGCCAACCTGGATGTGCCACGTCAGCGCCGGCAGCTTCAGCATCGCCATCATGCAGTTCACCGACACGACGGAGATGCCGTCCACTTCCGCATGTCCCGTCGCCGGCAGTTCGGGATAAGTCGCCAGGCCGTCGATGTCCTCCATGCGCAGCCCGGAATCCGCCACGGCGTCCTTCACCGCGGTCAGCGCGTGCGCCGCCAACGGAATGTCCGCCGACCGCGTCACCTTCGAAAACCCCACGCCGCTGACTGCGATCTTGCACCTGTTCTCCCACATACCGCGTCTCCTCTAACCCGCAAGCCAGAACTGCGGCAGCGTGATGTCGTCGTTCAGCTTTTCGAAGATCAATTCGACACGGCGGCCGACCTTTGCCTCGGTGAATTCCGCGCCCAGAAGGTTGCCGGCGAGCAGCGCGCCGGGCGCCGTGTCGAGCTCGACGATGATGCTGGCGTAGGGCACTGCCGATGCGAAACGCTTGTCGCCGGTGTGATACATGATGGTATAGGCGTAGATCGCGCCGCTGCCTTGCACCGGCTCAAACTTCAGGTCCGTGGACACGCACTGTACGCAGGTCGCATACGGGGGATGCTGGAAATGGCCGCAGCTCTGGCAGCGTTGCAGTTCCAGTACGCCGCGTTTTGCCGCGTCCCAGAACGGCCGCGTCCATTCGTTGGGAACCGGGATTGGCCGGGTCACCTTGCTCCAATCGCTCATGGTCTTCGCCTCGTGGCTTCGATGCGGGCTGAAGCCTAACCGGCAACCGCGGGCGCGGATAGGCGATGGCCGCAGCCGGCTTGCCGGCTTCCGTCGCAGGCAACAAACTGCCGTACCACAACGCGACGCGCCGCCACACAACAGCGGCCCACACGGAGGAGAAACCACATGGAACTCAGAGGCGCGGTCGCGCTGGTCACCGGCGGCAATGGCGGGCTCGGACAGCGCATCTGTCACGCGTTGGCAAAGGAAGGCGTGCACGTCGCCGTCATGTATGCGCAGAGCCACGACCAGGCGGAGGGCGTCGCGCGTACGCTGGCGACCAGTTACCAGATCAATGCCGCGGCGTTTGCGTGCGACATCACCGATCAGGCAGCGGTGGAAAAGCTGGTTGGCGACGTGACCAAACGCCTCGGCCGAATCGACATCCTGGTCAACGACGCCGCCTACAACAAGTCGATACCGTTCAACGATCTCGATAATCTGACGCAGGAGGTCTGGGATAAGATCATGGCGGTCAACCTGACCGGACCGCTGCGGCTGATCAAGACCGTGGCGCCGGTCATGAAGGCGCAGGGCAGGGGCCGCATCGTCAACATCGCGTCGGTGGCGGGGCTGGGCCCAACGGGCTCGTCGATTGCCTATGCCGTCTCGAAGGCGGGGCTGATCCATCTCACGCGCTGCATGGCGGTCGCGCTGGCGCCGGAGACGCTGGTGAACTGCGTGGCACCTGGCCTGCTGGAGGGCACACGCGCGACGGCCAACCTGCTGCCGGAGGTGGTGACGCGCAACGCGGCCGGCTCGCTGCTGAAGCGGCCGGCGGACAAGGACGACTGCGCCGACATGGTCGTAACGATGTGCCGCACCGAGACGATGACCGGCCAGACGATCGTTATCGACTCAGGACGATTCTATCATTGAGGGGCGAGCGTAGCCCTGGTCCCCCCTCCCCTTGCGTGAGGGGGTTAGGGGGAGGGGCGCCGATCCGGTGGCGGTACGCACCCCTCCCCCTGTCCCCCTCCCTCAAGGGGAGGGGGGAATCTTGCTATTCTATTCTCCCCCTTTTCATCACTTCGGCTGGGCGACGACCCGCAGATACGGCTTCACCGTCTTCCATCCATTCGGATAAGCCACCGCCGCCTGCTCATTGGACACCGCCGGCGGGATGATGACGTCCTGGCCGGGCTGCCAGTTCACCGGCGTCGCCACGGTATGCTTCGCGGTCAACTGGCAGGAATCGAGCAGCCGCAGCACCTCGTCGAAGTTGCGGCCGGTGGACATCGGATAGGTCAGCATCGCCTTGATCTTCTTATCCGGTCCGATGACGAACACCGAACGTACCGTGGCGTTATCCGCAGCGGTGCGGCCTTCCGACGTGGTGCCGGCGCCCTCGGGCAGCATGTCATACGCCGTCGCCACCTTCAGTTCGGTGTCGCCGATCATCGGATAGTTGACAGCGTGGCCCTGGGTTTCCTCGATGTCCTTCGCCCACTTCGAATGGTTCTCCACCGGATCGACGCTGAGGCCGATGATCTTGGTGTTGCGCTTGTCGAATTCCGGCTTCAGACCGGCCATGTAGCCGAGTTCGGTGGTGCAGACCGGGGTGAAGTCCTTGGGATGCGAGAACAGAATGGCCCAACTGTCACCGAGCCATTGGTGGAAATCGATGGATCCCTCGGTGGTGTTGGCGGTGAAGTTCGGGGCTTCGGCGTTGATCCGCAATGACATGGGTGGGTTCCTTCTCCGACGTGGCGCGCGGCGGTGAACGCAACGCACACGGTTGACCGAACGGACGGGCTCGCGGCGGTGTCAGGGTAGCGCATGCGGCTTGCTTCGGCCAGAGGACACCGCGCGCTCGTCCACGGGCAAGCCAGAGGCGATCCCGGAAAGTCGGTCACAGTTGAAGGAGCGAAGCCGCTCTCCCCGATCCCGTATCGCTGCCGAACCGGCTGACGCCGGCTCATCGAATCGTGTGGCCCAAGTGTTGCGCCCGCGCCTACACTGCGGCTTCGGCTACACCGGTTGAAGGGGGCAGAACGTGCGAAAATTCTTCATGGGCGCAGTGGCCATCACCGGCCTGACGATCGGACTATCGACATTGGCTTTCGCTTCGCCAGTATCCGCGTTGCAAGGATCCGCTTTGCAAGATGGATACCACGGAACGCTGCAAACGAGCCACATCGTGCGCGCCGACTACTGGTACAACCACCATCGGTACCACCATCGCCGCTGGGACCGGCAGCACAAGCGCTGGGACTACTACTGAGGCTGAACGGCACGAAGGCCCGCCCGGGGGGACTGGGCGGGCCTTCGGCCTGGCTACGCCTGTCACGTCTCACCGGCGACGATGGGCGCTGTTTTGTCCGGCCTTTGACCTGCAATGGGCCATTGTTGCGGCTGCGGTGACGCTCCGCTGATGCCCCCTACCACCGCTCCTCAGTGGTCGTGGTGCCAACCCCACCCGCCATGGTGATCGTAACCGGGTTCTACGACGCAACCTGAGAGCATGGTTGTGGCAAACATCAGCGCGAACAGCAGTGCCAGTGATCGTACCATCGGTTCGTCCTCCTTCAGTCGGGCAATTCGCCCTGCGTTGAGGGGACACACTCAGGCTCCAAACGGGGCGGAAGCACGGCAATGGGCTGTCAGCACGGCGGCATTATTCGGGGTCGAGCGGCCCTCGTGCCGGAATCGGACGAAGCGGCCGAAAACTCGTCGGAGTATTTGCAGGGTGACCGGAATCGTTGCGCGTCCGTCATCGCGAGAAGCGAACCGACGAAGCAATCCCGTTCGTTGTCAGCCGATGCTCGTCACGAACAGGATTGTTTCGTCGCCTCGCTTCTAACAAGAAACTGGAGCCCCCTGTCATTGCGAGGCCGCTTGGCCGAAGCGATCCCGTTCGTGACGAGCCACCGGCAGCTCGTCACGAACGGGATTGCTTCGGCCAAGCGGCCTCGCAATGACAGAATGCTGCCGTTGCATCCAGGGCGGGTCGGCCGCGGGCCGGTGGCCAACTCGCAATGACAGACACGGTGGAAATGCTCCAGCCTAGGCCCCGTTCGGCTTGGGGGCGGTCTCCAGCGCCGATACCCGCGCCTCCAGAACCGCGACGCGCGTGGCCAGTTCCGCCAGACGGGTTTCCGCGACTTCCTGGCCGGCGCGGGCGTTGGCGGCCATTTCGGCTATCGCGTCCAGTTCCTCCTTGCGCACCAGTTCCAGCCGCCGGATCGCCTCGTCGATGCGGGCGCGGACCATCGCCTCCGCCTCCTCGCGCAGTCCGGCGAGCGCCGACAGCGCGCCGCCGGCCACGCCAGCCAGGTCGTCGAAGAACCGGGGCCGGTCGCTCATTCGTATGTTCCTTCCTCTGCAATTCGTCGGCTTCCGCCGCGTCGCCACCACACGTATAACGTGCCGCCATGATCCTGGTCACTGGCGGCGCCGGCTTCATCGGCTCCAATCTCCTCGCGGCGCTGGCACGGCGCGGGCGGGAAATCGTGGTTGCCGACTGGCTCGGCAGCGAAGGCAAATGGCGCAACCTGGCCAAGCATCCGCCCAGCCGGCTGATCCCGCCGACCGAGCTGGACGCCTTCCTGGAAAGCCGCCCGCCGCTGGAGATGGTGTTCCACCTCGGCGCCGTCAGCGAGACCACCGCGACCGACGGCGATCACGCCTGGGCCACCAATGTCGAGCTGAGCCACCGCATCTGGGAATGGTGCGCCGATCACCAGGTGCGGCTGGTGTATGCGTCCTCCGCGGCGACCTACGGCGACGGCTCCGGCGGCTTCGACGACGATTTCTCCCTGCCGGCGCTGGAGAACCTGCGGCCGCTGAACCTGTACGGCTGGACCAAGATGGCGTTCGACATCCTGGTGGCGCGCTCGCTCGCCGCGCGCCAGGCGCGTCCGCCGCAATGGGCCGGGCTGAAGTTCTTCAACGTCTATGGGCCGAACGAGTACCACAAGGGCCGCATGGTCTCCGTGGTGAAGGTCAAGCATGATGAGGTCGCAACAGGCGGCCCTGCCCGTTTGTTCCGCTCCGACCAGCCGGGCCTCGCCGACGGGGCCCAGGCGCGGGACTTCATCTGGGTCGGCGACGTGGTCGATGTGATGCTGTGGTTGTTCGACACGCCGGCGGTGAGCGGCTTGTTCAACCTGGGCACCGGACGCGCCCGCACCTACCTCGATCTGGCGCACGCCGTCTGCGATGCCGCCGGCCGGCCGCGTAACGTGGAATTCATCGACATGCCCGCCAGTCTGCGGGGGCAATACCAATCGTTCACGCAAGCGAACATGGAGCGGCTGCGCGCCGCCGGCTATGCGGGGCAATTCACCCCGCTGGAGGAAGGCGTGCGGCGCTACGTACAGGATTACCTATCGGCCCCCGATCGCTACGCATGATCCCGCTGCGCATGATCCCGCTGCGCATGATCCCGACGGGCGTGATTCCGCCGCGCATGATGCACTGCCGCGCATGATCTCAGTCCTGCTGTATCCGCAGTTCAATCCGGACATCGTCCGGATCGGCCCCTTCGCCATTCGCTGGTACGCCATCGCCTATATCGTCGGGCTGCTGCTTGGTTGGCGGCTGCTGCGTCGGCTGGTGCGCTGGTCGCCGCCAGTCGCCGATCCGCTACAGGTGGACGATTTCCTCACCTGGGCGACCCTCGGCGTCGTGCTGGGCGGGCGGCTGGGCTACGTGTTGTTCTACCAGCCGGCGCTTTACGTCACCCATCCGCTGCTGATCTTCGCGGTGTGGGACGGCGGCATGAGTTTTCATGGCGGCATGATCGGCGTCGCGGTGGCGATCGCCTGGTATTGCCGGCGCAATCGCATCCCGGTGCTCGGCTTTGCCGACCGGCTTTCCGTGTGCGCGCCGATCGGGCTGGGGCTCGGCCGCATCGCCAATTTCATCAACGGCGAGCTGTGGGGCCGGCCGGTACCGACTGCGTGGCTGTCGTGGTGGCCGGGTGCGATGGTGTTTCCCCACGCCATCGAGACCGCCGCGCCGTCGCCGACGGTGTACGAAGCGCTGCGCAACACGGTCTGCGCAGGCCTGAGCCCGGACCAGTGCGTGCCACGCTATCCCAGCGAGCTGTACGAGGCCTTCATGGAAGGCCTGGTACTATTCCTGGTCATGTTCCTGCTGTCGCGGCGCGAGTCGCTGCGTGAGCGCTTCGGCTGGCTGACCGGCGCCTTCCTGATCGGCTACGGCATCGCCCGCACCACCTGCGAGTTCTTCCGCGCTCCCGATTTCTTCCTTCGCTTCCTGGTGATCGATCTCGGCCTCAGCATGGGCCAGTTGCTGTGCATTCCGATGTTCATCGGCGGTGCCGGCCTGATCTGGTACGCCAGCCGGCACCCGGTCCCGGCGACGTCATGATCGAACGGCTGGACGCGTTCATGGCGCGTGCCAATGCCGCTTACTACGCCACGCACGATCCCTTCGCCGACTTCACCACCTCGCCCGAGATCAGCCAGGCGTTCGGCGAGCTGCTTGGGCTGTGGGCTGCGGTTGCGTGGGAGATGCTGGGCCGGCCGCGCCCGGTGTTGCTGGCCGAAGCCGGCCCCGGCCGCGGTACGCTGATGGCCGACGCGCTGCGCGCCATCACCCGCGCCGCGCCGGAGTTCCGCGCCGCGCTCTCGCTGCACCTGATCGAGACGTCGCCCCGTCTGCGGGCACAGCAGGCGGCGCGGCTGCCGGAGGCGAACTGGCACGCCAGTCTGGCGACGCTGCCGGACGCTCCGTTGCTGTTGTTGGCCAACGAATTCCTCGATGCGCTGCCGATCCGTCAGTTCGTCCGCAGAGGGGAGGCGTGGGCCGAACGATGCGTTGAGGAGCGGCCCGCGACCTACCGCTGGCATGAGGCCACCCGTCATCCCCGCGAAAGCGGGGACTCAAGCGACGCCTTGGTCCCCTCTTTTGCGGAGACCACGAGGGACGTGCCGCCAATGCCTCCTGGTGGAACCATCCTCGAAGTCTGCGAGCCCGCCCGTGCCTTCGTCGCCGATCTGTCCCTCCGTTTCGGCCGACACCCCGGCGCCGCGTTGTTCCTGGACTACGGTCCGGAACGTTCGACACCAGGCGACTCGCTGCAGGCTATCGCCAACGGCCAGCCGGCCGATCCGCTGTCGCCGCCCGGCACGGCCGACCTGACCGCGCATGTCGATTTCGCCGCCTTGGCCGCGATCGCCCGAGGCGGCGGGGCCGCGGTGCACGGGCCGATACCGCAAGGTATCTTCCTCGCCCGCCTTGGCTTGTTCCAGCGGACCGACCGTCTGGCCCAGGGTCAGCCGCCAGCGCGTGCCGCGGCGCTGATCGACGCGGCACAACGGCTCGCCGAGCCGAACCGCATGGGCCGCTTGTTCAAGGCCATGGCGATCGGCCGTGCGGGGTGCGGCGTGTTGCCGGGGTTTGCGGGCTGACGATTATCGCATCCGGTCGCCCCTCGTCATGCCGACGAAGGTCGGCATCCACGCCTTTTCCGCGGACAGCACGCCAGCCGTGGATGCCGACCTTCCTCGGCATGACGAGGGGGGCAGCGCCGAGCGCTTCATCTATTTTCGTGGTCTTACAGCTTGAAGGCGCGGCTGAATGCTTCAGCGGCGCTGGCCGTACCGATCGGCCGCGACTCTGCGCCGGTTCGCTCACTCGGCACGGCATACGCCTCCAGCGACGCGATATCGTGCAGCTTCACCTGCGCGCCGTGCGTTTCCACACCGAGATCGCGCAGCAGGGCGAAGCTGCGCGACAGGTTCTCGAACCGGCAGCCGAGCTGGCCGGCGATCATGCCCTTCTGCACCGGCAGGCGGAATTCCGCCTGATTGTCCGTCGGATCGCGCACCAGGCTGAGCAGATAACAGCCGAGGCGCTGCGCAGTGGTGCGCAGCTTGAGGTCCAGCACCTGCTTGGTCGCCGATTGCGAGTCGAGCGACACACGGCGCAGCATCGCAGTGGCGAGGCTGGGGGCGGTTTCGATCAGCCGGCGCATTGGTGCCGCGGCGATCTCCAGCACGGCAACCGCGGTCAACGCCTCGGCGGTCATCAGGTACGGGCTGCCCGCGAGGACGCTCGCCACCACAAGGCCGCTGACCGGCAGTGCCAGGTCGATGACGACCTGGGAACCGTCAACGGTGCGCTGGGTCAGCGCCGCCTGGCCGTCGAGCAAGTAGCGCAACGCATCCGGCTGGGTCCCTTGCCGGCACAGCATGCTGCGCGGCGGGCATTCGACGATGCGGCTCGCGGTGGCGATCTGCTTCAGCAGGCCCCGGTCAAGGTCAGCGAAATCAGGCAGTTGCCTGACGGTGGATTCGACCGATGGCACCCCGGCCTCCTACTTCCACGGCGTAGCAAACGCCGCGGACAATAGGCTCGGTGATTCTCAGGCTGCAATCGGATTGGGCGGTTTCAGCGGCGGCGGAGCATTGCCATTTGGTAATCTTCCCGCACGCCCGGATGGTCGATCGTCAGCACGGCGCGCGCGACGGCGCGGTCGGCGGCTTGCAGCCATTCCTGCCGCGCGCGGTGCCACAGGCGCGGGAGCAGGGGGCCGTAGGTGACGCGGCGCATCTCGCTGCGCAGTGCGGAGATCGAGGCGGTGGTGGCGGTGTGCATGGTGGCGAACCTTTCCTGCCGGTCCGTTGCGATGGGTGTCTTGTGCAACGGCCGCGGCGCGGCGACTGTGAAGGGGATCACGGATTGTGAAACTTTTTTCCGATGTCGAACCAGGAATTGAACGACGGCCAGGGGCTGAATGACGGAACCGAGCCGGCGCGGCATTTCTTCGCGGTGCTGGCGCATGTCCGGCAGCACGGGCTGAGCGACGAAGTGGCCACCCTGGAAGCCCGGTTCCCCCAGGCCGCGGATCCGCGTCTGCAAGGCGAGATGGCGAAGCTGCTCGGCTTCCACTTTCTGCGCCGCGGCGAGCCGGATCGCGCCATCCACTGGAGCGATCTCGCCGTGGAGCGCCTGCCGCGCGATCGCGACAGTGCGTACAACGCGATTTTCGCGCGTTTCCAGAACGGCGCCTTCGAGGATGCAGCAGACCATGCCAAGGCCGCGCTGCAACGATGCGGCGAGCATTTCGAATTCTACAGCATTCTGTGCACCGCGCTGGGCGCGCTCGGCCGCATGGACGATGTCCGGCGTTACGGCACGCGTTCGCTGGAGTTGAAGGCAGCGGCCACCGCGTTTCCGCCGCATGATCTGTCGAGCGTCGCAGTGCCTGCTTTCAGTCCCGGTCCACGCAACGTCATTGGTTTTTCATTGTATGGCAGTGTGCCGAAATATACCGAAGGCGCGGTGCTCAATGCGCGTGCGGCGCGGTTCGTCTATCCGGGCTGGACCTGCCGGTTCTACGTGGATGACAGCGTCTCCGCGCCGCTGCGGCAGACGCTGCGTGGCGAGGGCGCGCAGGTGATCGGCGTGCACGGCATGCCGGCCGATCCGTGCGGCACGTTGTGGCGCTTCCTGGTTGCCGACGACGCCGATGTGGACCGCTTCATTTTGCGCGACGCCGACTCGCTGTTGAACGTGCGCGAGCGCGTGGCGGTGGATGAATGGATCGACTCAGGCCTGCGTTTCCATGTGATGCGCGACCATTACGACCAATCCGAGCTTGTATTGGCAGGCCTCTGGGGCGGCGTGCGAGGTGCCCTGCCGCCGATGCTGCCGGCGATCCGCGCATGGTTCGCCGCACAGCGCCAGGTGATCGGCCGCACAGCGGACCAGGAGTTCCTGCGCTCGTTGTGGCCGACGATACGGCAGAGCGTGCTGACGCATGACAGCGTGTTTGCATTCGGCGAGCCGCGTGACTTTCCCGCCGTGGGCCGCCTGCCGCCAGGATGCTGGGTGGGATGCGATTGGCGTAAGCTGATCCAGTAGAGAACCGGCTGAAAGGGGCATCCGGATGCCGTACGCGCACACGATCGGCGGCACCCGCTATGGCTTTCCCGACCTGCGCACGCTGCTGGCGCGGGCCACGCCGTTCCGCTCGGGCGACGCGCTCGCCGGGCTGGCGGCCGGCAGCTCGGCCGAGCGGGTGGCGGCGCAGATGGCGCTGGCGGATACGCCGCTTTCAGTGGTTCTCGCCGAGCCGGTCGTTCCCTATGAAACGGATGAAGTCACCCGGCTGATCCTGGACCGGCACGATGCCGCGGCTTTCGCGCCAATCGCGTCGCTGACCGTCGGTGCGTTCCGCGACTTTCTGCTGGCCGTACCGGCGGATGCCCTGGCGGCGCTGCGCCCCGGGCTGACACCGGAGATCGTCGCCGCGGTTTGCAAGATCATGCGGTTGCAGGACCTGATCGCGGTGGCGGCGAAATGCCGGGTGGTGACCCGCTTCCGCAACACCATCGGCCTGCCCGGCTGCCTGTCGGTGCGGCTGCAGCCCAATCATCCGACCGATGATCCGCAGGGGGTTGCCGCGTCCACGCTGGACGGGCTGCTGCTGGGCGCCGGCGATGCGGTGATTGGCGTCAATCCGGCGAGCGACAGCGTCGAGGCGGCGATCCGGTTGCTGAGCATGCTGGACGCCATCCGCGAACGCTATGACATCCCGACGCAGACCTGTGTGCTGGCGCATGTCACCACCACGCTGCGCGCGATAGAGCACGGAGCGCCGGTCGATCTGGTGTTCCAGTCGATTGCCGGCACCGAGGCGGCGAACCGCAGCTTCGGCATCTCGCTGTCGCTGCTGGCGGAGGCACGCGACGCGGCGCTGTCGCTGCGGCGCGGGACGCTCGGCGACAACGTCATGTATTTCGAAACCGGCCAGGGCAGCGCGCTGTCGGCCGAGGCGCATCATGGCGTCGATCAGCAAACGCTGGAGGCACGCGCCTATGCGGTGGCGCGGGCGTTTTCGCCGCTGCTGGTCAACACCGTGGTCGGCTTCATCGGGCCGGAATATCTGTACGACGGCAAGCAGATCGTCCGTGCCGGGCTGGAGGATCATTTCTGCGGCAAGCTGCTTGGCCTGCCGATGGGCGTGGACGTTTGCTACACGAATCACGCCGAGGCGGATCAGGACGACATGGACGCGCTGCTGACTCTGCTGGGTGCGGCGGGCGTGAACTATGTGATGGGCGTGCCGGGGGCGGACGACGTGATGCTGTCGTACCAAAGTACTTCATTCCACGATGCGCTCTATTTGCGCGGCGTGCTGGGCCTGCGGCCGGCGCCGGAGTTTGCTGCCTGGTTGGCGCGGATGGGGATCGATGCCGGCGCGGCTGCGTTGGACAGCATTCCGGCGGCGATGGCGCCGGGGCTGATCGGGCTGGAATGAGCGGGTCGCTGCCCGCGCGGTGGACCGACCTGCGCCGGTTCACACCCGCACGCGTGGCGCTGGGCCGTGCCGGCAACGGGCTGCCGACCGTGGCGCATCTCGCGTTCCAGGCCGCGCACGCCGCGGCACGCGATGCGGTACACGCCGAACTCGATGTGCCGGCGCTGCTGGCGGATCTCGCCGCGGCGGAGCTTGCCGGCGTTGCGGTGCGCAGCGCGGTGCCGGATCGCCGGACGTATCTGCTACGGCCCGACCTCGGGCGGACGTTGCGCGCCGAAGACCGGGCGGCTCTGCCATCCGTGCCCGGTGCCGTGGTGTTCGTGATCGCGGACGGGCTCTCCGCGATAGCCGCGCAACGGCATGCTGTGTCGCTGTTGTCGCAGGTCTTGCCGCGACTGTGGCCTGGCGGCGCGGTTGCACCAGTTGTCATCGCCACGCAGGCGCGGGTCGCGCTGGGTGACGAGATCGGCGAGGCGATGCAGGCGGATGCAGTGGCGGTGCTGATCGGCGAGCGCCCGGGTCTGTCGGCGGCGGACAGTCTCGGCGTCTATCTGACCTGGCAGCCGCGGCGTGGGCGCACGGATGCCGAGCGCAACTGCATCTCCAACATCCGGCCCGAGGGCCTGCCGATCGACCGGGCGGCCGCGAAACTCCTGTGGCTGATCGCGGCGATGCGGCGGCTTGGGCTCACTGGCGTTGGCCTGAAAGACGAACAGCCTGACACGCTCGCGGCATTGCCGCTGCCCGATTGACGCTGCACCGGCGGTTGCCGATGCTGCGCGCCAATCGACGCAGCAGGGAGTGCCGGCCATGCCATCGGCGTTCACGCGGGCCGTCCTCGGTTTCATTGCGGCAGCGATATCCGTGCTGACGTTTCACCAGGGCATCGTCGGGCTGTACTATCTTGCCCACGCGGCGGGGCGGCCTTGGTCGCTGGCGCCGGTGCCGCCGTTCGGGGTGCCTCGGGTGCTGGATCTGTGCTTCTGGGGCGGGCTGTACGGGATCGGGTACGGGCTGATCTGGCCGTGGCTCGCGGTGCCACGCTGGTTTTCCGGCATTCTGCTGGGGTTCCTCGCCGTCGCGGTGCTTTGGCTGGTGGTGGCGCCGCTGAAGGGCGCGCCGCTGGGGTTTGGCTGGCATGCGGACGGGATGATCCGCTCGCTGATCATCAACGGCGGGTGGGGACTGGGCGTCGGGCTGATCCTGCCGCGGATCATGCCGCGTAGCACCAGCCGACGGCGCCATGCGCGAATGCGGACGGGTTGATGAGCTGATGAGTTGAGGCTCCCCCTCCCCTTGAGGGAGGGGGTTGGGGGGAGGGGTGGGTTCATCCACAGGCCGGCGGATGGAACGCACCCCTCCCCCAACCCCCTCCCTCAAGGGGAGGGGGAGCCATTAGCCATTAGCCGTTGGGGTCACACGTCCGGCTGCTCGCCCGCACCCGGCTCGAAGATCGCGGCGGCATCGAGGACTTCTTCCGCTTCCTCCGCCTCGACGCCGACGCGCTCGCCGCGCGACTGCCGCTCCGCCTCTTCCGCGCTGCGGGCGACGTTGACGGTGACGCGGATCGACACCTCGGGATGCAGCGTGACGCGCACCGGCGACAGGCCGAGCGTCTTGATCGGATGCTCCAGCACCACCTGCTGGCGATCGACGGTCAGCCCGGCGGCGGTGGTCGCGTCGGCCACGTCGCGCGCGGACACCGAGCCGTACAGGCTGCCGGACTCGCCCGCCTGGCGGATGATCGTCACCGTCAGGCCGCCGACGCGTTCGGCGACGCGTTCCGCCTCCTCGCGCTTCTTCAAGTTCTGCGCCTCGAGCTGCAGGCGCTGCTCGTCGAAGCGGGCGAGATTGTCCTTGCTGGCACGCAACGCCTTCTTCTGCGGCAGCAGGAAGTTGCGGGCGTAGCCGGGCTTCACCTTCACCCGGTCGCCCATCTGCCCCAGCTTTTCCACGCGCTGGAGCAGGATCAGATCAACGGCGGCCATGATGCGGTCCTCAGGTCAGGATGTAGGGGAGCAGGGCGAGGAAGCGGGCGCGCTTGATCGCTTGCGCCAGCTCGCGCTGCTTCTTTGCGGAGACCGCGGTGATGCGGCTGGGCACGATCTTGCCGCGCTCCGACAGGAAGCGGGACAGCAGGCGCACGTCCTTGTAGTCGATCTTCGGCGCGTTCGGGCCGGAGAACGGGCAGGACTTGCGGCGGCGGTAGAACGGCCGGCGGGCACCGACCGCGGCGCGGCGGGCGGCTGGATTGACTTCGGTATCGGACATTGCGGCCTACTCCTCGGCGCCGGGGCGGAATTCGGGGACGAATTCGTCGCGGGCGCGGAATTCCTCGCGATCGTCGAAGCCGCGGCGGCGGCCGCTGTCGAAGCGCCCGGGCGGCTTGGGGCCGCGGAAGCCGCGCTCCCGGTCGTCCGATTTGCGCGACAGGATGGCGGAGGGGGCTTCCTCGATCGCCTCCACGCGGATGGTCATGAACCGCAGCATGTCCTCGTTCAGGCCGAGCTGGCGCTCCATCTCGGTCACGAAGGCGGGCTTCGCGTCGAGCGCGAGCAACATGTAGTGGCCCTTGCGGTTCTTCTTGATGCGGTAGGCGAGGGAACGCAGGCCCCAGTACTCGCGCTTCTTGACGGCGCCGCCGTCGGCTTCGAGCTGGGTGGCGACGTTGTCGGCGATCGCCTCGACCTGCTGCTGCGTCACGTCGTTGCGCGCGATGAGCACGCATTCATAGAGCGGCATCTTTTGCTCCCTCTGGCTGATCGGCCCTGGCCGGGATGGCCACGCCCCCGCGGCGGTGTGCGTGGGGGGCGGCGGGCATAGCCGGGGCGGGTGCCACCGCTCCGGCAGGGAAGGGCGGGCGTAAAGCACGGATGGGGGTGGGGGGCAAGCGGGGGGGAGTTGCGGCGTCAGGCCAGTTTGAAGTTGTATTGCAAACATTCCTATACGTGATCTGCCGACCCGTTCGGCGCGGATGTTGCAATTTGGGAATGACGACCAAGCGTTTCCCCTGCCCCGATTATACGGTTATGATCGGCACAACGAAGGGCGGCGACAGACTGGACTACCCTGTCGCGCTTTTCGGGATCTTCGTAAACACCAGCTGTAGGTGACGTCGCATCTCGCTTGCCTTCGACCGGGGCCTGAACACAGCTTGGCAAACGTCTGCGTGCGCATGGTTGTCAGGCAGCGCAGTGTCATAGATGGCGAACAGCCGCTCGCCCTCCCACGCGAGCTTCCGGACAGACTCGCACGACGCAATGACATATCCCTTGTAGCCGCGGCTATGTTGTTGATTGGCTAATGCATCCGCACCCGCATGTTCCGCGCGCGTGACCGACATCCCGTTGGTGCCTGCATGGGAGAATAGCGACGGCTTTACTTGGTTCGTATCTTGGTCGACGTCATGATCAGAGACGAATCGTGCCAGATGCTCTGTCGGGCTGACAACTCCGGGTGACAGGCACGGCACAATTGAGTCTGACTCGCACCTGCAACCCGGGAACACGGACGCAACGCGTTCGCTCCCCTTTCGGGGGTCAGAAGAGAGGATCGATGGAATTCGGACGCAATTCACGCAGCCATTTTCAGAGGTTCCCATAGCAGGACCTCAAGCACGGCCTCGGGAAACTTGCATTGGTCGTCGTGGCCGTAAACCGAGACATCATCAAGATGGACTGGCTCGTGATCCGGGGCTGTCGCGTAGGCGTAGTAGGTCCCGCTGCCATCGAACCCGATTTCAGCATAAACTTCACCATAGTCCCAATAGAGAGCGATGTCACCGGAGGCCAGCACCATAGGTTTCGGGGCGCCAACCTCGAACGGCGTCGCCTCCAGCATCCTGAGTGCATCATTCATCGCCTCGGGATGCGGCGCATTGGCGCCTTCTTGATCCCAATTATCTTGAAGCGCTACATAGCTCATGATCTCAGCCGCGGTGGCCCTGCCGAACTCGGCACGATCGGCCAGCAGATTGCTGGGGCCAATAAGGGTGACACGAGTGCTTGCCATATTGCCCGATGGCTCCCCTATGTCCGGAAAGCTACCATCAGCTACTCCTGACAGCAGGGCGCTCTCCGGGCTGTAGGGCGCCAAACCGGAAGGCCACGCCAGCATTGCACCAGGCGTGGCCAGCGGCAACGTTAGGCTGAAAAAGGCTGCTGTCAGCATGGCAGAGGTAGACCCGGTATTTTGCTCACGACCGATTCAAGTACGATTTCACGAAGCAGACTCTTGTTCGTATTGTGCAACATGTCAAGAGTTTCCTCCAGGAGAGGCCGGGACCGCCCTTCCACGGATTCGAGCAATGCCTTTCCTGTAGTCACTACAGTACCAAGCCGAAGCTGCAGATTGAAGTTCAGATCTAGAAAAGGCCCTTCGTCAGTTGTCCCCAGGAGGCAGAAGATATTGTCGGTACGGACACCTGCGGGGTCATTCAGGTCAATCGTGTAACCGTGAATACTGTGGCCTTGCGCGTGACATTCGAGAATATGGGGGGCAACATAGGTAGGATCACGGCGAATTAGCGCGGTAACTTCGACCTCTCCGGGTGACCAGAGGAACCTGTTGTTCGCCAAGAGGAGGAATCCACGAATCGGTACCTCGGAAAGGGCAATATTCGCCACCACCGTCAAGAGTCTCTCGGCGACAGGCCAAAACTCAGCCCACCTTGTGTACTCGGCAACCATGTACGTGATGGCAACTTGGTTCACCGCCAGAGCGGCTCTGGTTCCTCCGTCCGGTTTAAGATAATCGAACGTAACACCACCTAGCTCAGGGCGCGGTTGCTGGCCGGGCGACGCGCCCACCTGAAAGGTAATGGCCTGTTGTTCGGTTCTTCGCGGGAGCTCCCGCTTGAAGTGCGCGTGCTGGCCGGAAATCTGCCGAATGACGGCGGCGGGAAGGGGCCGCTCAAGCAGCAGCCCAACCGTATAGGACGTGATCGGATTGGGACCGGGAAATGTCCATTCGCCCATCGGCCGAGTCGCTCCTAATGTGGTATTGCCATGCAGCCTAGCAAGGTCCAATGTCAACCGTTGCCTAGCGGCGCTATCGAGGGGTCGCGGGCTCCACGCACCTCCAATTTAGTCAGCTACATGTATAGGAAGATTTTCTGAATGTCAAGGGATTTCGGGGATCGTCGCTGGCACGCCCGGGAGGAGGGCGTGCCCGGATCGACCTACGCGTTATGATGGGGCTTGTCCGTCGGGCCATGCGGCATCGGTCGCGCTTCGAATGGCAGCGATTTTGGTATCGATCTGGTCAGTGGCACCTGCGGCCTGTGCCGCCAGGGCCTTCGGCTACCGCCGTCTCAAGTCGCTCGTTCAAACTGACCCGCCACCGGGCGGCCACCTCTCCAATCGATACGGTTAGCCGCGCGCGGGCCGCATCGATCAACCAAACAGCGGGCCAAGGCAGCAAAATCCGCGCCGAGCCTCCCCCATGCTACCCTTCCCGCCTATCCCCCGCGTCGGAGCCCCTCTTGCATGCTGCCGATAGCCATCGATTTCCGCACCGAGGTCACCACCCTGCACGACCTCCTGACCCCCCGACCGCCCAGCGACTACACCCGCCCAACCCTGTTCAAACAATGGACGATCGACGACATCCTGCTGCATCTGCATGACAGCGACCTGGCCGCCGCCTCGATCGCGGGTGCCCGGGCCTTCTCTGCCTTCCGCGCCGACCGCCAGACATTGCTGGATCGTGGCATGACCCGAAGCGAGGCCGCGCGCCACAAGCTGAGCGATCTGAGCGGTCCGAATCTCCTGGCCGCGTGGCATGCGCAGGCGATCACGCTGGCCGGCGAACTCGACGTGCTGCCGCCGGGGGCGCGCCTGCCCTGGTTTGGTCCCGACATTCCGCATGTTCACGACCGCGCGCCAGATGGAGACCTGGGCGCATGGCCAGGCGATTTGGTTCGCACATCGACGGATGACGTGGACCGTCGTCTGACGCATCGCCGCAAGGTCACCATCCGCAGTCGCGTGACGGTGCCAGGTCAGGGACACTCGGCGGGCAGGTGGTCGAGCTTTCGGACGGCGGAGTCTGAATTAAAGGTGTGCCGAGACTGCCAATCGGGACCCACGGCATGCTCCAACCGGACGGCGTCGCGGAAACGCTTCCATTCAGTGTACGCAATGAATATGCTGGCGCTCTCGGCCTGATATTCTATCGTGACGCTGCGGACGTGGCAGCGATCAATCGTGTGCTGCGGTACTTGATGCCGCGCGCAGCGGCCTGAGGCCGAAATACGCAGCTCCCTGTATCGACGCATCGGTGGCGGCAGCCAACTCGGCATCGGCAACCGACGCCCGCCTTGGCTTCAGCGGAGGGGGGGGTGCCGACAGGATGAATCTCGCCCATCATGCCTGGGGCCCCAATCCAACCCACGCTTCGTTGCCAACATTCGATCCCAGGAGGAGACCCATAATGTCCGACACCCCCACCTTCGGCCGCTACGCCGAGATCCCCTACGACGCGATGACCCCGGCGCAGCAGGAAGCCTACAACGCGCTGATGGAAAGCCGCGGCCGATTGCCCGGGCCGAACAAGATCTACGTCCACAACCCCAGGCTGGCGAAGGTGATGGGCCCGTTGGGCGCCTATTTCCGCACCGGCTATTCGCTCAGCGAACGCGAGCGCGAGATCGCCGTTATCGTCACCAACGCGCATTTCCACGCGGCCTATCCGACCAACGCGCATGAGCGCGCCGGCAAGGCGGCCGGTCTGCCGGCCGATGCAGTGGAGGCCATGCTGTCCGGCCTGCCGACCTCGTTCGACGACGAGCGGGAGCAAGTGGTGTACGAGATGGCGATCGCGCTGATCCAGGCGCGGTGGGTGTCGAAGGGGCTGTACGACCGCGCGGTGAAGGCGCTTGGGCATGAGGGCGTCACCGATGTCACGTGCGTGATGGGATTCTACAGCAGCGTGTCGATGACGCTGGCGTTCTACGATGTGCCGGCCGGGGCGGAGGGGATGGCGCGGTAGGGCGAGTGAGCGGGGCCGTGGATCGTTTCCGCGACCCCATCCCACGCTATCGACGCTGGAGGGACGGTGACCTCGCCGGATGAGGTCGCCTTGGCAGCGGAGACGGCGCAGCATCCTCCAAGATGGTATTTGACGCGATCCGACACGGGTGGGTAACGTGTGCGAACGCGCACGGGGGAGGAGTGCTTACCATGTCAGACGCGAGCGAGGGCGGTCGGTCCCGCCTGGCGTACGACGCACGCCGCGGCGTTGGTGGCTGGCTGCTGTTTTTGTGTATCTCGATGGTCTTCATCACGCCGATCTTCAAACTCGTTACCACGCTCGGCACCTGGCCGAGCGAATCGTTGATGAACCTCTACAATTTGCGGGGTGCCTTCTACACCGCCGCGGTGTTTGACGTTCTGATGACGGGCTGGCTGATCTATGCTGGCATCCGTTTGTGGATGGTCGCGCCAAATGCCGTGTTCACTGCCAAGCTGGCGCTGATCGGCAATCTGGTGGGCTTTATCATTTCGATGTTCCTACTGGTAGGAATTGCCGACGCACCACCTGTGTTCGCTGACGCCGTTTGGCCAGAGGCCATCAAACAGGGCCTGCGAGAAGCCGTGTATGTAGGCATTTGGACATGGTACTTGTCCGTCTCGAAACGGGTCGCCGCGACCTATCAATCGGTGCCAGTGAGCCCGGCGGGCACCTAGGGGCCGCCAGATATTAGCGGAACCTGCCAGGGCCGTGCGCTGGAAGTGGCGACTTCATAGGGGGGCGATGAGTCCTGATAGCCACGGTCGGGCAGAGCATTGAGCCCATCGCGCATATGCGGACCGTTCGCGGGCGACGGGTGAACGAGGACACGCAACGAGGTGCGTCGGTCATGGTGCTGGTGAGGGCCAGCACGGTCGCCAGCGTATGGCCGTCGAACCGCTCCGATATGAGACGCCGTAACGCATGGCGATCCGGCTCCGGCTGAAACAACACGGACTGGTCGAGGTTGGTGGCGTCCGAGAATGCGAAGCCGCCGCCCGGATCGACCTTCCACATAGCTCCTTCATTTTCGCAAGACCGAGTAGGTTGTTGCTGGCAAAATAGAGAAAATAGTCGCTTACGTTCCTCTCGTTCCGCATTTCGAAGGAGCGGACGTATTTCGCGCCCGCCGCGCGGTGCAACTGAGCGCGGTAGAGGTCGTGAATGAGCTTCTTTCGTGGTGCGCCAGTCATGTCATAAGCACCACGCCACTCCAGGCAGCCGAATAGAGCGTCGAAGTTGCCCCCTTGCTCAGGGTGATTGATGAACCGGTTGATCTCCTCGAACATGAAGTTTACGAGGATTTCCGTGCTCGGTCGCTGCATCAGCTCGGCGAGGATCGCCATCGGTATGCCCGTCCAGCCGAATGGATCAACGAGAGCGAACGCTGGCGCGCGCGGGTGGGCCTGCAGACGCGTGCGTATCTGTCGGCTGTAGGCTTCCTCGAATGTCATCCTCTCATGAACAAATATCTCGATGCTCGGCGGGATCACGCGGCGCTGCTTGAGGTGCTCGATATTGGCGCGTAGCGCGGCAGCAGCGCGTCGCTTTCGCTCCACGAAGTGGAACTCATACGGGATCTGAGTCTGCCCAGTGAGCGCGCCCAAGGCGGCTTTGAGCGCTATGATGGGCGAGCCGTCTTCGCCTTGCTTGTATCGGCCTGGACCTGCGAAGCCGTCTATATAGAGGATCCGATCAAAATTCTTGCCTCGACCAAGAATCGGGAACCACGCACGCAGGTAGGCCCCCAAAATCTCCAGTTTGGCGGCTGTATGGGCGGCAAGTTCCCAACTGGCGGCAGTCAGAGCATTCGACATTGTCGTTTGACTCTATTCCGCAGCCGCAAACATCTCCTGTTCTTGCGGGTATTCATTCCACTCACGGTTGTCCAGAGAGCGTCCGCCACTCTTGGGGCGGATACCACCCCACTGCTTGAAGAAAAATGCCGCGCCTCGCGCGTGGCACTGATCCCGAATTTCGCGCACCCATTCGATGTGCATGGGCCGCGCACCAGGTCCGCTCTCTCCGCCGACGATCACCCAGTCAATGCCCGTGAGGTCGAGTCGGCCGAGCGAACCAAGCAGCGGCTCAAGAGAAAGGAAGCGCGTCGACGCGGGTGCGCCCCGAAGATGGACGATTCGTCCCTTGGCTTGCGCGTCCTCCACAGACACGCCGCACCATACGTGCGCTGGCGCCCTGGCGGTGCCATAGCGGGCCTTGAGCTAGCGCGCCATCAACGAGCTGCGCTTTGTCAGGACCTGAAATACGTGCCGGTCCGCGCGTTCCATTGTGTCGAACACCCGATCGATGAACGCAGGCGGCACTTGCTTATGGAACAGGTCGCTCATCGAATTGACGAAAATCATTCTCGGCCGTTTCCAGTTCAGCGGATGCGCCAGCCATTCCGGTCGCAATGTGAGATCAAAACCTGCCTCAAAAGGGTGTCCTGGAACGGCGCGAAAGCGTTCCGAAAAGCGTTCCGCGTAGCAGTTGTCGCAGCCACGACTGACCTTCGTGCATCCGGTCACCGGGTTCCACGTCGTGTCAGTCCATTCAATTGAGCTGCTGTCTGCCATTCCGACCCGTGAACATAACAAGAATCTACACGCATCCGGAAACATTGGCAAGCCGGATTTTGGCCGAGCCGGATTTTGGCCGAGCCGGATTTTGGCCGAGGTTGTGTGGTCATCCGGCGCACGTGGAAGGCGCCCAGAGCACGGCGATGACCGAGAATGGGCTTGCGCCCCCCTACGCCGCCCCCCGCGCCGCCACCGCCCGTCCCTCCCGTATATCCAGCCTCCTCCCCCCGAACGCGTGCGCGGCGGACGAGTGGCTCGCCAGCAGCACCGTCCGCCCGATCGCCAGCCGGCGCAGGCTGTCCAGCACCTCGGCCTCGGTCGCCGGGTCCAGGTGTGCGGTCGGCTCGTCCAGCAGCAGCAGCGGCGCGTTCTTCAGGAACGCCCGAGCGATCGCCACGCGCTGCGCCTGGCCGCCGGACAGGCCGTAGCCGCCCTCGCCGACGCGGGTGTCCAGCCCCTCCGGCAACGCGGCGGCG
>DASXFW010000262.1:0-19240 GCA_036489395.1 Acetobacteraceae bacterium | reverse complement strand
CCACCCCCCCCCCAACCCCACCCACAAGGGGAGGGGGGCCTTGTTTCTTGTCAGGCCGCCTGGCAGAAGCGATCTCCTGGCTGGCGAGCCGCCGGCAGCTCGTCACGAACGAGATTGCTTCGGCCAAGCGGCCTCGCAATGACAGTGGCGGGCTGGGCGTAGGGCGAAGGCCGTGTGGCGCTTCGGTAACTCCGGATCCTAATACCCCGCCGCCCGGTCCACCACCTCCCGCAGCGACTCTCCCCTGACGAACCTTCCGAGATTCTCCACGAACAACTGCGCAACGATCGCATCGCGCGTGGGGTGGCCGCCGCCGATATGCGGCAGCACGAGAATGCCTTCCGCGCCCCAGAACGCATGCTCCGGCGGCAGCGGCTCCTGCCGGAACACGTCCAGCACCGCACCGGCGATGCGTTTCTCTTTTGCCGCCGCGATCAGGTCCGTGTCGGCGATCAGATGGCCGCGGCCGAAATTCAGCAGGTACGCACTGGGCTTCATCTGCGCCAGCGTCTTTGCATTGATGAAGTTCTCGGTCTCCGGTGTTGCCGGCAACAGCAGCAGCACGAAATCCGACTGTGCCAGCACCTGGTCGGTTTGCTCCGGCGCAAACACCTGGTCCACACCATCGATCGCTTCCGGTCGCCGCTTCGTGCCGATGACCCGCATGCGCAATGCCGACGCCAGCCGCGCGACTTCCTGTCCGACCGCGCCCAACCCGAGGATGCCGAGCGTCTTGCCGTTCAGCGGCTGCGCCATGCGGCGCGTCCACTTGTGTTCCTTCTGGTCCTGCACCGCCGCCGCGTACGGCTTCGTAAGATGGAACAGCGCGCCAAGGATGTTCTCGGGCATCGAGTCGCGGTGCGTGCCGCGCGCGCAGGTCAGCGTCAGGCCGGAGGGCAGGTCAGGCAGCGCGAGCCAACCCTCGACGCCGGCGGTGAGCGCCTGCGCCCAGCGCAGCTTTGGCATTTCAGGCAGCAGGCCGCGTGGCGCGCCCCAGGCGAGCATCGCCTCGGTGTCGGCCCGCTGCGCCTGGGTGGGCATGTCATTGCGCGCCAGCGGCTCCACCGCCACGCGATCGGTGAGCCCGGCCTTGGCGATCGCATCGAGATAGGCGCCGGGTGCGTCGGTCCAAAGCAGTACGCGCGTCGTGTCGGACATGGGCTACGGTTCCTGTTGCAATAGCGGCAGCGTAGAGACGGCACGTTGGAAATGCCACACTGGCCGTCTCAACTCGCGTACCCGCGCCCGACGCGCCGTGCGGCTGTGTGTGCGGATGAGGCCGGAGCACGCTCGAACTTTCCGCCCACGCCGAAACCGCTCTAGGCTCCGGTGCCGCCGCCGGAGGCTTCGCATGGAACCCGACCTCGTCCGCTACTCCCCGATCCTGCATCGCCCGCCCCTGCGCTGGCCCAATGGCGCGCGTGTGGCGGTTTGGGTGGTGCCAAACATCGAGCACTACGAGTACATGCCGAAATTCGTGCGCACGCGCGATCCGTGGCCACGCTCGCCGCATCCGGACCTGCTTGGCTACACGCAGCGCGACTACGGCAATCGCGTCGGACTGTGGCGCATGTTCGATCTCACCGACAACCTTGGCATCCGTTGCACCGTCAGCCTGAACATGACGGTGATCCAGCACTATCCGGCGATCTTCGAGGCGATGGAGAAACGCGGCTGGGAGTACATGTCGCACGGCATCTACAACACCCGCTACCATTGGGACTTTTCCGAAGATGAGGAGCGTGCGGCGATGCAGGAAAGCCGCGCCATCCATCGCGCTCTGACCGGACGGGAGCAACGCGGCTGGTTCAGTCCCGCGATCACCAACACGCTCCGCACCTTCGATCTGGCAGCGGAATGTGGTTACGACTATACGGCCGATCTGTATCACGATGACCAGCCGTTCCCGCTGAAGGTGAAGACCGGGAAGCTGCTGTCGATGCCTTACTCGGTTGATATCAACGACGTCATCGTGCACCGCCGCGGCGAGGAAGCCGCGGCGTTCTCCCAGCAGATCCGCGACTATTTCGATACGGTCTATGAAGAAGGCGCAGAGCATGGCCGGGTGATGTGCGTCGCGCTGCATCCTTACTGGGTGGGTCAGCCACATCGCATCCGCGTCATACGCACAGCGCTTGAATACATCCTGTCGCACCCGGGCGTTTGGATAACGACCGCATCGGACATCGCGGATTGGTACAACGCACAGCATTTGCCGGCGATCGAGGCGCATCTCGCGGCGCGGGAGGCGGTCAATGGCTGAGTTCGTAGCGTCGAAGGCTCCACCCGCCTACGAAACCCGCACGCCCGGCATGGACCACGCGCATCATCCGTTCCGCGCGCTGCCCGACGCGCTGCACTTCGCCTGGCCGGACGGCGCGCGCATCGCGTTCACCGTGACTGTCATGCTGGACTATTGGGAACTCGATCCGCCGCGGGAAGCCAGCCGCGATCCGCGCATCGTCTCGCCGCTGGGAAACTTCTTTCCCGACTGGCTGACCTGGAGCCAGCGCGAATACGGGGCGCGCGTCGGCATCTTCCGCATCCTCGACGTGCTGGACCGATTCGGACTGACGCCGAGCGTCGCGTTGGGGTCCGCCGCGGCGAAACGCTATCCGGAGCTGATCGACGAGCTGATGCGCCGTAACGCCTGCTTCATGGCGCATGGCAGCTTCGCCACACGCCGCATCACCAGCCGCATGAGCGATGCCGAAGAGCGTGGCTTCATCGTTGAGGCGCGCGACGCGGTTGCCGCGATCGCCGGCGGCGCTCCGCTTGGGTGGTGCGGCCAGGACTTCAACGAATCGGCTCGTACGCCGGCGCTGCTGGCGGAGGCAGGCTTCGCCTACACCACTGATTGGGCGAATGACGATCGACCCTACATGCTGGGGCCGTATGGCGGCCGACATCTGCTGTCATTGCCGCCGCAGCCGGAGTGGAACGACCTGGAATGCATGTGGCTGCGCCGCGTTGCTCCGCCCATCTGGGCGGACGGAATCGCCGAGGCGTTCGATGTGCTGCACCAGGAAGGCGGCGGCACCTTCAACCTGACGCTGCATCCGTGGATCGCCGGTCAGGCGCATCGCATCCGCTGGCTGCGCGAAGCCCTGGGGCGCACGCTGGGCAAGCCGGCGATCTGGCGCGCGACCACGGACGAAGTGGCGCGCGTTTCCGGTGGGCAACTGGCGGCGGCTTGCTGACCTGGGACGCAGCCGTCAGCGGATGCGCGCCGCTGGTTCCCGGTGACTGATCGCCTCATACCAAATGCCGAAAAGAGCGACGTACGCTCCGATGTCCGTCCCGTCATGCCGACGCAGGTCGGCATCCACGACTCGCGGTTGCTGCATGCCGCAAAGGCGTGGATGCCGACCTGCGTCGGCATGACGGTGGGGGCGTGGGCCGAAGAGTCAGCCATTTCGGCACCTGGTTTCAGAGCGGCCGGGGCGGGCTGCGGCTTGCGCCAGTTGCCCGCCTTGGCCTTCAACTCTCAACTGTTGGAGGCGGACTGAACGCGCAACTGCCGCGCGCGCGCCAGCACCTTGTTTTCGATGTCTCCGACCGTCTCCGGGCTGACCGGCGCATTAACCCATTGGCCGTTTTGCAGCACTTCGCGGTAGATGACGACACGAACCGCGTCGCTGCTCAATTCGCGGCCCAAAACATACGCAGTGGCCTTGAAGCGTTCGTCGCTGGAGGTTGGCGGTACCCACCAGTCGGTGATGATCACTCCGCCAAATGGATCGGCTGAAGCGAGCGGCATGAAGCTGAGAGTGTCGAGTGCTCCGCGCCACAGATAGGCGTTCACCGCGAGTCCGCCGCGGCTGCTATCCTGCTTGTTCTTATGGTCGGTGCCGAGATTGAGCAGGTTATCGCCGCCGGTCAGGCTGCCCATTTGGAACATGGTCGTTTCATAATCGGCCGGCAGGGCGGTCGGGTCTGCCGGTGCGGATGGGCCGCACGCCGCGAGGGCGGGCAGGCAGAGCATCAGTACCGAGGCAAAACGGACGCAGGCGTTCATAGGATAGCCCATCATTCATGTCCCCGGCCGAAGCGGCCGGCCGCCGGGTATCTACATGAACCGGACCGCACCGACAAGCGTACCAACAGGCTGCCGGCCGCAGCGGGGCGGCACCGTCGCGCACACAAGAAAAAGGCGGCAGGGGGTGCCTGCCGCCTTTTCCGCCGAAGACTTTGGCTAGCCGATCAGAACCGCACCGCGGCGCCGAGCAGAGCCTGGTTGATCGTGACTTTGTTGTTGGCCGCACCGACTGTGCCAGCCAGGAAGTTGTAGTCGCCCTGGTAGTTCTGGCCCCAGTCGTATTCGGCAACCAGTGCGATGCCCGGCCCAATGCCCCAGTCGGCACCCAACTCGATGCCCTGTGAAGTGCGCTGGGTCGGCAGACCGATCTGGCCCTGGTACTTGTAGTTGAAGTAGTTACCGCCAACCGTCAGCGGCAGCGACAGGAAGGTATAGCGTGCGCCGGCTACCCAGGCGACCGCCGTGGTCGCCGTGGTGTCGCAGACGCCTGCCGAGTAGCAGGAAGGCTGAGCCTGTAGGCCCCACGACCCGTTGAAGGCACCAAACATCGTATTGGCGCCGATCGCGAGGCTGTGGTTGATCGAAATCTCGGCGCCGATCATAGCGATATTCTGACCGTTGTACCGCTGGATGCCGACCGGGTGGGCCGTCGGGACGGTTCCCGCAGCGATGCCGACCACACCAGAGTGCGTCCAGATGCCCGACATGGCCACGCCGATCGGACCGAAGGCGTTGCGATACCGCAAGCCGATTTCGATTTGGTTGCGATAGCGCGGCTGGTCACCCGCGGCGTCGGACGACGCCTCCGAGATACATCCGGTGTAGGTCGCACCGCACGGCGATGCGCTGTAACCGGTGTCGTTGTTCGGCGCGAAGCTGATGGATCCGTCGAAGCCGGCGATCAGTGGCGCAATGTAAACAAGGCGCTGTGCCATGTACTCATTGCCCGAGTCGGGCCACGGCCAGGTCGGAACGACCGTGCTGGGGGACAGCGTGGAGCTGTTCACCCAGCCGCCGAAGCCGAATTCGTCGTTGCCGCCAACCCACAAAATCCCGTTCGCGCTGGCGCCCTGGCCGATACGGAGGATGCCGAGTTGCGGGGTGCCGAGATAGACCCACAGATGCCGCACGTACAGTGTGTTCTGCGAGTCGAGGCCCGAGGTGCCCGACGATAGCGAGCTGGCCGAAACCGCCGACAACCCGGAAACCGTGCCAGCCGAGTTCTCTCGGATCTCGGCGAATGCGCCGTACTCGACGCCGCCCTTGGTCATCCCGTCGATGCCCATGTCGATACGCATCCAGCCGAGGATGCCGTAGGGATCTTCCTTGTTCGACGTGCCGGTGCCGCTGCCGTTCATGCCGGTCCACGAACCGACCTGACCGAAGCCGACGGCAAACAGGTTGACGCGCATGTTGACGGTGCCCGGCGCCGCAACGGAAGCCGGCGACGCGGTTTCACCCTCCAGACCCATTCCGCCGGTATAGACCGAACCAACTTCGCTGAAGCCGCTGGGCAGCGTCACCATGCCCACGCCAGTGGGGCTCGCCGGACTACCTGGGTTATTGGGTGGAAAGTTCTCGGCGTATGCCGCCCCTGCCGCCAGGCCCAGCATTGCCCCTGCGGACAACATTAGTCTGAGCTTTCGCATTCTATCCTCCTCATTGCGCCGGAAGCCCCGGCGGATTGCAGCCCCAGCCATGACCGTCGCTCGAGAGGCACCCCGCAACGCAGGTACGCCCCGAGGTGCCGGATATGGCCGGGCCTCCAGGCGACTGTGGCCCAGCCGAGTACGGGTCGGCAACGTCTGACAGGGCTAAATGAGGACTTTCTGAGACACTGTGGCGTTTATGCCACGTGCCGCGCCCTGGGCCTTGAGGGCCGGCGTCAAAACACGCCGCTGGCGCGCAGGATGGGCAATCGATTCGCGATGCTCACGGCCAGCACCTCGCGCAGCTTGGCCTCGTCGGTCACCAGCGGGCGCATGACGTCCACCAGGGACTCGACGTCGCCCTGGCCGTCCAGCGTTCGGTCGAGCACGAGCAAATCCAGCAGCGTGGACGGCACCGCCATGCCGACGCGGTGGCTGGCGGCGGCCAGTGGACGGCCGAGCGGCTCCGACCGCATCAGCCGCTGCACCGTGACGCGATTGAAGTGCAGCGCCTCCGGGCCGGCTTCCGCCATCGGCCGCAGGATCGGCTCGCTGAAATCGAGCCCCACCATGATGCCGACCAGCTCGGCCGGGTTGTCGCGCTTGCCCTCGACCGCGGGCATCTCCAACAGGTCGCCGACCCGCCGCGGGCCGGCGGCCAACGCCTCGGCGATAGGCCGGTAGAAGCCCTGGTTGAGCTGCGCGCGCCCGGCCGGCATGTCCGCCTCCTGCGGCAGGTCGGCCGGATGCACGTTCAATCCCAGGTGGATCTGCCGCAGCACGGCATCTCTCGTGCTTGCGCCGATCCGCCGCGCACCGCGTACGAACACGTCGTGCCGCAGGGTGCGTTCCAGGCAAAGGTCCTTGATCAGCTCGCGCAGCAGCGGGTCGTCGAATTTCTGCGCAACGGCGCGTTGCTCCGCCGTCAGCGTCAGATCGGGGAAGTTCTCCGACAGGTTGCCCGACGCCACCCAGTCGAGCTTGGCTTCCGACAGCGCGGCGGCCACGTCGGCGTGGTAACAGGGCGCCCAGTTCTCATTCATGTATTCGTGCGCCAGATACGTCACGGGCAGCGAGTCCAGCCGGCCGATAATTCCCTGCACCATCGGCGAGCGGCGAAGGTGCAGCGCCTCCGCGCCGTTCAGGTCGCGCACCAGCTTCAGTCCTTCCTCCGCCTGGCGGTCGCTGCGCCACGCGAGCTGCTTGCCGGCGTTGCGCAGCAGCCGCGCCATGCCGAGTGCCGAGCCCCACGCCGGCAGGGCGTTATAGCTGATGTGCACCGCGCCGCCCGGCCGCACCTTGTCGCGCAGCAGCCGCACAATGCCGTCCTGCGCCGGCTTTGGAATCCACGACCACACGCCGTGCAGCGATACGAAATCCATCTGCGGCAGGGCGCGTCCGGCCGGTTCCTCGGCCAGCGTGGCGAAGTCGGCTTCCAGGAAGGTGATGTTGGTCAGCCCGCCGGCGGCGGCCCATTCGCGCGCCGCCGCGACGTGAGCCGGGTTGAAGTCCACCGCGGTGACTTGCCAGGACGGATTGGACGCTGCCAGCAGCATCGCGCCGTAGCCCTGGCCGCAGCCGAGCTCCAGGTACTGCACCTGATCGTCCGGCGCCGGCATGTCCGCCGCCACGCCGCCGAGCAGCGCCGCGAGCGCGATGATGGTCGGAGACTGCTGGCGGTACCAGCCGAGCATATAGGTGATGTCGGTAACGTAGCCGCCGCCCCAGCCGCTCATGCCGCACGTTCCTTGTTGTTGCTCTGCTGTGGGTTATCGATCCGCCCCGGGACATCGATCCTTTGCGCCTCGATGACCTCCGCCTCGAACACCGCGTCGGCCGCATCTCTCTGGCGCACCGCACTGTTCGGCGGCGCCGGCAGCCAGGTGTTCCAGCCCAGACGGGGCGACCAATCCGACGACGCATCCAGCTTCAGCGGCGGGATGTCGCGCGCCGCCAGCACCGGATTGACCGCGAAGCCGAGTTCGTAACCAAGATAGGCGCGCACCAGCGACACCATGCGGTGCAGCGCCAGCCGGTCCGGCAGCAGCCGCAGGAAGCCGGCGCGGGCCAGCGGGCCGACGCGCAGGATCAGGCGCGCCTGTGGGTCCCAGGCGCGCACGCCGACCGCCGCGTCCATCGCCATGCGGTTGAAGGCGCCGTTGACGCCGATGCGGGTGCGCTGGTCCGGCGGCATGTTGAGCCAGGCGCCGGCGAACTCCACCACCTCCACCTCCATGCCCAGCCAGTCGGACAGCATCGCGCCGAGCCGGTCGGCGGAGCGCGGGCGCATGGCGAACAAGCCGGCGTAGTGCAGGATGGAGTCAGTGCCGGACAGCAGCCGTGGCGCCAGGTTCGCGGTGCCGTAGCCGGTGAGCGCGAGCAAGGTCTGGGTGACCGGGTCGGGGAGGGGAGGCTGGTGCTCGGCAGCGGTCTCGGCGGCGCGGGCGGGGCGGTACTTGGTCGCGGCGCGAGCGAAGAAGGCGATGAAGCGGTGACCGAGCATGTCAAGGAATTCGTGCAGCGCGGTGGATCGGTTGCGCCGCGTCTGGGTGACGATCTCGGTGTAGGCACGGGGCAGCACGCCGGACGGGCCGGTCAGCCCCATCAGCCCAACCGTCAGTTCTGGCACCGGACCGCGGGCGTTCACCTCCAGCACGTCGGCCGGCGGATAGACCATGCCGGCGGGAGTGCGGAAGCGCACGATGTCGGCGGGGTCGGGCGAGCGGCGCGCACGGGTCAGCACCCGCACCGCGGCGTCGAAGCCGAAGCGGCGCGGCCGGGCGGTAAGCTCGGCCAGCACGGAGCGGCTTTTCATGCGCGCGGCCGGGATTGCGTTGGCTTTCCCGGGCAGCGGCGGATTGGCATCACCAAACGGAACATTCCTCACACCGGGTGGGCCGGGATGTTGTGCGACCTCGGCCTTCGCGGCCAAGCATAGCAGCTATCGGGTGGCCGGTTTCAATGCCGCGACAGGGATACGCCCCGGCGTGGCTGCATTCACGGCGTATCCAGGTCAGGACGGCAGGCGCTGCGGGCTGGGCGCGCGCGGTGGGGTGCTGTGGTTGACACGGTCGCGCAGTTCCTTGCCGGCCTTGAAGAACGGCACCGCCTTCTCGTCCACCGACACCGCGGCGCCGGTGCGCGGGTTACGGCCGGTGCGGGCGTGGCGGCGCTTCACGGTGAAGGCGCCGAAGCCGCGCAGCTCCACCCGGTCGCCGCGTGCCAGGGCGGCAGTGATCTCATCGAACACGGTGCCGACGATCACCTCGACGTCCGCCGCGCGCAGATGTGGGTTGGCGCTCGCCAGTTCGGCGATGAGTTCCGACTTGGTCACCGCATCCACCCGGAGGTTCAGCTTCCGGAACGTTGCCAGATGGCCCAGCCGCCGTCAAGAATAACGCCTTGGGAAATCACGGTTTTCCAGAGGCCATCGAACAAGGGGGCGAAGCTTCCGGCCAACGCCCGTGCGGCGAAGCTGTCGGTGGTGACATCCTCCACCGGCAGGCTGGCAGGAACGCCCTTGGCCGAGGCCAGCCATTCGCGCGCGGCATGCTCGCCGCCGAGCTGGTCGATCAGGCCGAGCCGTAGCGCCTGCGTGCCGGTGTAGGCGCGGCCGTCGCCGAGCTGGCGCACTTTGTCCGGGTCCATGTGCCGGCCGGTGGCGACCATGGCGACGAACTGGTCGTACATGCTCATCACGAGGCCCTGTAGCGCCTGACGGCCTTCCGGCGACAGCGGATGCGTGAAGCTGGGCTGGTCCTTCAGTGGGCCGGACACCAGCGTGTCGGCGTTAATGCCGAGCTTGCCGAGCAAGCCGGAGAAGTCGGGCGCCTCCAGCAGCACGCCGATGGAGCCGGTCAGCGTGGCGGCGCGGGCGAAGATGCGATCGGCGGGGACGGCGATCATGTAGCCGGCGGAGGCGGCAACGCCGCCCATCACGGCCACCACCGGCTTCTTCGCGGCGACGCGGGCGATGGCATCGTGCAGGCTCTCGCCGCCGGCGACGCTGCCGCCGGGGCTGTCGATCGAGACGATCAGCGCTTTTACGCTGCTGTCGTCGGCCAGCCTCTCCACCGCGTCGGTCAGCTTCGCGTTGTCGGTGATGATGCCGCTGACCGACAGCTTCGCGACATGAGCGCCGCCAATGCCGACGCCGTTGCGGTGCGCGGCGACGAGGAGCGCGAGCAACACCGCGAGTACGGCGAAGCTGCGCCAGAACACCAGGTGACGCTTGAGGCGGCGGCGGTCGAGGATCAGGTCGGTTTCGAGGGTCATGGCGGCGGACCATCGGCGCAGCGGCGCGGCGGATCAAGGGGCGCACCTGTCAGGAGGGGGCCGCCCCCGCTGTCATTGCGAGGCCGTTTGGCCGAAGCAATCTCCCCCGGGAGATTGCTTCGGCCAAGCGGCCTCGCAATGACAGCGGGCGGCCTCGCAATGACAAGGAAGCGGCGGCGTCGGCCACCTCGACTCGCAATTACAGGCGGAGGGCGGGCGAGAGCCTTGCGGCCCGCGCCCGCGAGTCGCTTACCCGTTCTCCTGCTGGGCCTGCTGGTTGCGGCGACGGATCGCGGCACCCAGGATGTCGCCCAGCGACGCACCGGAGTCGGACGAGCCGTACTCCTGCATCGCCTGCTTCTCCTCCTCCATCTCCTTGCCTTTGATGGTGAGGCTCAGCTTGCGCGCGGCGCGGTCGAGCGCGGTAATCTTCGCGTCCACCTTCTCGCCCACGGCGAAGCGGTCCGGGCGCTGGTCGCCCTTGTCGCGGGCCAGCTCGGCGCGGCGGATGAAGCCGGTCAGCACGTCGCCGACCTTCACCTCGATGCCGTTCGACTGCACTGCCGTGACGATGCAGGTGACCACATCGCCCTTGTGCACCGATTCCAGCACCGACGCGGCCGGATCGTCCTTGAGCTGCTTGATGCCCAGGCTGATCCGTTCTTTCTCCACATCGACGTCCAGTACCTTCGCCTTGACGATCTGGCCCTTCTCGTACTTGGCCATCGCCAGCTCGCCCGGCTCGTCCCAGGACAGGTCGGACATGTGCACCATGCCGTCGATGTCGATGGACAGGCCGACGAACAAGCCGAACTCGGTGATGTTGCGGATTTCCCCTTCCACCACGCTGCCCAGCGGATGCTCGTCCACGAATTGTTCCCACGGGTTCCGCTGTACCTGCTTCAGGCCCAGGGAAATGCGCCGCTTGGAGCTGTCCACGTCGAGGATCATCACCTCCACTTCCTGCGAAGTGGCGACGATCTTGCCCGGATGGACGTTCTTCTTGGTCCAGGACATTTCGGAGACGTGCACGAGGCCCTCGACCCCCGGCTCCAGCTCCACGAAGGCGCCGTAGTCGGTGATGTTGGTGACGCGGCCGCTGTACTTGGCGCCCGGCGGATACTTCGCCGCCACGCCTTCCCACGGATCGGCCTCGAGCTGCTTCATGCCCAGGCTGATGCGCTGCGTGTCCGGGTTGAACCGGATCACCTGCACCTTGACCTGCTGGCCGATCTGCAACGCTTCGGACGGGTGGTTGATGCGGCGCCAGGCGATGTCGGTGACGTGCAGCAGACCATCGACGCCGCCCAGATCGACGAATGCGCCGTAGTCGGTGATGTTCTTCACCACGCCATCCAGAATCTGACCTTCCTTCAGCCCCTGGATCAACTCGGTCCGCTGTTCCGCGCGGGTTTCTTCAAGCACGGCGCGGCGGGACACCACGATGTTGCCGCGGGCGCGGTCCATCTTGAGGATCTGGAACGGCTGCGGGCTGCCCATCAGCGGGCCGACGTCGCGCACCGGGCGGATATCGACCTGGCTGCCGGGCAGGAACGCGACGGCGCCGCCGAGATCGACGGTGAAGCCGCCTTTCACCCGACCGTAGATCGTGCCGGTGACGCGGCTCTGCCCCTCGAACGCCTTTTCCAGGTTGGTCCAGGCTTCCTCGCGCCGCGCCTTCTCGCGCGACAGGACGATGGAGCCGTCCTTGTCCTCGTAGCGTTCCACATACAATTCGATGTGATCGCCGGGCTTTACGTCCGGCTTGCTGCCGGGCGGGCCGAATTCCTTGAGCAAGACGCGGCCTTCGGACTTGAGGCCGACATCGACGACAGCGTAATCATCGGTGAGGCGGACGACGCGGCCGGTGACGACGGAGCCGTCGAAGCCGGAGTCTCGGCCTAGTGTCTCATCGAGCAGGTTGGCGAAGTTCTCGCCCATGAAATGGTCTTGGACGGGGGCCGGCGCGATAGCGCGGGCGGTGGCGGATGCTGCCATATGGTGGGTTTATTCCGTGACGGATGTCCGGGTTGCATGCCCGGGGGTTGCCGTTGGTATGCGCGTTGCCGGCGCGCGGGCCGGGAAACACGGCTTGCCCGCGGACACCAGGGCCGCGGGCCGGGTTGAAGGACAGGCGATTGCGCTCGCGAGGCGCGTGCGTGAGGGCACAGATACGCCCGGTTGCGGCGGAGTCAAGCGGCGGTATCGTGACGGGACGCACCGGCCGGCGGCTGAACTGCCTGCGGTCCACCGCACCGGCGCGGCACTGCCCTGGCGATGCCGCGGCAAGTCTGGAGGCAGGGGGCTGCGGCGGTCACGCGGCCATGCGGTGCGGGCGGGCCACGCACAGCCTTGCGACCACGTGCGGTTGCACAGCAGAGCAAGCAAGGAATTTTCTACGCAGATAAGCCGAGGCGGTGCACGCCGAACGCGCAGATAGAGCGGGGGGATTTGCGTCAGTGCGGCCACCCGGTTCAGTTTTTCTGACGCTGATTGGCCGCGCCGCGGGATGCCGGATTCTGACCCATCCGCGTGCTCTCGTGCATCGCTTTGGGTTTATCTGCGTTAGAATTCTTGCTTTCTGGCTTGCTTCGCCACCCGTCGTACGGTCCTGCCGGCGCTGCGAGCCGGATGGGTCGGCAGGCAGCGGCATGGCGTGGCAGATGGGGCACCCTGGCGCGTGCCGACGCCCACGGGCAGGCAACCCGAGTAAGGCAAACTGCCTGCCGTTAACGTGACTTATCGCTTCAGGCCGATCCCGGCGAACTTCTTGTTGAACTTCGCGACCTGTCCGCCGCTGTCGATGATGCGGTGCTGGCCGGTCCAGGCCGGGTGCGATTTCGGATCGATGTCCAGCCGCAGCGTGTCGCCGGCCTTGCCGTAGCAGGAACGCGTCTTGAACTGCGTTCCGTCGGTCATGATCACATTGATCTCGTGGTACTCGGGGTGGATGCCCGACTTCATGGCGGTGGTCCTTCGTCTGGCGCCGCCGATCCCGACCGGCCGCGCGAAGGGCCGGGGTATAGCGGGGGCGGCTGTCGAAAGCCAGGGGTCGCGGTCGATCGGTTGCCCGGTGCGCCGCGGAGTGGGTTCGCGCGGGCCGCGGCCGTCCGCACGAACCCTACGGCGGAGGTCGAGGATCGTTCGTCGCCACTGGCCGTACGACTCAGCCCCCCAACTCAGAACAACGACAACTGCGCCTCTGCCTCAGCCGGCTCGCCGTTATCGGGCAGCGCGAACGCATCGCAGTCCAATCCCTCGCGCGCCTCGTCCAGCCCCCATTGCCGCGTTGCCCGGGAGAAACGCCGCAGCAGCAGATCGGCATACACGCCCTGGCCAGCCATCCGATGATGGAACCGCGGCTCCGACAACGCGCCGCCTCGGGTCTCGCGGATCAGGCTCAGCACGTGCTTCGCCCGGTCCGGGAAATGCGTCGCCAGCCAGTCCTCGAACATCTGGCGCAGCTCGTGCGGCAGGCGCAGCAGCACGTATCCGGCGTGCCGAGCGCCCGCCCGCGCCGCGGCTTCCAGGATCTTCTCCATCTCCGCGTCGTTCAGGCCCGGGATCATCGGCGCGGTCATCACGCCGCAGGGCACGCCGGCGCGGGTGAGTTCGGCGATCGCGTGCAGCCGCCGCGCCGGAGTCGCCGCGCGTGGCTCCATCACCCGTGCCAACGCCGGGTCCAGCGTGGTGACCGACACATACACGCGCGCCAGCCGCCGCTTCGCCATGCCGGACAGGATGTCCAGGTCGCGCAGCACACCGGCTGACTTGGTCACGATGCTGACAGGGTGATTGAATCGGTCCAGCACCTGCAGCACCGAGCGCGTCAGCTTCAGCGTCCGCTCCACCGGCTGGTACGGGTCGGTGTTCGAGCCCAGCGCCAGCGTGCGCGGAACGTAGCCAGGCTTGCGCAACTCCTTCTCCAGCAGCTCCGCCACCTCGGGCTTGAAGATCAGCTTGGTCTCGAAATCCAGGCCGGGCGAATAACCCAGATACGCGTGCGTCGGCCGGGCATAGCAATACACGCAGCCATGCTCGCAGCCGCGATACGGGTTTACCGCGCGGTCGAAGCCGATATCCGGCGACGTGTTCCAGCTTATCGCCGAGCGCGTGGAATCCTTCGTCAGTGTTGTGGCGAGTTTCGGCAGATCGCCGAATTCCGCGGTCAATGTCTCCCACCCGTCGTCGAACGCGCTGGTGACCTGCGCGTCGAACCGCACCGGTGGATTGAGCGTGGCGCCGCGGCCGTGCTGCACCAGCGACGGCATGACCGCGGACGGCGGCGGCTCCGGCACGCCCGCCCGATCCAGGGCAGCGAGGGCATCCCGATCCTGGCGAGCATCCGTAAGGGCGCGCATCGTTGTTCCCCGTATGTTCGGAGGCACAGTGGCAGACGCCCGTCCGCCCGTCAAGAACGAATAGTGAATAGATCGGATTCGGCGATTGCCAGTCGGCAGCTACCCGGTCTGGCAATCGCGCTGCCGGAATTCGACCCTCCGGTCTATGGCATCCTGGTCGTCATCGGTGCCGGAGCCGATGATGTTCTCCTCAAATCCCCGGCCGATCGCATTGAGCCGCTGGCCGATGCGCGGCGCGTGCGAAACCAGGATTTCTCTGATCCGCTGGGCGCGACGCAGCGATAACGCAAGATTGTACTCGGCCGTGCCGGTATGGCTGCTGTGCCCGACCACGCTCATGCACTGTCCGGTGGCATCGAGATAAAGGCTGATCCGCCGCAGCCACAGATCGTACTGCGCGGTGATGTCCGTGTTATTGAAGAACGCCGTGGAATTGACGGTGAACAGAAATCGCACGGTTATGTTGTTGTTCTGTGCACCCAAGGCAAACAGGTCGGAGAATGCCTGAGCAGCGGCATTGAGCTGATGGCTGCGGTAGTAGGCTTCATACAAGCCGGCATAGTTTTTCATGGTGCGGCCATCGGTTTGGCCAATGCTGCGGGTGAACAGATTGATTGCGGTATCGTAATCCTGGCGGCCCAGGGCAGATGCGCCATCATTGGTGGTTGTCCCGGATCCCAGCGAGCGCACGTACGAAGTCGCCCGCCCAGGACCCGCCGGGGTTTCCGCGGCGTCCAACTGTTTCTGAACGACGTTGTCCTTCAGAAACATCGGGCTGTCTTTGTATATGGACACCGGCGCGTCATCGAGCTTGCGATTGGCGACCCAGACCGCGGCATTCGCCAGGATGTCGCCGCTGGCAATGTCCACCACCGACGCATGGACGCGATAGAGCTTCCGGGACAGACCTGCGTAATTCTCGAACCGTATCGTCCCCACCACGACGAAACCTGCCTGCCTTAAATTCTCGTTGCTGATCGGCAGGACCGAGTAGTTGTTGGGCGGTGACTGGACCGCATCCGTGAATATGCTGACGATGGTTTCGCTGGTCTGCGTCACGTCGCCGGTGTCGCCGTCAACGAATGGATCGACGATAAACCGGTTGGTCCGCGACGTGTCTGTCACCTTGTCGGTAACCTGCTTCAGGATGGATTGCGAGCCGCGGAACTGGCCCATCAGCTCACCCGACAGCCGGATCATGGCAACGCGGAACTCGATAGGCTCATCCCGCGGCGGTGCCGCGCAGGCGGCGAAAAAGCCAATCATGATCAGGCCTATGATCGTTCGTAATCTATGCATCGTTGGCACTACCTTCCCTGTTTGCTTGATTGCCGCGCCAGTCGCGGTCAACATGTGTCGCGGTCAGCATGTGTCGTGGTCAGCATGTTCCGAGCGAGGTGCAGATATCATTTGGGTCGTGCGTCACGGGCCCGGCCCGGCGGGGGACTGCCGGCCGTGGCGAGGATGGCGGCCGGCGTTGCACGATCGCCACCGGTTGCACGGTTGTCACGGTCTGCACGGTAGCGGACTCCACCGGCAACTGCGGCGCGTCTCCTGGCGTGAACGTGAAATCGCCAACCGCCTCGTCGTACAGGGCCGGCATCTGGTCGTGCCCGACCTTCGCCGCGTCGGTACGGACAATGCTGCGCAGCCTGGTGATCATGTCCCTCACCGGCAGGCCGGGGACGCGCATCTCCTGCAGCAGCGCTCGAGTGAATACGCCGTTTGGGTCGTGGTCCTGCGGGCCGAGCCGGTCCAGTGCCGTCTCGTTCGATCCCGCCGAATACAGGATCATCACGCCGTTCGAGGCTGCGACCCCCAACCCGCGCGTTGCCGCGATACCCTTGGTTTTCGTCGAAAACGGATTGTCGCGGCAGGCGTCGATGATCAGCAGGTTGAAGCCTTTCGCGTTTGCCTCCGCCATCCTGTCAGCGATGTCCGCCATGTTGACGGACTCATCGGCCAGGTCTGCTTCGCTATCGAATTCTCCGCCGATCGAAGAGGGAATGAGCCAGTTCGCGCCGTGCATCTGCACGCCGTGGCCCGAGTAATAGAACACCCCGACGTCGTAGTGCGACAATTGATCGGTGAAGCTGTTGACCAGCCGCAGCATCGCCGAACGGCTGAGATCGTAGCCCTCCATCACGTGGAAGCCGAGGCTGGCAAGTTCGCCGGCCATCGACCGCGCGTCATTCCCGGCGTTCTGCAATGACTTGACATGCTCGTAATGGTTGTTGCCCACGACCAGCGCGATGCGGCGTTGATCAGCCCAGGCGCGGCCGCACATAAGCGGCGCCGTTGCCGCCAGCAGTCCCCAGGCCAGGAACGCGCGTCGTGCGACCGCCATAGCGGGCTCCGATCGGTGCGACAGCGATCATAGCGTGAAGTCGCAACAGACAAAAAGCCCGACAACGGCATCGCCGCGCCGTGCCGCAACTGGTGCCTGCAGGTCAGGGTCGCCAGCGCCAATAGCACCTGGTGCCGATACCCCCCGCTGCCGATACCGTCCGCTGCCGATACCGTCCGCTGCCGACACCGTCCGCTGCCGATACCGCCCGGTTGAGCCGTCCCCCCCCGGCGTATGTTCGCCGAATCCTTGCCCGGCCGGCGGCGATTGCGGCCTGATCGCTGATTCGTCATCGCGAAGCCGCCTTTTCGCGTATCGATCGCGACCTAAGATTACGCGTGTTATTCCCGCGGGAGGTGCCCAATGCCGTTCGATGGAAGCGAGTTCATCGCCACCCCGGTGCGGAGCGATCCCGACAAACCACCGTCGCGCGGCCCTCTCCGGCTGCTCTGGCAGATCGGTGAAACCCTGCGTTCGCGCAGCCGCACTCTGCCCTTTGTGCTGCCAATCGACGAACCCACACCATCTAGCGACGCAACAACCATCCAGGTGCTCGGTCTCGCGCGCTCGCTTATCCAGGATGAGCGGCACTGGATTCAGCGCCGCTACGAAACCCTGGATGGCCGCCGCTGCGCCGTCGGCGCGGTGCGCGCGGCAGTGCGGTTGCTCGGCCTGCGCATGGGCCCGATCGACCCACACCACGCGCTGTTGATGGTCGCCGTCGCGCGCGGATTTACCGACATCGAGAAGATGAACGACCATTCCAGCCACGCACAGATTGTTTCGGCGTTCGACGAAGCGATCTATCGCCTGCGCGCGGCCTGAGCGTTCTGCGGGCGGACTTGTCCGCCCTGCATCGTTGAACCGGCTCCCGGACGTTTCGCCCGGGAGCCGTTCTTGCGCGGCGCGCAACAATCCGTCATTGCGTGAGGTCCGGCGGGTGGCCTAGGCTCGCCGCGCGACCACAGCGCAGCCCGTTCGCGGGTGCGAAACAAAGGAATGCAATCGATCACGTAATCACGACAGGCCAAGCGGGATGATGCCCGCGCGGCATGCGGCCTACAGGGAGGCACCGCCATGCTCGACTTGCTGGATCGGCAACAAAAGCTGACCGCAAACCAATGGAAGATTGTCGCTGCCGCCACGGTGGGCGACATGGTCGACTTCTTCGACTTTTTCCTCATCGGCTTCGTCCTCGCGTTCATCGTCAAGGACTGGCATCTCACCTACGGCGAAGCCGGCGCGATCCTTCTCGCCTCCGGCATCAGCGCCCCGTTTGGCTCGTTGTTCTGGGGCTGGCTGGCCGACAAGATCGGCCGCCGCACCGTCATGATGCTGACGGTGCTCAACTTCTCCCTCGCCACTGGCGCCATGGCGGTCACGCCCGAGGGCGGCTGGCTCTATTTGGCGATCTGCCGTCTGGTCGTCGGCCTCGGCGTCACCGGCATGTACTCCGTCGATATCACGATGGTGCAGGAATTCGTCCCATCGTACAAGCGCGGGTGGCTGACCGGACTGACCACCACCATGCTGCCGGCCGGCGTGCTGCTGGGCGCGTTCCTCGGCGCCTACACCACTCCGTTTATCGGCTGGCGCGGCTTGTTCGCCATCGGCCTGTTGCCCGCGGGCCTCAGCCTCTACATTCGCAGCGTCATCCCCGAATCGCCGCATTGGCTGCTGCGCATGGGCCGCGTCGAGGAGGCGCGCAAGTCGCTCGCCTGGGCATTGAAGGTCGATCCCGCGACGATCCCGCTGCCCACCACGATACCGGTCATCGAGCACACGCGCTGGACCGAGATCTTCAAATACCCCCGCAGCATCGTCGCCGGCTGCCTCACCGGCCTGACGCAGACCGGTGGCGTCGCCCTCACGCTATGGATGGTGACGCTGTTCGTCATGGTGCTGCACATCACGCCGGCACAGGCATCGGGCTTGGCCATCTGGACCAGCCTTGCGGCGATCGGCGGACGTTTCCTGTGCGCCTGGATGTCGGATGCGCTGGGCCGCCGCACCGCGGGTACGCTGACCTGCATCATGGCCGCGCTGTGCATGTCCGCCGCCGGCTATCTGCATGAATCGTTCTTCGGCGGCATCTCGCTGTTCGTCGCGATGATCGTGCTGCAGAACGTGTTCGGCAGCGGCAATTACGCGATCGTCGGGCCCTACATGGGTGAGATGTGGCCGTCGCGGCTGCGCGGCAGCGGCATGGGCTTCGTGTACGGCATCGGCAACCTGGGGAAGTTCATCGGGCCGGCCGGGTTGGCGCTGATCGCGGGGTCGTCGAACTACGTGAAACCGGCAGCGACGCTGGCGGCGATCATTCCCGCGTTCAACTACTTCGCGTTCTGGTATGTGCTGGGCGCCGCGGCCTTCTGGTTCATCGGCATGGAGACGCGCGGCCGGACCATCGAGCAAATCGACGCGGACATGGCGCCGGCGACGGTGCGGGTGACGAGCTCGAGCAGTATGCCGGCCGGGTAAAGTATAAAACTGTTATGAGACGGCTGCGAGCGTGACCGAGGTTCCCCCTCCCCTTGTGGGAGGGGGTTAGGGGGTGGGGTGCGTACTT
>DASXFW010000237.1:0-4857 GCA_036489395.1 Acetobacteraceae bacterium | reverse complement strand
CAAGTGCCCGGTGGCAGGCTCCGGTCGGCATCCACGTCTTGCAGTGCCGCAGCGGAGGAAGACGTGGATGCCGACCTTCGTCGGCATGACGACATTATGCGACCGTGCGTCAACTGCAGCGATTATTCGTCAACAGTGCCTTACTCCGCGGCCACCCTGCCGCTGGCGTCTCCTGTCATGCCGACGCGCGCAGTGCCAGCGGTTGCTCGCCCAGCATGTCCTTCAGCACCACGGCACGCGCCTCATCCAGATCGAGATGGTGCGCCTCGATCATCGGCGCGGCCTCCGCCAGCACGGCGTCCACGTCCTGCATGATCTTCAGGCGCTTGAACAAGTCGGGCCGCGTCAGGCCCATGCTTTCGCCGACCAGTTCGAGGAAGTTCACCACCTCGAACGGCCAGTCGCGTTCGTGGCTGCACAGCTCGCGGTGGCAGGCGTGGTAGATGCCGGCGAGCGTCGTCACGCCCGCGTCCTCGGCCGCCTGCAATTGCTGCCGATGCACGCGGCGCTTGAACGCCGGCAGCGGGTTCAGCTTGTTGCACATGTAGCCGACGCGCGGTTGCTCCAGATCGACGAAATCCAGTCCGGGGATCGCACGCAGGATCGATTGCGCCGCCGCGGCGACGCCCGAGATACCCGGGTGCTCATGCAGGCCGACGCGCTTGTGCACGGGGTGCTTCAGCAGCGGGCGCAGCGCGTCCAGGCGCTCGGCCAGGAACAGCAGAAAGGGTTCCAGGTCCGGGCGGAGGTCGGCCTTGCCGGGGATCACCACCTCGCTGAGCTGCACCTGGCAGGTCGGGCACCAGGTCAGCACGCGGCCGCCGGCGCTGCCGAGCCGCTCCACCGTGCGGTAGGCGACGCGGCCCGATGTCGCCAGGTCGCCGGCACGGAACTGCAGCACGCCGCAGCAATGCGACGGCCCGCCCATCACGCGATAGCGGATGCCCATCGCGTCCATGATGTCGAAGCACAGCAAGGCGATGTGCGGCGTCTTCAGCAGGTTGCAGCCGGTGTAGAACACCACGTCGGGCGGGGTGGGATCGTCGCTGGCTTCCTCCGGCCGGAAGCGAGCCAGCAGTTCCGGCGGAAGCTGCATCCGCGACAGCACCCGCACGCCGGTGCTCATGCCGACGAAGCCGTCCAGGCCGGTCTTGCGGCGCGCGGCGGACTCCTTGCCGCGGGTCATCGCAAGCTGCGCCATCGCCAGCATGAAGCGCGGGTTCACGCCGTACTGGCAGGCCGCGATGCAATGGCCGCTGCCGGAACACACGGATGCCCAGCGGGCGGAGGCTTCGGGCTGCGCCTCGCCGCGCAGGATCGACAGCACGCCCGCGGCGAGGCCGGCGGAATCGCTGGTATCGATGCCGGCGGGTCCCGGCATGGGGCAGACATCGACGCAGGCGCCGCATGCGACGCAGCGTTCCAGCACCTCGTCCACCCGTGTGCGGAGTACGGCTTCCAGCGGCGCTTCCATCGGCTCCCCCATTCCGTCAGCGCGGACGCAGCACCGCCGGTTGTTCCTCGCGCCCCGCGCCATGTTCTACCGGTGGCGGCAGCGTCGCCGGCCATTGCCACTCTGACTCGCCGAACAAGCGCTGCATATGGCCGATATCGCAGTGGAACGGTGGACCGCCCTGCGTGTGGGTTTGCATGAACAGGATGAAGAGGCGGCCGGCGGGGCGCAGCCATTGGTGCAGGCGGGCGACGTAGTCGGGCCAGATGGCGGGCGGCAGCGCGCACAGGAAGGTCTGGTCGTAGATCACGTCGAACGGAGCATCGGGCTGCCAGGTCAGCAGATCGGCCTGCGTCAGGTGCGCTTTCACATGCAGGCGCTCGAGCCGCGCGCGCTGGGTGGCGACGGCGGTGGCGGACGCATCGACCACGGTGACGTCGAAGCCGGCCTCGGCGAGCGCCAACGGCTCGGGGCTGCGGCCCGCGCCCGGGACAAGGATGCGGCAGGGGGCCAGGAGGCGGGATTCGGTCCAGTCAACGAAGGCGGGGTTCAGGCCGGGTCGCTCCCAGCCGGTGGCGCCGTCGCGGTAGCGGCTTTCCCAGTCGATGGCCTGCGTGGGCACCTGGGTGGGCGGCTGGCTCATGACGCATCGGCCTTCTCTGGAAGGTGCAGCCAGGCGGGGAGGTGCGGGGTCAGGCGGGCGTCGCCGCAGGTCAGCGGCGTATCGAGGGAGCCCAGCCGCAGCACGGCCAGGCCGAGGTGGTCGCGGCCGGAGCGCATCGTGCCGACCTCGGCGCTGTCGCGGAACACCGGGGTGCCTGGCGCGGGCAGCGGCCCGTCCACGCCCACGGGCACAAGGCGGCGCTTGACCAGGCCGCGGTACTTGGTGCGTGCGGTCAGTTCCTGGCCCATGTAGCAGCCCTTGGTCCAGGACACGCCGTTCAGCTCGTCGAAGCCGGCCTCCAGCAGCACGGTCTTGTCGGATTCGAGGTCGCGCGAGCCGTCCGGCAGGCCGAGCGCCAGGCGATGCAGGTCCCATTCGGCCTGCGTCGCGTTGGCGGGCAGCGGCGTGGGGGACAGGATGCGCCAGCCCGCTTCGGGGAGGCGAGGGTCGGGCGCGGCAATCGCGTCGGTCTGCGGCGTGCCGTCCCAGGCGGTCAGCACCGAGAGTTCCGGAGCCTCGGCGATCGTCACCTTCGACCGCAGCCTGAAGCGATTGAGCCGCTGCAGCAGCATCGGCACCTGCGCATGTTCTGCATCGAGCAGCAGGCGGTCGCCGTCGGACAGGATGAAAAAATCGGCGAGCCATTTGCCCTGCGGCGTCAGCAGGGCGGACCACAGGGCGCGGCCGGGCGCCGCCTCGGCGACGTCGTTCGACACGAGGCCCTGCAGGAAGGGCACCCGGTCTTCCCCGGCGATCCCGATCGCCGCACGCTCCGGCAGCGCCGCAATTCGTGTCATGCCGCAATTCGTGTCATGATGGGGGAATCTGGGCGTCACCGGGGGAGTCGGCAAGGCGTATGATTGACCGCATACCGATTCGCTTCGGCGGGCGCGGGCGCAGATCGGCCTCGCGGTCGCCGCTTTCGCGGGAAGGAGACACGATGCGAACGCTTGCGGTGCTGGCGGCATTCGGCTCGGTGATTGTGCTTTGCGGGTGCGGCAGCAGCCAACCCGGACGCACCACCGGCGGCGCGGCGACGGGCGCCGCAACCGGCGCGGCGATCGGCGTTATCGGGGGGCCGCCAGGCATGCTGGTCGGCGCGCTGATCGGTGGTGCCGCCGGCGGGGCGACCGGGGCGGCGACCAAGCCGCGGGACTTCAACCTCGGTCCGCCGGTGTGGCAGCGCGGCGGCGGGTGACGGCCGGGGCGTGGCATTGCGAGCCGCCTGTCATGGCGAGCCATCTGTCATTGCGAGGCCGCCTGGCCGAAGCAATCTCGTGCGTGACGAGCCGCAGGCGGCTCGGCACGAATGGGATTGCTTCGGCCAAGCGGCCTCGCAATGACAGGGGGGGGATCGCCACGACAGATGGCTCGCGATGCCGGATGGCGTGCGAGGCTACGCCGCGCCTATGCGGCCCCCGCCACATACGCCTTCAAGCTATCGACCTCGCTCTCCTGCTCCATGATGCGCGTCTTCACCACGTCGCCGATGCTGATCAGCCCGACCAGCACATTGTGGTCCATCACCGGCAGGTGACGGAAACGCCCGGCGGTCATCATCGCCATCGCTTCCTCGACCGTCGTGCCGGGGTGCGCCACCTGGATCGCGCGCGTCATCAACTGCCCGGCGGTCATCTGCAACGTGTGCGCACCGTTCGCGGCCAGGCTGCGCACGATATCGCGCTCACTGACAATGCCGAGCAATTGCTCCGCGCGGTCGAGCACCAGCACCGCGCCGATGCGGCGTTCCGACAGCACTTCGGCCACCTGCGTGATGGTTGCCGTCGGATCGACTGCCGTGACCTGATAGCCCTTATGCTTCAGAATTGCCGCAACCGTGGTCATGCCCGTACTCCCTTTCGGTTGGGCAGGCCCGTGATTTGCTCTGCGCGAGAATCCGGTCGCGCTTATTTGGATCGGACGACAAAATAGAGCAAGATCGCGGACCCGCAGTTCATCGCGGCAGGATTATGCGCGATCCGGCTGGTGTGATGCAAACATTAGAAGTGCGGTGCAGCAAGTAACGCTACCATAACGTGCTTCCCACCATCAGGCCGCCGATCAGCAGCACGACGAAGACGACGATGAAGATAAAGAACAGTACGCGGGCGATGCTGGCGGAGGCGGCGGCGATGCCGCCGAAGCCGAAGATCGCCGCAACGATCGATACGACAAGAAAAAACAGCGCAAGCCTGAGCATCGGGGTGCCGCTCCTGCGGGGTCATTTGCGTTATGGAAGAACGCCGGGCGGCGAAAGACGTTGCGGTGGTCACACGGCCTTGAGCCGTCACAACCACCGGCGCGGCGGTTTATGACGCCTTCGTTTGCCGTCTTCCGGCGGGCGCCTTGCGGCGGCGCTGCGCTGGCGCGGCGGTGGTCGCTGCCGGCGGTTTTGCCGCGTTCGGTTCCGCGGCGTCCGGCTCCGGCGATGCCGGTGCATCGTTGTCCTCGTGGGCAACCAAATGTCGCGCGCGTTGCCAGAACTCCACGTCGCGGCCGTACGGCTTCCCGTCGGACTCCCAAAGATGATAGGCGCACTCACGAATGCGCGCTTCACGGTCGGGTTGCTGGGTTTGCTGATCGTTGGCCATGAGCCCTCTCGAATCGGCGTAGCGGCGTCGATAACGCGGCTATCGCGGCGGCGTTTGCAAATCACGAACGTGACGGTAATTCGTGTCTTTGTGAGGTGGTCGGGCCGACGCTGCCGCTGCCCACCGTCATGCCGACCACCGGGTCAAGT
>DASXFW010000210.1:0-5757 GCA_036489395.1 Acetobacteraceae bacterium | reverse complement strand
CACCAGCCGGTGATGCTTCCGCCCCGCCGACAGCTTGATCGCGTCGTAGTTGAGATCGGCGACCGTGAACGTATGCCCCTCGTCCTTGATCGGCATGTCGTTGATGCGCGCCCCGCCGCCGCGGATCAGCCGCCGCGCCTCTCCGTTGCTGCCAGCCAGGCCGGCAATGGCGAACAGGCGGAACGCCGGGATACCTGCCTCCAGTTCGCCACGCGGCACATCGACCCCGGGCAGCGTGTCGACGCTTTCACCTTCCTCGAACGCCAGCCGCGCGGTCTCGGCCGCCTCGGCAGCGGCGTCCGTGCCGTGCGCCAGCCCGGTCGCCTCGCTCGCCAGCAGCTTCTTCGCTTCGTTGATCTCCGCGCCGCCCAGCTTCTCCAGCCGTGCGATCTCGGCCAGCGGCAGATCGGTGAACAGGCGCATGAAGCGGCCCACATCCGCATCCTCGGTATTGCGCCAGAACTGCCAGTACTCGTACGGCGATAGCCGAGTGCGAGCCAGCCACACCGCCCCCTGCACGCTCTTGCCCATCTTGGCGCCCGACGCAGTGGAGATCAGCGGCGTGGTCAGGCCATACACCGTCGTGTTGTCGGTACGGCGCGTCAGCTCCATGCCGCTGACGATGTTGCCCCACTGGTCCGAGCCGCCCATCTGCAAGGTGACGCCATAGCGGCGGTTCAACTCACGGAAGTCGTAGCTCTGCAGGATCATGTAGTTGAATTCGAGGAACGTCAGCGGATGCTCGCGCTCCAGCCGGATCCGTACCGAATCAAACGTCAGCATGCGGTTGATCGTGAAGTGCGTGCCGACATCGCGCAGTAGCGGGATATAGCCAAGTTCGTTCAGCCAATCGCCATTGTTCGCCATGATGGCGTCGGACGGCCCATCGCCGAAGCGCAGGAACGGGTCGAAGCAGCGGCGAATGCCAGCCATATTGGCGACGATCTGCTCGTCGGTGAGCATTTGGCGCGACTCGTCCTTGCCAGACGGATCGCCGATACGCGTCGTGCCGCCGCCCATCAGGGCCAGAGGCCGATGCCCGTGCCGCTGAAACAGCCGCAGGATCATAATGCCGACGAGGTTGCCGACATGCAGGCTATCGGCGGTGCAGTCGAAGCCGATATACGCCGTGACCGTGCCGGCACGCAGGGCCGCGTCCAACGCCTCCGCATCGGTGCACTGAAAGACGAAGCCGCGCTCGGTCGCTTCGTGTAGGAATTCGCTGTTGGCCATGGCGCGATTGGCTAGCACGGACGCGAGCGGGGGAAAATGCTGCGCACGATCGGGCTGATGAGCGGAACCTCGCTGGATGGCGTCGACGCGGCCTGGCTGGAAACCGATGGCGAGCGTATCGGCTCGTTCGGTCCGACGCTGACGCTACCCTATGACGAACGCCTGCGCGTCGATCTGCGCCGCATTTTGGATATGGCGCCGAAATTGGCACCGGACGACCGTCGGCTGAAGAGCGCGGAGGCGCGGCTGACCGAGTATCACGTGCGTGCCGTGGCCGCGCTCGGGCAGAAGGCGGACATCATTGGCTTCCACGGCCAGACCATCCTGCACCAGCCGGATCGCCGCCGGACGTGGCAGATCGGCGACGCGGCGACGCTGGCCTGGCGCACCGGCGTAGCGGTGGCCTGCGACTTCCGACTGGCCGATGTCGCGGCGGGTGGACAGGGGGCGCCGCTGGCCCCGGCGTACCACGCCGCGCTGGCACGCGGCCTGCCGAAACCGGTGGCGGTGCTGAACATCGGCGGCGTGGCGAACGTGACGTGGATCGGCGCCGACGGGCGGCTGGTGGCGTTCGACACGGGGCCAGGCAACGGTCCGCTGGACGATTGGGTCGCGCGGCACACCGGCGCGCGGTTCGATCGCGACGGCGCCCTGGCGCGTGCCGGTCGAGCCGACACCGCGGTGCTGGGCCGGCTGCTGGCGCACCCATATTTCGGCCGTCCGGGACCGAAGTCGCTGGACCGGCTGGACTTTGCCGCGACACTGGCGGCGAGCGGGCTGGATGCTCTGTCGCCTCAGGACGGCGCGGCGACGCTGGTGGCCTTCACCGCTGAGGCGGTGGCGCGGGCGCCGCTGCCCGAAACGCCGCGCCGGTGGCTGGTGTGCGGGGGCGGGCGACGCAATCCGGCGATCCTCGACGCTTTGCGGATGCGGCTTCGCGTGCCGGTCGATCCGGTCGAGGCGGTCGGCTGGGACGGTGACGCGCTTGAGGCGCAGTGCTTCGGCTTCCTGGCGGCACGGGTGGCGGCGGGGCTGCCGCTGAGCTTCCCGGGCACGACGGGCGTACCGATGCCGATGATGGGGGGGAGGATCGTGCGGTCGTAGGCTGGCGCTTATACCACGTGCCGAAAAGAGCGACGTACGCTCCGATGTCCGTCCCGTCATGCCGACGCAGGTCGGCATCCACGACTTACCGTTGCTGCGTGCCGCAAAGGCGTGGATGCCGACCTGCGTCGGCATGACGGTGGGGGCGTGGGCCGAAGAGTCAGCCATTTCGGCACTTGGTATTATCACCAGTCGGAGCGTGGCGGCGATACGGTGCGCGCGGCTACGACCCGCTGCACGGCGACCGGCGGGCGCGGCTGGCCGAGCTGACCACCGGCGACGGGCGTGCCTCGCCGACGCGGCTGCAGGCGGAGGTGGAGCGCATGCTCGATCGGCTGGAACTCCCCCTGCAGCAGATCAAACAGACCGAACCCAACCCCGCGTCCATTGGAAGAGCCTGCGTGGAGAGAACCGCAATCCAGCAGTTGACAGCCGCTCCCTCATGTAAGCCCGGCCATGACGGGAAGCGCCATGCCGCTTCGGCTGTTTCATCCAGGGAAGGTTGACCGACAGGCCGGTGGCAAACTGCAATGACAGGAGGCCCCTGCGCCCTAATCCGTCAGCGCCGCGTACACCATGTCGCGGAACAACACGCGGTAATGCTCACGCTGGCCGGGCGCCTGGATCATCAGCACCGCGATCAGCCGTTCCGCCGGATCGATCCAGAACGTTGTGCCCGCAAGGCCGCCCCAGAAATAGCTGCCCACCGATCCGGGGAACGGCGCGATCCCGGGCGCCGTGCGTACCGCGAAGCCAAGGCCAAAGCCATGCCCGGGCGGCAGCAGGTCCACCGGTCCTTTGATCTCGCCCAGATGATCCGCCGCCATCAGCTCGACCGTTTTACGCCCGAGTACCCGCGCCCCATCCAGATGCCCGCCGTTCAGCAGCATCTGCATGAAACGCGCATAATCCATCGCGCTGGTAACCATGCCGCCGCCGCCGGATTCAAAGATCGCCGGCCGCGTCACGTCCAGCAGCGCGACTTCCATGCCGTTTTCCGGGTCGCGGCGGAATGCTTCGGCCAGCCGCCCGCGATCCTGTTCCGGCACCCAGAACCGCGCATCCGGCATCGCCAGCGGCCCGGTCAGATGTTCTGCCAAAAACGCCCCAAGCGTCTGTCCCGAGACCACTTCCACCAGCCGGCCCAGCACGTCGGTCGAGCGGCTGTATTCCCACCGCGTTCCCGGCTGATGCAGCAGCGGCAACTTGCCCAGCGTCGTGACGTGCTCTGCATTGGTCTGCCGCAACCGCGCGGTCTTCGCCTCGATATAGGCCTTGTGCACGGGCGAATTGCCGCGGAACTCATAAGTCAGTCCCGACGTATGCCGCAGCAGGTCCTGCACCGTGATGGGCCGCGCCGCCGGTACAAGCTGCAGCGCGCCGTCCTTCGCCACGCCGACCTGCAGCGATGCCAGCTCCGGCAGATGCACCCCGATCGGATCGTTCAGCAGCAGCCGACCTTGTTCGTAAAGCATCATCACCGCGACCGACACGATCGGCTTGGTCATGGAATAGATGCGAAAGATCGCATCGTCCGGCATCGGCGCCTGGCTCGCGGCATCGCGCAGGCCGAACGCCTGGTGCAACGCCACCTTGCCATGCCGCGCGACGACCGCCACCGCGCCGGGAATGTGCCCGCGCTCCACCCGCTCCTGCAGCGCCAGCGACAGTCGGGCAAGCGCCGGCGTGGACAGGCCCACATCCTCGGGCTTCGCGGTGGGCAACGGCGTGGTCATGGCGTTCTCTCCTTCCGTGCGGCGCGGCGATCATGCCATGCTGACGCCGCCGCGTTGAGGGAGGCACCGATGCAATTGCCGCTGACCAGCGGCTGCCCGTGCGGCGCGCTGCGCTACGAGGTGACCGAGGCGCCGCTCACGCTCTACACCTGCCACTGCACCAAGTGCCAGCGCATGTCGTCAAGCGCCTTCCAGATGTCGATGCCGGTGCGCCGCACTGCGTTCCGGGTGACCGCCGGCACGCCGCGCGGCTGGACCTATCGCACCGGCGCCGGCTCGGATTCCACAAGCTGGTTCTGCCCCGACTGCGCCGGCCGCATCTACGGCGAGAACACGCGGCGCCCGGCGGTCGTCGTCGTGCGCGCCGGCTCGCTGGACGATACGAAATGGCTCGCGCCGATCGGCCATCTGTGGACCCACAGCGCGCAGCCCTGGCAGCATTTCGACGACGGCACGCTGTGCTACGCAACGCAGCCTGGCGATAACGCAGACCTGTTGGCGGCCTGGCGCAATCGGGTGGCGCGGCAGGATTGACGCTCGCCTGCCGGTGGCCGTGACGCCCGCCTGCCGCACAGCGTCCGGCCGGGTAGTGTTGCCGTTTGTTGGGTCCGCCGCGTTGCCAGGATGCGCCGCGAACAATGCCCGCGGACTGCCCGTACGGCGTGATCTGGCGGCACATAGTGGCGATGGTGCCGACGCGGGTGCAGGGCACCTGAAACCATTCTGCAGCCATGCCGATGCCATAAGCTAGGCAACGCAGTGTCGGAATTTTGTGCCTGTACGTTCCAATCAGATGATTGGAGCGACCCTGCCCTCGCCAACGCAAAGGAAGCCGCATGTCCGGGCATGCCGAAACCACCCCCGCGGCCGGCGCAGCATCTCTTCCCGGCGCGGATGCGGTTCGTGCGGGCGCCGGATGGGTGAGCCGTCACCGCGAGGTCATCTTCCGCGCCGTCACGGTGCCGGCCTCTGCCGTCTTCGTGGTGCGGGCGTCCCTGGCGTTCGCCGCCAATCCCGCGCGGGTCGCAATGCTGCTGGTGATGATCTCCGAACTGCTTGCCACGGCGCTTCTGCTGCTTTCGAAAACGCCGAAGCGCCGGGATATGCGGCCTGTCGCAATGGCGTGCGCGCTCTGGTCGTTTGTCTATGCGGCGTTTCTCGGCGTCGCTCCCGGTTACCATTGCCTGGATGGAAACATCTGCGGCGCAATCGGCGCTGCGGGTCTGGTGCTGACGATCTCAGGCAAGATGGCGATCGGCAGGTCGTTCGGCGTGCTGCCGGCAACGCGTGCGATCGTGCGGATCGGACCGTACCGGTTCATCCGCCATCCGATCTATGTCGGCTATTTCATCACCCACGCCGGCTTTCTGCTGGCGGATTTCACGCTGCGGAATCTGATCGTCCTGGGATCGCTGCATCTCTGCCAGATCGTGCGCGTGCTGCGCGAGGAGAAGTTGCTCGGCCAGGAGGCGGCATACCGTGCGTATTGCCGGGATGTGCCGTACCGGTTCGTTTATGGGCTGATCTGATGCCAACCCGCCCATGACGTGAGGGCGACGAAGCGTTTCATCCAGGGCGGGTCGGCCGCCGCCGGCCGGTGGCCACTAACAAGAAACCGCAACATTCTGTCATTGCGAGGCCGCTTGGCCGAAGCAATCCCGTTCGTGACGAGCTGCCGGCGGCT
>DASXFW010000167.1:0-19776 GCA_036489395.1 Acetobacteraceae bacterium | reverse complement strand
CTGCTATAAGATTCACCACAAAGACACAAAGACACGAAGCTTGGTCAAGCCCCGGCGATGCCCGCCGTGTGGCTGAGAGTGCGCGGCTGCCACGGCTTCGTGTCTTTGTGTCTTTGTGGTGAATCTTGCGTACGGTCGTATTGCTCCGGCCCCGCGACCGTTGGCACAGCGACCAGACCGGAAATCGCCGCAGGCCGCGAAGATTCTTCAGATTAGCAGTACAGATGGCTGTGCAGCGTTAAGGGGAAGGCGACAAAAACTCCAGTTTCACACAGCAGGCTTTCCCCAGACCGTGCTCACGGCTCGATTTATCTGTGTTCATCCGTGTGCATCTGTGGTTGAAACTTTGCACACCCAGCACGCCGCAGGAACCAGACGTGCCGCGCACGAACAGACGTATTCCAATCATGCGCAAGGACGGCGTGCCGGGCCAGGACCGGGGCCCGACACAAGCAATGGCCGTGCCTCAGGCCACCACATCCACCAGCACCACCTCGGCATCCTCCGTCGCGGTGATCGCCAGTTCGGTCTCGCCGGTGACCGCCGCGCCATCGCGCGTGCCGAGCGCGACGCCGTTCACCGTTACGGACCCACTCGCCGGCACCAGGTAAGCGCCGCGGCCCGGTGCCAGTGGCACCCGCACGGTCTCGCCCTTGGCCAGCGTCCCCGCCAGTACTGCGGCGTCGGCATACAAATGCAACGCGTCGCCCGTGGCGTCCGCTTCCCGTCCGCTGGCCAGCACGGCCAGCCCGCCGCCGAGCTTCGGAAACTCCCGCGCGTCCCAGCCAGGGGCAACGCCGCGCTTGTCCGGGATGATCCAGATCTGGAACAAGGTCGTGGGGGTGGATTCGAGGTTGTATTCCGCGTGGACGATGCCGGTGCCGGCATGCATCACCTGCACGTCGCCGGCCTTGGTGCGGCCCTCGTTGCCCAGGCTGTCGCGATGGGTGATCGCGCCCTGCCGGACATAGGTGATGATCTCCATGTCGCGGTGCGGGTGCGGGTCGAAGCCGGTGCCGGCGGCGATCTCGTCGTCGTTCCACACGCGCAGCCGGCCGAAGCCCATGCGTGCGCCGTCGTGGTAATCGGCGAAGCTGAAGTGGAAGCGGCTGTTGAGCCAGTCGTTCCGGAACGCGCCGAGGCGCGCGTAGGGACGCACGTCGATCATGGGGGGTTCTCCTCCGGGAACGTTCGATATCGAACGATTGGCGCGTCAGATGGGGGCGGCGTTGCGGCGACGCAAGGGGGGGCGTTGCGTGGCATACGCTGCGGCTACTTGCCTGGTGAGGGACAATGACACGACTGTCGATGTGCTCGCTCCCGGAACCCCACCGTGTCTCAACTCCCCACTGACGTCACCGAGCTGAACGGCACCGACAATCCCCCAAGCTGCAGCGTCAGGCCGGTGCTCGCGTTCTGCACGCCGGTCGCGGTGCCCGTCACCGTGAACGGCAGCGACGTGGTCGCGCCGCTTGCGCCCGTCGCGTTCACCGTCACGGTGTAAGCCCCGTCGGGCAGCGTGCCCCCGGAAGACCCCGCGCCGTTCCAGTTCCACGTATTGTTCCCCGACGCCGCACTGATCGACGCCGTCGCCACCTGGTTGCCGTTGCCGTCGGCGACCACGATCGTCACCGGCTCCGCCGCCGGCGTGGTGAATTTCACCGTCGCCTGGCTGTTTTGCAGCGCCAGTTGGCTCGACTGCACCGTCACCGACTTTCCGACCATCTCCGACGACTGCATCACCTCGCCGGCCTGCGTCAGTTGGATCAACTGCGTCAAACTGTTATTGGTATTGATCTGCTGCTCCACCGAGGAAAACTGCACCAGCTCGCTGGTGAACTCGTTGCTGTCCATCGGGCTGGTGGGATCCTGGTTCTGCAACTGCGTCATCAGCATGCCCAGGAAATCGCCGAAATTCCCCGACAGCGAGCTCAGCGCGGCGTCGCCCGCCTCGTTGGCGTTGGTGGCGGCCGTGGTGGCGGTCGCGGGCGAGGCGGCTGCGGCCGTGTTCTGCTGCGACGTGACCGATGCAAGGCTCATGGCTCGCTCTCCATCATGCGGTTATATCCAGGCCGGCACGCATCCAGCGCGGCGGCGGCAGAACGGCATCGGGCAGCGCCTCGTCGTCGCCGCTTGCGTCACCCGGCTGGGTCTGCGCTGGCCCGCGGCCCGAGCCGCCCGGATCTGCCCCGCCCCCTGCCCCGCCGGCACCGGCATTCAGCCCGTGCCCCGTGGTCGCCGGCGGACTGGCGATCTGCAGCGTCAGGCTGCGTCCCTCCGCCGGCACGCCGGCCTGGTCGAGCGCCCGCTGCAATTGCGGCTGGTCGTGTTGCAACAGCGTCAGCGTCTCGGGCCGTTCGACGCTGATCTCCACCCGGGCCGGCGCATCGGTGGGACGGTCGATGCGGATTTCCACCTGCCCCAGTTCCGGCGGCTGCAGCGTCAAGGTCATGCGCGACGCCCCGTCCGGAGCGCGCGCGAGCGACAGCAGAGCGGGAGCGACCTGCGCGGCCGGCGATGACGCATCGGTGGTGACGGACGCTGACGCCGCGACCGGCATTGTCGATGAAACATGCCCTGACGGCGCCTGGACGGCCGCGCTTTGCATCGCCACCGCCGATGCTTCCACGGGAGCCGCAGTAACCGCCGGAACGATGCCGGGGGGCGGCGCCACTTCGTTCGGCACCGCGTTGCCCGGCGCGGGGATGGCAGGCGAATCCGCGGCTGGCGCCGTCAGCCCAGGCGCTGAGGCGGTACGGGACGCAGCGTCCAGCGCAACGGACTTCACCGCAGCGGCCTTGCCGTTCCCCTCGGCGCCCGGGTCCGGCGGCGGCGGCGGCGGCGGCGGAATCGTCTGGGCCGGCGATGCCGCCAACGTAACCGCGAGGTTGGCGTCGGGCGCCGCCGGCGCGGGCTGGGCGGCTGCGACGGAAGGTTTTTCCGGCGGGGAACGCGTGCGCGCCGTGACCGGGCGAACCGACGAGGTGGCTTGCGACGGATCCGGCTGGGAGGACCCACTCGGAAGCGTCATCGGTGCAGGCAGCGTCGTCCGCGTAGGCAGCGTCATCGGCAGTGGCCCGGCGACGGCGGTCGGAACGTCGTTGGTCGGAGCTTCCTTCGTTGCGTGCTCGTCGGGCTGCGGCTGCGTCGCCGCCGGCTGTGGTTGGGTCTGCGCGGATGCGGCCGGCACGGTTTGCACCAAAGGGCGTAGCGTGGTCTGCACCGCGGGGCGTGGCGTGGATTGCGCCGCAGGGCGAAGCGTGGATTGCGCCGCGGGACTGAGCGTGGATTGCGCCGCGGGACTGAGCGTGGATTGCATCCCGAAACGCATCGCGGGACGCGCCGCGGCCGGCAGCGTGGGCGTGGCGGCCGGTGCCCCGGTGTCCAGCTCCGAAAGCAGCCCGGAGAATGCCGTCATCACGTTCGGCCGGGTACTGCCCGGTGTCGCCGGCCCCGCTGTTGCGAGACCGGCCGAGGGCAGCGGCGCCAATACGATTGCGGCGTGCGGCATCCTATCGCCCTTCCAGTCCACGTTCGGCGCCGGCGCCAGTGTCATAGCGACCCGGGGCGAAGGCGCGGGGAGCCAATCCACCGCGGCCTTGTGTGCCTGACATCGCGGTGGTTCGCATCGGGACAACGCAAGACGCGGGCCACATTCGCAGGGACAGAACCGCAGGCAGGATTTCAACGCAGCGCGGGCGTTGACCGTAACCAGGCCAAAGAGCACCCGATGTCCTGCGGAGACGCTGCCGCTTGTCTCTCGGGTTGTCTTGCCTGCGACCGTGCTTCATCGCGGCGCGCGAAGATTCAGTGGTTGGCAATACAGAGTACGCGAACCCAAGGTCCCATGCGCCCGCCACCCGGCATGAATTGCCCGGCGCAACCTGCCGCGGTGCCGCGGCGATACCATGTAAGCCGCCGCAAAGCCCGCGGTAACCCACACGCATCCGGCTGGCACGTTTCCTGCCCTGTCCCTCGTCGAAGACAGCTCAATGCAGGAGCGATCAATGTCCTTGTTTGGCGCCATGAACACCGCGATCAGCGGGTTGGATGCGCAATCCACCGCCTTCGGCAACATCAGCGAGAACGTCGCGAACAGCCAGACGGTTGGCTATAAGCGCGTCGATACCAACTTTGTCGATTACCTGACGACGAGCACCGCGAACGTCAACGATCCCGGCGCCGTCGTCGCGAAGCCCGACTACGTGAACAACGTGCAGGGCACGATCACGCAGACGGACAATCCGCTCGGCCTGGCGATCGCCGGCCAGGGCTTTTTCGCGGTGTCGCAGCAGGCCGGCCAGTCCAATGGGGAGCCGACGTTCAATCCGCAGCAGTACTATACGCGCGCCGGCGATTTCCAGCTCAACAGTACCGGTTATATGGTGAACAGCGCGGGCGACTATCTGAATGGCTGGACGGTCGATCCGTCCACGGGGATCGTCAACGAGAACAGCCTGGCGCCGATCCAGGTGACCCAGACGGTGTTCAATCCGGTGGCGACCGCCAACGTGACGCTGTCCGCCAACCTGCCGGCGACGCCGGCCAGCGGCACCGCCATCTCCACATCGCCGATCTCATCCGACATCGACGTGTTCGACGCGCTGGGCACGCAGCACGTGGTCACCATGAACTGGGTGCAGAACTCGGCCGACGACTGGACGGTCTCGCTCACCTCGCCCGACGCGGCGGGCGGCCCAGCGATCGGCTCGGCCGAAGTGCAGTTCGGCGCGCTGAGCGGCAACGGCGTGCCGGAAGGCACGGTCGGCCAGATCTTCAACACGACCGGTAACGTCACCAGTCCCGGCTATGCCGCGAATACCACGGCGTCGTTGAGCTTCAGCGCCGATTTCGGCTCCGGCAACCAGACCATCAACCTGAACATGGGAAGCTATGGCGGAACCAGCGGCATCACCCAGTACGCCGGCACGCAATACAATCTGGAGGGGCTGACGCAGGACGGCGTGCCACCCGGCAGCTATGCCGGCGTCACCACGCAGACCAACGGCGACGTCGTGGTGAACTACAACAACGGCCAGAGCCGCACCATCGCGCAGGTTCCGATCATCACGTTCAACAACACGAATGCCCTGCAAGGGCAGAACGGCCAGTCGTTCACCGCGACGACGAATTCCGGCACCCCGCTGGCCGAGCAAGCCAGCACCAATGGCGCGGGGAATCTGGTGACCGGTTCGGTGGAAAGTTCGAACGTCGATATCGCCACCGAGTTCAGCGCATTGATCGTGGCGCAGCAGGCCTACAGCGCAAACGCCAAGATGGTGACGTCGGCGCAGACCATGCTGCAGACCACGATCGACATGAAGCAGTAAGGGCGATGGTGGTGCACCTTGTCGCTGCAAGTTTCACTTCCCCCCTCCCCTTGCGGGAGGGGGATAGGGGGAGGGGTGTGCACAGCCGCCAGACCTCGGGAATACGCACCCCTCCCCCTGGCCCCCTCCCACAAGGGGAGGGGGGAATCCTCTCATGAGCCTCGAATCGGCCCTGACGATCGCCACCGGCGGACTGGCCAACATCAACAGCCAGTTGGCGCTGATCTCGCACAACGTGGCGAACGCCGACACGCCCGGATATATCGCCGAGATCGGCAACCAGCAGGCGCTGAGCTCCGACGGCATCGGCCTCGGCGTGCAGACCGGGCCGGCGACGCGCAGTCTCGACATCGACCTGCAGCAGCAGGTGTTCCAGCAGGATACCGTCGTTTCCGGCCTGCAGACGCAGCAGACCGCGTTGCAGGCGATCGACGCGGTGCAGGGCACGCCGGGACAGGGCAGCGACCTCGCCAGCCTGCTGGGCGACCTGCAGAATCAATTCTCCACATTACAGACCGACCCCAGCAGCCAGACGCAGCAATCCGCCGTGGTGTCGGCCGCGGGCACCCTGACGCAGGGCATCAACACGATGTCGCAGGCCTACGCGACGCAAACCCAGACCGCGCAGAACAACATCGTCGGCGAGGTCGGCACGATCAATTCGACGCTCACCACGATCGGCAACCTCAGCAGCCAGATCGTTTCGCTGCAGGCGGGCGGTCAGAGCACCGCGGACCTGGAGACGCAGCGCGACGCGGCGGTGCAAAGCCTGGCGCAGATCGTCGATATCAAAACGTTGGTGCAGCCGAGCGGGGATATGGTGATCACCACCGCCGGTGGACTGGCGCTGCCGATCCACGGCGCGCCCGATCCGTTGTCCACCAGCGCCGCATATCTGCAACCGGCGGACTACTATCCGGGCGGCGGCGTGCCGGCGATCACGCTGGATGGAGCGGACGTGACGGGGCAGCTCACCGGCGGCGCGCTCGGCGCCAACATCACGCTGCGCGACACGACGCTGCCGACCTACCAGGCGGAGCTCGACGAGTTCTCGCAGAACCTCGCAAGCCAGTTCTCCGCGCAGGGCCTCACGCTGTTTTCCGATCCGACCGGCGCGGTGCCGGCCGGCGGCGGGGTGCCGGTGCAAAGCGGCTATGTCGGGTTTGCCAACGTCATCCAGGTGAACCCGGCAGTGCAGGCGGATCCGTCGCTGGTGCGCGACGGCACGAACGCGGTCGCCGGCAGCCCGACCGGCGCCGCCGCCTTCACGCCCAATCCACCCGGCGGTCCCGCCGGCTTCACCACGCTGATCGACGATGTGCTCACCTACACGCTCGGCGCCGATGCACAGGCAGGCGTTGCGCAGCCGGCGTCGAACACGACCGGCCTGGGACCGAACGGCAACCTGAACGCGCCGTATGCCGCGCCGACAACATTGGGCGCGCTGGCAGCAACACTGGTGGCGTCACAGGCGCAGGACAGCGCCAACGTGTCGAGCCAGCTCAGCACGCAACAAGCGGTGCAGACCTCGCTGACCAACAGTCTGGCATCGGGCAGCGGCGTGAACATGGATACCGAGATGTCCACGATGATCCAGTTGCAGAACGCGTACGGCGCGAATGCGAAGATACTCACGGCCGTTCAGTCGATGTGGACGCAGTTGCTTGGTTCGGTGCAGTCGTGATGACGATGGACGCACATCGACACGTGCAAAGAAATTCTCCCCCTCCCCTTGAGGGAGGGGGCAGGGGGGAGGGGTCCGTACAGCCGCCGACAGTGGCTGTACGCACCCCTCCCCCTAACCCCCTTCCTCAAGGGGAGGGGAAACGCTTTGCGGGCGCGCCGTCATGAGCGGCAGCATCGGTGCCGCCGGCCCCAGCGACTACAGCCTGATGAATACGCTGGTCGGCGACGGCGCTCAGATCAAGCAGAAGCTCGACGAACTGACGACGCAAGCCAGCGACGGCCTGGTCTCCACGACCTATGCCGGCCTGGGCAGCGGGGCCGCCATATCGCTGAACCTCGAGCCGCAAATCAGCGCCTTGCAGACCTGGCAGAACAACATCAACGACGCCTCCGGCAACATGCAGGTGGCGCAGACGGCGTTGACGCAATTGCAGTCCATCGCCTCCAGCTTCTATTCGCAGCTTCCCAATCTGAATGGGCTCAGCGCGACCGAAGTGGACAGCGTGGCCGCCCAGGCGCAGCAGGCGCTGAGCCAGGTCGCGGATCTGCTGGATACGCAGGACGGCGGCGTTTACGTGTTCGGCGGGCAGGACAGCAGCAACCCGCCGGTGCCCGATCCGGACCAGATCACCAGCTCCGGTTTCTACACGCAGATCAACGGCGCGGTGGCCGGGCTTGCCGCCAACGGCGCGGCGGCAACCGCGGCTTCGACGCTGGCCATCGCCAGCGACAACACGCCCGGCACGTCGCCGTTCTCGGCTTATATGTCGCAGCCGGCGGCGGCATTGCAGGGCCAGACGCCGAGCATCCAGATCGGCCCCGGCCAGACCGTGTCCGTCGGCATCCTCGCCAGCACCAACGCCGCGGTGACATCGACCGGCAGCTCCACCACCGGCTCCTACACGCGCGACCTGATGATGTCGCTGGCCACCATCGGTTCGCTCAGCAGCAGCCAGATGAACGATCCGGGCTTCGCCGGTCTGGTGCAGGACACCTACACCACCCTGGGCGGCGCGATCGGCGCCATGGGTGAAGACGCGGGTGTGCTGGGCAACACGCAGACCACGCTGACGACCACCGGCACAACGCTGACCGACACCGCCAACGCACTGACGACGCAGGTGTCCTCGGCGCAGGACGTCGATATGGCGCAGACGCTGTCCAACCTGACGCTGGTGCAGACCCAGTTGCAGGCCTCCTACCAGATCATCGCCGCCACGAGCGGTTTGAGCCTGGCGAAATTCCTGCCGGCGGGCTGACAAAAACGCGCCGGACTTCACCGACCGTTAACTCCTGTTCGTCAGAATGATGAGCATGCCCGCAAAAGCGGGAGCATTCGTAACCACGTGGGCAGAAGGCAAGATACCATGTCCGGCACCCTGAACTCGATCAATACCAACACCGGCGCGATGATCGCGCTTGAGTCGTTGGATCACACCAACTCGGCGCTCTCCGCCGTGCAGAAACAGGTCTCCACCGGCTATCGCGTGGCGGACGCCACGGATGACGGCGCCGCGTATGCGGTGGCCCAGTCCGTCCGCTCGTCGGTGGGGGCGCTGACCAGCGCCAACCAGCAGCTCGGCAACGTGCAGGGGCTGCTGTCCACCACGCAGTCCGGTCTGAACGACGTCTCCAACACCATGGCAAGCATGCGCGACGTGCTGGTGAAGCTGGCGGACAGCAACGTGGCCGGCAACGAACGCACGCAGTATGAAGCGCAGTACAACTCGCTGCTGGCCAACGTGCAGACGTTCATCCAGGACGCCAACTACAGCGGCAAGACCCTGATCGGCAACATCACCGGCTCCACCGGCACCTTTGCCCGTGTGGCGGTGGTGCGCAACGACCAGGGCGCGTCGTACGGCATCGGCACGTTCGGCGGATCGGAGCTGTTTGGCTCGATCAACTTCGGCGCGACGCTGGACGGCGCATCGACCGTGGCGGCGCTGATCACCGCGTCCGGCACGTTCATCAACCAGATGAACGCGGTGGGCGCGGCGCTGAACTCGATCGGCTCGGCGACGAACTACGTGAACAACCAGATCAGCTACAACAGCGACAAGATCGATGCCCTGAACAATGGTCTTGGTTCGCTGGTCGATGCCGATCTGGCGCAGGAATCGGCGAAGCTCCAGGCGCTGCAGATCCAGCAGCAGCTTGGCACGCAGGCACTGACTCTCGCGAACCAGGCGCCGCAGACGCTGCTGAGCCTGTTCAAGTAAGCCCCCGGGACCGGGATCGGGCCGAATGCCCGTCCCGGGGCCGGAGCCTCACTGACAAGCTGGCCGCACGAAGTTGGTGCAGCCGGCGACGGTACCGCACGCGTGTGCGGCGCCGTGCCCGCGCGAACCAGGAAGGGGCGCATGTCGAATCTTGTCTTGGAGCTGCGCCAGGGCGAAGTGATGATCGTCAACGGCGCGCCGATCCGCTTCCGCACCAAGTCTCGCATCGAGCTTACCGCCAAGGCGCGCTTTTTGTTCGGCAAGCAGATCATGCCGCCGGACCAGGCGGACAGTCCGGCGCGGCGCATCTACTTCGCTTTGCAATCGGCGTATATCGGTGCCGAGGATGAACGCGCCAACGGCCTGATCGCGGCGCGCGAGCTGATCGGCGCGTTCAAGGACACGACCACCTCGCAGCTCGCCAAGGAAATCCTCGATCGCGCGCTCGCCGCGGCGGAAACCGACGATTGCTACCAGGCGCTGAAGCTCGCGCGGCGAATCATCCGCCACGAAGACGCGGTTTTGGGCCGTGTGCAGCCTGCCGCGATTGCGACTCCCGCACATGCCTCAACGGCACATCCCCCAATGAAGGACCAGGCAAAATGCAAATGATGCACGAGGCAACGCGCGCCTATGAATCGGCCGCATCTCATCGCAGCCAGCGAGAGCAGGAGGCGGATGTGTTCCGGCGCGCGATTGGCGCGCTGAAGGCAGCGCGGAATGCGGATGCGCTGCAACGCGTGCGCGCGCTGGCCGACAATCGCCGGCTGTGGATGGCAGTCGGCGACCTGATGCGCGATCCGAACAACAACCTGCCGGCACCGTTGCGCGCCTCGATCGTGTCGGTGGGCCTCGCGGTGCAACGCGAGATGGACCGCGACCGTCCCGATTTCAGCTTTCTGATCACGATCAACGAAAGCTTCGCCGCCGGCCTGTCCGATCAGGGCTGAACCCGACTGCGCCTTCTGGCTCAAAAGGGGCCCTCCAATGCAGAAACTGCATGCTACCGCCGATGCGGACGCCCTGACGGGCCGAGCCGCGCAATTGCTCGCCGCCGGTCGGGCCGCCGCCGCCGGTCCGCTGCTCGCCGCCGCCCGCCGCCTGGCACCGGACTCGCATGATGTCGCCGAGCTGGGCGCGCGTCTGGCGCTGCACAGCGCCTCCCCGCAGGAGGCCGCCGCCGAGCTCGACCTGTCGATCGCCGCCGCGCCGATGCATCCCGGACTGCGCAAATGCCGCTCCGAACTGCGCTGGCGCCTCGGCGATCTGGACGGCGCGACACGCGATGCGGCCGAGGCCGTTGTGCTCAACCCGGCCGATCCCGTCGCCAAGGCGTTGCTGGGGGTATTGATGCTGGAGCTCGGACGGGCCGCCGACGCGGAAGCCTGCCTGGCAGAAGCGGTCGGCGACGAGCCGGCCAATCCGGCGTTCCGCGAAGGCCTCGCCGCGGCGCAGGAAGCCAACGGCGATCCGGAGGCGGCACTCGCAACCCTGGTGCACGGCATCGTCGCCGCGCCGACCCTCGTGCAGCCGCGCAACGCCGCGATCCTGCTGTGCATGCGCCTGCGCGATTTCCGCCAGGCGGTCGATCTGGCAGAGGCGGCCCGCGCCGCCGGCGTCGCCGACGCCTGCTTGTTCGGAATGCAGGGGCACGCGCTGTCCAGCCTCGGGCGCCACGACGAAGCGTCCGATGCCTATGCCGAGGCGCTCAAGCTGGGGCCGGACGATCCATACGTCCGGCATCTGGTGGCGGCCGCCGGCATCCGTCCCAGCGCGACGCGCGCGCCGGTCGAATACCTGCGCACGGTATTCGACGGTTACGCCGAGCGATTCGAACGCCATTTGGTGTCGCTCGGTTATCGCATCCCCGGCGTGATGCGCGGCGTCCTGCAGCAGCATCCCGACATCGCGGCGGGCCGGCGTGTCGGGCCGGTGCTCGACCTGGGATGCGGCACTGGACTGATCGGGCTGGCGATCGGCGATCTCCCGATCGGGCCGATCACCGGGGTGGACATAGCGCCGAACATGCTCGCGCATGCCGCGGCGAAACGCCTCTATGCCGACCTGGTCGAGGCCGACGTGGTGGAGTTCCTTGGCCGGTCGGAACGCCGCTGGCCGCTGATCCTCGCTGCCGATGTGCTTTGCTATTTCGGCGACGTGGCCGACCTGCTGGACGCAACCTATCAGCGGCTGTCGCCGGGCGGCTGGCTGATCGCCTCGGTCGAGGAGCTGCTGCCCGACGCGCAGGGCACCATTCCCGGCAACGGCGACTGGGCCCTGCAACGCCAGGGCCGCTACGCCCACACGATGAAATACATCCGCCACGCCGCGTGGACTGCCGGCTTCACCATCCGTCGCCTGAACCGTGAGACATTGCGCGACGAGGCGAATTCCCCCGTCGGCGGCCTGCTGATGGTGCTGGAGCGTCTGGCCCATGATCGCTGACGCCGCCCTGGAGCGCCTGCGCCTGGGCGACCCGGCCGGGGCGTTGGCCCTGCTGGACGCGCCCGCCACCGGCATCGACGCCGATCCCGCCCGGCACCTTGCCCGCGGCATGGCCCTGCTCGGCACCGGGCAGGGCGCCGAGGCGCGGTCGGCGCTGCGCACCGCCGTCGCGCTGGGCGACCGCTCGCCCACCACGCTGCTGAACCTGGCCATCGCCGAGGATCGCGCCGGCGACGTGGAACGCGCCCGCGGCCTGATGCGCGCGCTGGCCGAGCGGCTGCCCGACTGGGACGAGCCGCTGCTGCGGCTGGCCGAGAGCCTGCGCTCCGGCGGCAACGCGATCGAAGCGGAGGCCGCCTACCAGCAGGTGCTGGAACTCAACCCGCGGCGCGAGGAAGCGCTGGTCGCGCTTGGCGGCCTGCTGATCGCGCGCGGCGCCGGCCTCGAAGCCAGCCAGCTTCTGCTGCGCTGCTGCGGCATCGCACCGGGCCGCGCCGAGGCCTGGAACGCGCTGGGGCTGGCGCTGCGGCTGACCGGCGACCTCGCGCTGGCCTGCACGTCCTTCATCGAGGCGCAGCGCCTGGAGCCGGCCTCCGCCGATTACGCGCTGCACGGCATCGATGCGGCCCTCGCCGCCGGCACCGCGGACGACGAACTGACACGACTTGCCGTGTCCGCCGCGACGGATCCATTGAACCCAGTGCCGCAGCTCGCCCGCGGCATGCTGCTGGAGCGGCTCGGCCGCCGCGCCGAGGCGATCGACGCGCTGGACACCGCCGCGGCCCTGGCGCCGGAAGCGCCGCTACCGGCGAAGCTGCTGGGCGGCGTGCTGTCGCGGTCGGCTCGCCTGCGCGACGCCGAGGCCGCACTGCGCCGCGCCGCCGAGCTCGACCCCGGCAATCCGGGACTGCGCAACGACCACGCCGCCGTGCTGATGCGCATGCACCGTCACCCCGAGGCGCGGGCGTTGCTGCTGGACCTGCACGAACGCCACGGCGAACATCCGTCGGTGCTGTGCAACCTGGCCAACGCCACGGTGTGCCTGGGGCTGCAGGACGAGGCGGTCGCGCTGGCCCGGCGCGCCATCGCGCTGACGCCGGACGCGGTGCTGCCGCGGCGCGCGCTGTGCAACACCCTGCCCTACCACCAGGACGTCACCGGCGCCGCCCTGCTCGCCGCCGCCCGCGCATGTTCCCTGCGCCTGCCGCGGCGCGATCTGGGGTGTTTCGCCAATTCGCGCGTGCCGGACCGCCGGCTGACCGTCGGGCTGCTGTCGGGGTCGCTGAAGACGCATCCGGTGGGCTGGCTGACCGTCGCCGGGTTCGAGACGCTGGATCCCGCGGCCTTCGATCTGGTGTGCCTGGTGCAGAACCCGGTGCCGCACGACCCGATCGCACGCCGCTTCCGCAGCGTCGCACGCGAGTGGGTGGAGACCGATGCGCTGGACGACGTCGCGTTGGCGACGCGGGCGCGCGAACTCGGCATCGACGTGCTGATCGACCTGGGCGGCTACGGTGACGGCGGCCGCATGCCGGCCTGCGCGCACCGGCTGGCGCCAGTGCAGGTGAAATGGGTCGGCATGCAGAACCACAGCAGCGGCCTGCGCGAGATGGACTGGATCGTCACCGACCGCTGGGAGACGCCGCACGCGCTGGCCGAGCTGTATTCGGAACGCCTGCTGTGCCTGCCGGACGGCTACGCGTGCTACAGCCCGCCGCCTTACGCGCCGCCGGTGACGAAACTGCCGGCGCTGGCTGCCGGCCACGTGACGTTCGGCTGCTTCAACAACCTGGCAAAGATCACGCCGCGGGTGATCGCCACCTGGGCGACGATCCTGCGCCGCCTGCCGGGCGCGCGGCTGGTCCTGAAGACGCACCAGTTCTCCGACGCGGACACCGCCGATCGCGTGCGCGCGGCGTTTGCCGTGCACGATGTCGATGGGGGGCGGATCGAGACGCGCGGACCTTCGTCGCATCGCGCGTTCATGGGGGAGTACGGCGGGATCGACATCGTGCTCGACCCGTTTCCGTATTCCGGCGGCCTGACCACGTGCGAGGCGCTGTGGATGGGCGTGCCGACGCTCAGCCTGCCCGGCGAGACGTTTTCGTCGCGCCATTCGCTCAGTCACATGAGCAATGCCGGCCTGCACGGGTGGGTGGCACGCGATCCGGCATCGTATGTGGAGCTCGCACTGGCGAAGGCGGCGGACCTGGATGCGCTGGCGGCGTTGCGGGCGGGCATGCGCGCGCGGGTGAAGGCCAGCGCGTTATGCGACGCGCCGCGTTTCGGCCGGAACCTGGGGGCCGCGCTTCGGCATGCGTGGCGGGTGTGGTGCGAAGATGGTGCACCTGTCATTGCGAGGCCGCCTGGCCGAAGCAATCTCCCCGGAGATTGCTTCGGCCAGGCGGCCTCGCAATGACAGGGTGCGGCACAATCCGGGATGAGCACTGATCCGACATGACCGCATTCGACTCCACCGCGTATTGGGAAGCCCGCTACCGCGGCGGCGGCAATTCCGGCGCGGGATCCTATGGCCGGCTGGCGGCGTTCAAGGCGGATTTCATCAACGCATTCGTCGCCGACAACCACGTGGACGGCGTGCTGGACCTGGGCTGCGGCGACGGCCATTTGCAGTCGCTGCTGCACGTGCCCGCCTACACCGGAGTCGATGTCTCGATCACCGCGCTCGCATGCTGCATCACCCGGTATCCGCATCGGCGCTTCGTGCCGCTGCCGCAGCTCGATGCATCGCACGCCGCCGACCTGGCGCTGTCGATCGACGTGATCTTCCACCTGATCGAGGACGACGTGTTTGCCCGCCACGTCGCATCGGCATTCGACCACGCACGGCGCTTCGTGCTGATGTACGCGAGCAACGCCGAGCGCAACTGGGCCGCCCCGCATGTGCGGCACCGCCGCTTCACCGACCACGTCGCGGCGACGCAGCCGGGCTGGCGGCTGACCGCGCACGTTCCCAACCTGTATCCGTACGACCCGGACCGCCCGGACGACACGTCGTTCGCGGATTTCTTCGTCTATGCGCGCTCGGGCGCGGCCTGCACGGTGCGCGTGCCGGCCGCGGCCTGATCCAGCACGCGCAGCACGGCCGCCTCCTGATGCTCCAGCGCATAGCGTTGCGCGACCCAGTCGCGATACAGCCCGGGCCGCGCCGAGCGGATCAGCGCGACGGCTTCCTCGATGCTGGAGAACAAGCATTCCGTCGGCCAGAGCAAGTCGGCGCCGGGGAAGTCGTGCACGACAGGGAAGGCGCCGACAGCCATCGCCTCGCCGATGTTCATGCCGAAGCTTTCGTACATGGTGGTCGAGAGCAACACGCCCTTGTCGGCATACCAGGCGGGCATGTCCGCGACCGGGCCATAGAACCGGATGGCACCGTTCAGCCCGAGCGCCGGGACCAGGCGCTGGGTGTAGCGCAGGGTGCGCACGTCGGTGCAGGGGCCGGCGACGTGGAAGCTGAAACGCGCATCGCACAGATGCACCGCGTGCGCGATCTGCAGCAGCAGCATCGGGTTCTTCTTCGGCTCGACATGGCCGACCCAGGCGATGCGGTACCGGTCGGGATCGCCGGCGGCGAACCGATTGAGGTCGATGCCGTTCGGCACGATGCTGATCGGCACCGCGCCGGCGATGGCGGGAAACCGCTCCTGCAGCAGCGCGGCGATGTCGTCGCCGACGGTGATCAGGTGCGTGACCTGCGACCAGTCCGTGCGCGCCGGGAAATCGGTCTGCAACGCCTCGATGGAGTGCAGCCGCAGAATGCACGGCTTGCCGTGCAGCGCGCCGGACTGCGTGGCCCAGACCGCATGGTCCCAGCACCATTCCAGCCAGACGATGTCCGCGTCGCCGATCGCCTGCGCCAGCGCATCGCCTGGCGGCAGCGAAACGAAGCGCACGTCGTAGTGCCGCCGCAACGCAGGCAGCAGCGGCACAAGGAAGCTGTCGCGCGGTCCCTTCACCCGGTCGGCCAGAAGCAGCCGCGGCATCATGCGCGGCACGCGCCGGCACACCGCGCGCGGTCAGGCCTTGCGCTGCGTGGAGGCATGCGCCTGGGCGGGCGGCGAGCCGCCCCCAGGCAGCGGTGCGCTCCACATGCGGTACGCGTCCATCTGCCGCTGGGTGGGAATGGTGGTCGTGACCTGACCGCTCGCATCGCGGAACTCGATCACCACCAGGCCCAGCGCCGCATCGAAATGCAGCGTGGGATTGAAAATCGGCGGACCGGTTTGCGGCGGCGATGCATTGGCCGGCGGAATGACGCTTTCCGGCTTGGGTTGGACGACGTTTTCATTCGGTCCGGCGGCGGACGACACCGCCCTGATGGTAAGATCGCTTGGCATGGCATGATGCCCTGCAGCAGCGACGCCCTTCTGGCGCCTGTGACACAGGGCCAATTTGGCACGAAAAGATTAAGGAAGGGTTAACGCCGCGCCCTGTCAGCGCAACGCGATTGGCCGGCTGCGGATTTGCCGCCAAAATGCGGCGGCGCGAACGCGGGAGGCCGGGATGACGACGACAGTGATCCGCAATGCGGCGTGGATTGTCGCCTGGGACGGCCACGCCGGCCGGCACGTCTATCTGCGCGACGCGGACCTGGCGTTCAGCGACAAAGTCATCAGCTTCGTCGGCCGGAATTATGCCGATGAAGCCGACGAAACGATCGACGGCCGCGCGCTCATGCTGATCCCCGGGCTGGTCGATATCCACTCGCATCCCAGCACCGAGCCATTCTTTCGCGGCATTCGCGAAGAACACGGCGTGCCGGCGATGTTCATGAGCGGACTCTACGAACGCTCATTCGCCTTCCGCACCGATGCCGCCGGCCGCCGCGCCGGCAAGACCGTTGCGTACTGCGAAATGCTGCGCACCGGCATCACCACCGTGGCCGATCTGTCCGGGCCCGATCCGTGGTGGCTCGAGCTCGCGGCGCAGAGCGGGCTGCGGGTGTTTGTCGCACCCGGCTATGCGTCGGCGCGTTGGCATCTGGAGGACGAGTGGCACCTCAAATACGTCTGGGACGCGGCCATTGGTCAGCAGGGCTTTCGCGACGCGCTAACATTGATCGAAGACGCGAAGCGCCATCCCTGCGGCCGTCTTTCGGGCATGGTATTTCCGGCGCAGATCGACACATGTTCTGAGGCGCTGCTGCGCGAAAGTTATGCCGCGGCGGAAGCAAACGGCCTGCCGTTCACCACGCACTGTGCGCAGAGCGTGAATGAGTTCAACGAAATGGTGAACCGTCATGGCCGCACGCCGATCCGCTGGGCGCGCGACATCGGCGTGCTGGGACCGCGCACGATCCTCGGCCACGCGATCTTCACCGACGAACATTCATGGACGCGCTGGCACACCAGGGACGACGTGCGGATGCTGGCGGAGAGCGGCACATCCGTTGCGCATTGTCCGTCACCGTTCGCCCGTTATGGCCACATGCTGGAGGATTTCGGCCGCTATCGCCGCGCCGGCGTGAACATGGGTCTCGGCACCGATGTGTCGCCGCATAACCTGATCGAGGAGATGCGGCTGGCCGCGATCCTCGCGCGCGTCGCGGCGGAGGACATCAACACGACGAGCACGGCGGAGATATTCCACGCCGCGACGGTGGGTGGAGCGCAGGCGCTGGGGCGCAACGACATCGGGCGGCTGGAAGTTGGTGCGCTCGCCGATGTGGTGCTGATCGATCTGACCAATCCGTTCATGCTGCCGGCACGCGATCCGTTGCGTTCTCTGGTCTATACGGCAGCGGATCGAGCGGTGCACGGCGTGTTCGTGGAAGGGCGCAAGGTGGTCGATGCCGGGCGAGTGCTGACGCTGGACCACGCCGAGGCGCTGGGGCTGCTGGCGGACGCGCAGGCGCGGATGATGGCGGAGGTGCCGCAGCACGATTGGGCCGGGCGGCGGGCGGATCAGATTGCGCCGCTGAGTTTGCCGATGATGTAATCCACACGCGTCACGCCCGTCACGCCCGTCGCAACCCGTCATGGCCGGGCCTGACCCGGCCATCTTCCCCCAGTCCAAGGGACACGCCACGCGCTGCACGACAGATCGTGCGTAGATGGCCGGGTCAAGCCCGGCCATGACGGGTTGCGACGGGCGTGACGGGCGTGACGGGCGTGACGGGTCGGGCGGGCGTGACGGGCGTGACGGGCGTGACGGGCGTGACGGGTCGGGCGTCAAGCGCGTGACGGGCGCGGCGACCGTTACACTACCGGATTGCTCGAGATATGCTGCCGATACGCCGGCCGCTCGCACAGCCGATCATACCACGCACGCAGATTCGGCAGTGCCGGACGGTCGAAATCCATGTTGAACCAACGATGCGCGTGCACGCCCCACGGAATGTCCGCCAGCGTGAACTCCGGCCCCGCGATATACGCATGCTTCCCCAGCAGCGGCTCGATCAGCCCGTACGCCTTCGCCGTATCGGCAATGCCCTGCGCGATCGCCGCGGGATCGCGCTTGTCCGCCGGCGTCCTCACCAGCCCCCAGAACACCACGCCCATCGGTCTGTTCAATTGCGTCTGCTGCGCGTCCATCCAGCGATCGACGTTCGCGCGCGCGTGCGGCTGCTGCGGGAACAGCGCCGAGTGCGGCGCATGCGCGAAGCACAGGTAGCGCAGGATGACGTTACTTTCCCATAACGTGAAATCGTCCTCCTGCAACGTCGGCACCAGCTTCGTCGGATTCATCGACAGATATTCCGGCGTGTCGGTCTTGCCGAACGAACCGCCGACGTCCATCCGCTCGAACGGCAGGTTCAGCTCGTCGAGCCCCCACAGCACCTTCATGACGTTGCTGGACGTGGTCCGACCCCAGACGATGCGGCGCATGGTCTGTCTCCCTCTGTGGCATATTGCGGAATCGTAGGCCGCCGGCGCCGCCGCGGCAACTTGCGCAGCGGCCCGCGCGGGGGCACATCCCGCCGCATGCCAACGATACCGCTTCGTACCCTCGCCCTGCTGTGCGCCCTGATCGCCGGTGCGGCGCTCGCCACCGCGCTGGTCTCGGAGCACTGGGAAGGCCTCGCACCCTGCGCGCTGTGCCTGGTCGAGCGCTGGCCATACCGCGTGGCGATCGTGCTGGGCCTGCTGGCGATCGTGGTGCCGCCGCGGCTGGCGCGGATCCTGTTGATGTTTGCCGTGGCGGCGGTGCTGGCGGACGCGGTGATCGCCTTCGTGCATGTCGGGGTGGAGTTTCATTGGTGGCCGAGCCCGCTGCCGGAATGCGCGGCGCCGCATATCAGCGGCGGTACGCTCGCCGAGCAGCTCGCCAGCATGCCGGCGCATCCCGCCAAGCCGTGCGACTCGCCGTCCTACCTGATCCCGGGACTGCCGGTTTCCATTGCGGCGATGGATCTGATCTTCGCGCTGTGCTTTGGCGGGTTGCTGGCGATTTTCGTGTGGCGTGAGGCGAGGACGGCGGCATGAGCGAAGCACGCCGCGCACTGCCAGGCGATCCCGATCCGCGCGCGGCGGTGGAGCGCATGATTCGGGTCGATCACGCGGGCGAATACGGCGCGGTGCGAATTTATGCCGGACAGCTTGCGGTGCTGCGGCGCTCGGGCAAGGCGCACGTGGTGCGCGAGATGGCGGAGCAAGAGCGCAAGCATCTGGCCGCGTTCAACGAGCTGGTGGCGCGGCGCCGGGTACGGCCGACCGCGCTGCTGCCGGTCTGGCATCTGGCGGGCTTCGCGCTGGGTGCGTTGACGGCGGCGCTGGGCGAGCGTGCCGCGATGGCCTGCACTGTCGCGGTCGAGGAGGCGATCGACGCGCATTATGCCGGGCAGATTGCCGCGCTTGGAGAGAACGAAGCGGAGTTGCGGGATACGATCTCGAAGTTCCGCGACGAGGAGCTGCAGCATCGCGACACCGGCTTGGCGCATGGCGCGCGCGAGACGCCCGGATACGGACTGCTGAGCCGGGCGATCAAGGCGGGGTGCCGCGTCGCGATCAGGATCAGCGAGCGGGTGTAGAACCTGGAGTGAGTGAAGCGCGACCGCCCCCTGTCATTGCGAGGCCGCTTGGCCGAAGCAATCCCGTTCGTGACGAGCCGCCGGCAGCTCGTCACGAACGGGA